>JBCKXH010000082.1:0-11297 GCA_038921555.1 Paracoccaceae bacterium
CCATGGTGGTCAACATCTTCCTTGCTTCCTCGGCGCTGGCCTTTGCGATCTCGGCCATCGGCGTGCTGATCTTCGCTGGCCTGACCGCCTGGGACACCCAGAAGATCAAGAACGACTATCTGGCACATGCCCAGATCGGCGATAGCGACTGGCTGGGCAAGTCGGCGATCATGGGCGCGCTGACCTTGTATCTCGACTTCATCAACATGTTCATGTTCCTGTTGCACTTCATGGGCAACCGCGAGTAAACTGGACGCCTATCTTCGAATCAATGAACAAGGGCCGGATATGATATCCGGCCCTTTGCGCTTGAATTCGTGGTGTTTCTGAATTACCTTCTTCTCGAATGTTTATTGGGAGCCCGATCCATGAACCAAACTGCGGATACTGCCTGGCCAGTCAAGCGCCGCGACCTGCACAATACCCATATGGATTCCACTTGTTGGGACAGATGGGACTTTCGCGACGACGATATCGTCATCGGATCCTATGCCAAGTCCGGCACCACCTGGACCCAGCAGATCGTGGCTCAGCTTCTGTTCGACGGCGCGGTCGGGTTGCGCGTGCATGAGATGTCGCTCTGGCTCGATATGCGCATTGTGCCAGCAGAGGCTAAAGCGGCCATGGCCGCCCAGACCACCCGCCGCTTTGTCAAAACCCATCTTCCGGTCGATGCGCTGGTCTTTTCGCCCAAGGCCAAATACATCTATGTCTGCCGCGACGGTCGCGACGCGGTGTGGAGCCTTTACAACCACCACATAAACGCCACTGACGAATATTTCTCGGTGTTCAGCGACACTCCGGGCCGCGTCGGCCCCCCGATCGAGCGTGGCACCCGCGACGCCCACGGCTTTTATCAGGATTGGTTTGCCGGCGACGGTTTCCCCTATTGGCCTTTTTGGGAGAATGTCCGCTCGTGGTGGGAGATTCGCCATCTGCCCAATGTGATGCTGCTGCATTTCAACGACATGAAGGCCGATCTGCCCGGCACGATCCGCCGGGTGGCCGCTTTTCTGGCGATTCCGGTAAATCAGGCCAGCTTTCCCGCCATCGTCGAACATTGCGGCTTTGACTACATGAAGGCCAATGCCGACCAATTCGCCCCGCTTGGCGGTGTTATGTGGCAAGGCGGGTCTGGAACCTTCATCCACAAAGGCAGCAATGACCGCTGGCGTGACACGCTCAGCCAGGCCGAGATCAAAGCTTACGACGCCCGCGCGATTGCAGAGCTTGGTCAGGACGGCGCGCTTTGGCTGGCGAATGGCGGTCAGGTCGCCTGACCCAGCCCCCCTCAAAAAACAAAAAGGCCGCACCCATGGGCGCGGCCTTCAATGCTCAGGTCTGGCGCGATCTTACTTGATCTTGCCTTCCTTGTATTCGACATGCGCCCGCTTGACGGGATCATACTTTTTCACAACCATCTTCTCGGTCAGGGTGCGGGCGTTCTTCGTGGTCACATAAAAGTGCCCGGTGCCAGCCGTCGAGTTCAGACGGATCTTGATCGTCGCCGGTTTGGCCATGCTCATCTCTCCTGCATCGGGCCAGCACTGCCGCCCCGGAAAATCCTTGAAGCCCGGCTTTTAGCCAAGCAGGCGGCAGAGTCAACCGCATTCAACGCAAGAGCCGCGCTTTCAGGTCCGCTGGAACACGATCACGGTTGCCGGGTAGTCCTCATCGGCGGTGCGGTCCAGAACCGCAACAACGCTCCCCAGATCGCCGCAGCTTTCGCCCAAGGTTCGGATCACCGCATCCTGCGTCGCGCCAAACGGGTCCAGCACATTCGACGATTTCGGCATATGGCCGCGCGTGTGGTCGATCAGCAGCCAGCCGCCCGGCTTCAGGCATCTGGCCCAGGCGCTGAACGCCTTGCCGGGGTCATAGGCATGGTCCCACGAGTTGGAATAGACAAAATCGGCGCTTCCCTGCCATTCGGGATTGTCGTCGTGGAAATCCCATTGCACGGTGTTTTCGAACTCACTCGCCGTTGCCGAAATATCGGTGCCGATCACATTGGCGCCGGCCAGTTTCTTGCGGAACCACTTCTGTTCCTTGCCGCGCCGCACGCCATGACAAAGCCCAAAAGCAATCGGCCCGGCCCCGGCCTCCTGCAACCATTTGGCCAGGTAAAAGATATGGCCCTTCTTGACGAACTGCGCCTGCAACTTGGCCTTGTTGCCTTCCTCCTGCACCCGGCGGTAGGTTTCGTAACCGTCGTAAAGATGCTGGACAAAGCCGTCACCCTCTTTGACAGAGGTCTGTGCCATGCCCGAGACCTGCGCCACCGCCCGCTTGAACATGCCCTTCTTGGCCGCCCTGCGCGCCTCGCGGTCGGTCAAATGTGCGGGGGAGTCGTCTGCATCTTGAGACATCTTGCTGCCTTTGCGGGTCGGGTCGGGTCGGCCCATTTTGGTGGCCAATCTACCCAACTCTGCTGCCTGCGGCAACACGCGACAAATTCTTTGTCAAAGGTTAATATAAACAGCTAAACCATTGTAACCATTACTAAAAACACGATGTCGCGTAAAACGACACCGCCCGAAAATCAAAGTGCGCGGGTGGCCTGTAAGCCGGATTCTGTCCAAGGCCCCGACTTGCGCCTTGGCCTCTGGATGATCATTCCTCTGCCGCACCTGTTGCCAGGGCGGTCAAGCTGCCAACCCGGGCCTCTGGGCTGAAGCGTCCCTGTGGCGGTATCCCGAACCTCGCGGCCCTGGACCAAACCCACGCGAGGCCCCTATTCGGCATTGCTCCGGGTGGGGCTTGCCATACCGTCCCGGTTGCCCGGTCCGTGGTGGGCTCTTACCCCACCGTTTCACCATCGCCGCAGAACCTCCGAGGCTTTCCCTTTGCAGGTTTGGCCCCCGAAACCACGGCAGTCTGTTCTCTGTGGCGCTTTCCCTGAGGTCGCCCCCGCCGGGCATTACCCGGCACCCTTGCTTCATGGAGTCCGGACTTTCCTCGAACGTTACCGCCCGCGATCACCCAACCATCCGCGCAAAGCGGCCATACAAGCTGCCCCGGCCCTCGTCAACTCAAGTCGTCACCTCAAGCCGTCAACCCTACCGGCTCCGCCAAGCCATTCGCCCGGCAGCACGCCGTCAGAGTATTGGCCAGCAGACAAGCAATCGTCATCGGCCCCACCCCACCCGGCACCGGCGTGATCGCCCCCGCAATGGCCGAGGCCGAGGCATAATGGACATCCCCGACCAGCCGCGACTTGCCGTCACGCTGGGTCCGGTTGATCCCGACGTCGATCACCACAGCGCCGGGCTTGACGTAATCCCCGGTGATCATCTCGGGTCGCCCGACTGCCGCGACCAGAATATCCGCCCCTCGGCACAGAGCCGCCAAGTCCCTGGTGCGGGAATGCGCAATCGTCACCGTGCAACTGTCGCCCAACAGCAATAGCGCCATCGGCTTGCCGACGATATTGCTGCGCCCGACCACCACCGCATTCAGCCCCGCCAGCGAACCCAGATGATCGCGCAGCATCATCAGGCAGCCCAAGGGCGTGCAGGGCACCATGCTTTTCTGCCCGATCCCCAACCGCCCGACGTTCGAGATGTGGAAGCCATCGACATCCTTGGCGGGTTCAATCGTGTTGATGATCAGTTCCGCGTTCAGATGCAACGGCAGCGGCAGTTGCACCAGAATGCCATGCACCGCCGGATCAGCGTTCAACTGCCGGATCAGTGCCAACAGGTCGGCCTCCGAGGTCTCAACCGCCAGCCGATGCTCGAACGACGCCATCCCGACCTCGATGGTCGCGGCGTGCTTGAAGCGGACGTAAACTTGGCTGGCCGGGTCCTCACCGACCAGCACCACCGCCAGACCCGGCGTGATGCCCTTCGCCTGTTTCAGCTTGGTCACCTCGGCCTGCACCTGCGCCCGCACCCTGGCCGCAAAGGCCTTGCCGTCGATCACCACTGCCGTCATCTTTTCTGCTCTCTCATAGGCTCTCACGCGTGAGAGGGGTAGTAAGAGGTTGATTTTGCTGGTTTCTCGTATCAACATCATTTCTCAATTGGGTTAGGGGGTTAGCGACGCAGCCGCCGCAAGGTCAGCCAGAACGGCACCGACAGCAGGGCAAACAAGCTGGGGAATGCCGCCAGCACCAGCATCGAGGTCTGGCCCGAGGTATAACCGCGGCCCATCACCATCAGCGCCACCTCATAGCCCATGATCAGCAGCACCAAGGTCACGCCGACCGAAGTGGCCATCAAAGACAGCGCCAGAAACCGTTTGATCAGGGCCTTCATGGCAATCCTCCCTTGCTGTGCAACGTCCTCAAGTCTTCTCTGCCGGGCCCGAAGTTTTCCCGTCTGGCCCCAGCACGGTTTCTTCGCGCTCGATCGACCAGTCGATCAGCTTGCGCCACAGCTTTTCCAGCCGGTCCGGCGGCAGGCCATGCGCCACGGCATGAGCGCGCACCTTGGCCACCACTTCCTCGATGCGGTCGTCGATGCGGGCGGGCAGGCCCTGCCCGGTCTTGATCGCCGCCGCCCGGTCGATATAGCCGACCCTTTGTGCTAGCAGCGCCACCAGTTCGGCGTCAAGCCGGTCAATCTGCGACCGGATCTCCGCCATCGTCATACATTCCGCCGCAGGTTTGCTCATCACTCGCCTCATTGCCGTGCTGCCCTCATACCCGAGGGCACCGCCAGAAACAACAAAGCCTCAGAACAATCCTTCGACCTGGCCTTCCGCGTTCAGCCGGATCACCTCGGCCGAGGGCACTCTGGGCAGACCGGGCATCGTCATGACCTCACCGCAGATCACCACGACAAACCCCGCCCCCGCCGACAACCGCACCTCGCGGACCGGCACCGAATGGCCGGTCGGCGCGCCGCGCAGGTTGGGATCGGTCGAAAAGCTGTATTGCGTCTTGGCGATGCAGATCGGCAAATTTCCATAGCCAGCCGCCTCCCAAGTTTTCAGCTGATCACGGATCGACTTGTCGGCCAGCACTTCGTCGGCGTGATAGATCCGCTTGGCGATGGTTTCGATCTTTTGAAACAGCGGCATCTCGTCGGGATAAAGTGGCGCAAAGTTCGACGGCCCCTCGCACATCGCGACAACCTTATGCGCCAGTTCCTCGATCCCGGCCCCGCCATTGGCCCAATGCTTGCACAGGATCGCCTCGGCCCCCTGAGCGGCGACATAGGCCTGCACGGCGGCAATCTCGGCGTCGGTATCAGAGTAGAAATGGTTGATCGCGACGACAACCGGCACGCCAAAGCTTTTGACGTTACCAATATGGCGGCCAAGGTTCGGGCAGCCCTTTTGCACGGCGGCCAGGTTTTCGGCACCAAGATCGGCCTTGGCAACCCCGCCATTCATCTTCATCGCGCGCACCGTGGCGACGATGACCGCAGCCGACGGCTTCAGCCCGGCCTTGCGGCATTTGATGTCAAAGAATTTCTCGGCACCAAGATCAGCCCCGAAACCGGCTTCGGTGACGACATATTCCGCCAGTTTCAGCGCAGTTCTGGTGGCGATGACCGAGTTGCAGCCATGGGCGATGTTGGCGAACGGCCCGCCATGCACGAAGGCCGGGGTGTTTTCCAGCGTCTGCACCAGGTTCGGCTGCATCGCGTCCTTGAGCAGGACAGTCATCGCGCCATCCGCCTTGATGTCGCGGCAATAGATCGGCTTTCTGGCGCTTGTATAGGCGACAACGATATCACCCAGACGCTTTTCTAGGTCGGCCAGGTCGTTCGACAGGCACAGGATCGCCATGACTTCCGACGCCACGGTGATGTCAAAGCCGGTTTGCCGCGGAAAGCCGTTCGACACGCCACCCAGGTTGACGACGATGTCGCGCAGCGCGCGGTCGTTCATGTCCATCACCCGGCGCCACACCACCCGGCGGGCGTCGATGTCCAGCGCGTTACCCCAATAGATGTGGTTGTCGATCATTGCCGACAGCAAGTTGTGGGCGCTGGTGATCGCGTGGAAATCGCCGGTGAAATGCAGGTTCATCTCTTCCATCGGCACGACCTGCGCGTAACCACCACCCGCCGCCCCGCCCTTCATGCCGAAGTTCGGGCCAAGCGAGGCTTCGCGGATACAGATCACCGCCTTCTTGCCGATCCGGTTCAGACCATCGCCCAGCCCGACCGTGGTGGTGGTCTTGCCCTCGCCCGCCGGGGTCGGGTTGATCGCGGTCACCAGGATCAGCTTGCCATCGGGGCGAGCCGCCAGCGACTTGATGAACTCCTGGCTGACCTTGGCCTTGTC
Source organism: Paracoccaceae bacterium (assembly GCA_038921555.1). Taxonomy (GTDB): domain Bacteria; phylum Pseudomonadota; class Alphaproteobacteria; order Rhodobacterales; family Rhodobacteraceae; genus Stagnihabitans. Next base: position 6,241 of record JBCKXH010000082.1, read on the forward strand.
GTGGCCGTAGGGCAGCAGATGCTCGGTGGGGATGCCCAATCTGGCACCGATCTCGATGATCGGCTTCTTCTTGGCTTCGCGTGCAATCTCGATATCGGTCTTGAAGGCCATGTCTCACTCCCAAAGGGTCGCTCCGCCAAGTTCAGGCTGGGCTCGTCAGCGTCCTGATAGACCAGAAAACCCCACAGCGGAGTCGCTTTTTCCGACTTCCGCCCCGCCAAAATCGCCAGTTCGTCTTTCTGATCGGAAATTTTGGAACGCAGACGGAAGATAGTCTCGTTTTGAAACCTTTACGCCAAAGTGTTGCCAAGTTTAAGGGCTGCTGCCGATTTCTTTACCCATTTACCCGACAGTTGCAGTTGGCCCCTGACGGATGAGGATGGTTTCCAATGCCCGATCACACCTATGTTCTGGACCTGTGGGTGACCGGGGCCGATCTGGTAACCATCAACGGCGATGATCTGGGCAGCCACACCATTTCGGTGCAGGGCGTTTACGCCAAGACCGTGGAAATCTCGCTGAGCTATTCGGCCATCGGCGGGCAGACCATGACAGCGAGTGGCTATTACCATGACCAGAACGGCCAGGGTCACCGACTGCTGATCAATGGAATGATCGAGAATGCCTTTGGCAGTAACGGTAGTGATTTCATTCAAGGCAACGAATTCGCCAATCGTCTGATCGGCGATGCGGCTTTCAGCGGCCTAGGAGCCTCGGATACCATCTGGGGCGGGATGGGCGGCGATACTGTCCACGGCGGCTCCGGCGCGGATGAGATCTTTGGCGACGCCGACGATGACCTGCTGTTTGGCGACAGCGGCGAGGATGCGATTGCGGGGGGCAGCGGGCGCGACACGCTGGAAGGCGGGGCTGGCGCTGACACTCTGGACGGTGGCGGCACCTTGGGTGACATGCTGTCCTATGCTTTCTCGGCAGCAGGCATCCGGATCACCCTTGCCTATGGCGCGACGGTGACCGGCGCGGGTGGCGATGCCCAAGGCGACCGGGTTCTTGGCTTTTCGGATGTGACAGGCTCGGCCTTTCGCGACATCATCACCGACGCCAACAAATCCACCCTTGCCGACCGTGCCAATGACAATGCCTTCTTTGGCGGTGGCGGCTATGACCGCCTGAAACTGGGCGGCGGCAATGACACCGGCCTTGGCGGCAACGGCAATGACATGATCTTTGGCGAGCTCGGGGATGACATCCTGGACGGCGGCTCTGGCAACGATAAGCTGACCGGCGGCTACGGCATGGATAGGCTGACCGGCGGCACTGGTGCCGACCGCTTCGTGTTTCGCCAAGCAGCCGACAGTTCAGCCGCACTCGCCTTGCAGGACATCATCACCGATTTCGCCCCTGCCGACGGCGACCGCATCGACCTGTCCACCATTGACGCCAATACAGCCCTGGGCGGCAATCAGGCATTCCACCTGATCACCACCGAATTTCAGGGCAGTGGCGGCGAGCTGCGCCTTGTCGCACAGGGCGGCGACCTGATGGTCATCGGCGACATCAACGGCGACCGGCAGGCGGACTTTGCCATTCTGCTGCTGGGCGTCACGGAGCTTGCGGCAAGCGACTTCATCCTCTGACGCGCGACTTGAATGCTGCCGGCTTTGTTCTATGCTGGCAGCACAGGATTTCAGCGCGAGACTCTCAAGAGGAGGCTATTTTGGCCGATAATGTCTATGTGGTTGACCAATTGTCCACCGGCAGCGAAACCATTACCCTGACCGATGACAGCAGCGGCACCGACACTTTACGCGTGAACGGCATCTATGCCGAGACGGTCGGGATCAACCTCGCCTAGACGTCGGACGCGGGTCTGCCCACCAGCGCCGAAAGCCTCTATTTCGCCCCCGTAGGCATTGGCCACCGCCTGATCGTGATGGGCGACATCAACGGCGACGGCAGGGGTGATTTCGCCATTCTTCTGCGCAACGTCGCCAGCGTCAGCGCGCTTGATTTCAACCTGTAAAGGCCGGGTTCAACTGGCCCGTGCCCTGTCCATGAGCGCCCATGGCCGCTGATCGGGCACATGCAGCCGCACCTCATCCCCCAGCCGGAACCAACCCTCGCGCTCGACCCAAGCCACAATACCGCGCCGCCCCTCGGCGGCAGGCTTGAAGTGTTTGCCATAGCCGTGGTGCGCTGCCTCAATGCCTTTGCCGGGAAAGATACAAGGCCGGTTGTTCAGGTCCACCACCAGGGTTGCCCCGCTGGCCCCCTGCAACCGCGACCCCGGCGGCACATGGCTGAAATCGGGGATACCCCGCACCACCATTGAGGCGCCAAGCAGCGCAGGGTCCAACCCGGGCAGGCCCATGCTTTCGGCAATCCCGGCGATTTCCTCTTCCGACAGCACCGAGAGCTGCCTTGTATTGGCAATCTCGGTGCCTTCGGGATATAGCACCTTCACCCGCACGCAGGACGCCCGCGTCAAGCCGCCATGCACATCGCCTGCCACCCCGGCAAAGCTGGCATACAGCTCCTGCTCCGGCTGGCTGGCCAGAACCGCGGGCTTGGCCGGAACCCGGCCCAGATAGGTGATGATTCCAACATATTCGGTGGGCTTCAGGACCGGCATTCTACACCTTCAGGACGAAAACACCCGGTGGGGCGGCATCAGCGCGGGCCTGCATCAACGGCTCCAGCGCGGGCCGCAAACGCGAACCCCGAAACCTTGCAAGGGTTTCGGGGTTCCAGTCGCATTTGGGCTGCCCCGTCAAGCAGAAGGCTCCGGTTTCAGGCCAAGCTTGACGGCTTTGCTCTTGGTTTTGGGGATCGACATTATCGAGGTGTTGCCACCACTCGTCGGCGCGGATTTGTCATCATTGCCGCCAATCGCCTCACCCGCCACGACCTTCCTGATCTCATCGCCGGTCAGGGTTTCGTATTCCAACAGGCCCTGCGCCAGACGCTCGAACTCGGTGTTCTTCTCCAACAGCACCCGGCGCGCGGTGTCATAGCCCTCGTCGATCAGCGCCTTGACCTCGTTTTCGATCAGCGTCTTGGTGTCCGCCGAGACCGAAAAGCCGCCGGTGTTGCCGGTATAGCCCTGATGCGCCTCGGAATAGTCGATGTTGCCGACCGCATCCGACATGCCCCAGCGCATCACCATCGCCCGCGCCATCGAGGAGGCCTGCATGATGTCGCCCGATGGCCCGTTCGACACCGAATCGGCACCCCATTTGATGATCTCGGCCGCTTTGCCCGCCATGGTCATGGCGATGTTCTGCTTGCACTGGTCCTTGTGCCAGTTCAGGCGGTCCATCTCGGGCAGGCTCATCACCATACCCAGCGAGCCACCGCGCGGGATGATCGTGGCCTTGTAGACCGGGTCGCACTTGGGCAGCGACATGCCGACGATGGCATGGCCCGCCTCGTGATAGGCCGTCATTTCCTTCTGACCGTCGGTCAGCACCATCGAGCGCCGCTCGGCGCCCATCATGACCTTGTCCTTGGCCTGCTCGAAATCCACCATCGTCACGAAGCGGCGGCCAAAGCGCGCCGCCATCAGTGCCGCCTCATTCACCAGGTTGGCGAGGTCAGCCCCCGAGAATCCGGGGCTGCCGCGCGCAATGATCCGCAGATCGACATCGGGACCAGCCGGCACCTTGCGGGCATGGACGGTCAGAATCTTTTCGCGGCCCTTGATATCGGGCAGCGGCACATGGATCTGGCGGTCAAACCGACCCGGACGCAACAGCGCAGGGTCCAGAACGTCCTTGCGGTTGGTGGCGGCGACGATGATGACACCTTCGTTCGCCTCAAACCCGTCCATCTCGACCAGCAACTGGTTCAGCGTCTGCTCACGCTCGTCATTGCCGCCGCCGATGCCGACGCCACGCGAGCGGCCCACGGCGTCGATCTCGTCGATGAACACGATGCAGGGTGCATTCTTCTTGGCCTGCTCGAACATGTCGCGCACCCGGCTAGCCCCCACACCGACGAACATTTCCACGAAATCGGAACCCGAGATGGAAAAGAACGGCACCCCCGCCTCGCCGGCAATTGCCCGCGCCAACAAGGTCTTACCGGTGCCGGGCGCGCCAACCAGCAGCGCACCTTTGGGAATTTTGCCTCCCAGACGGCTATACTTCTGCGGGTTGCGCAGAAACTCGACAATCTCCTCAAGCTCCTCTTTCGCCTCGTCGATCCCCGCCACGTCGTCAAACGTCACGCGACCCTGCTTGTCGGTCAACAGCTTGGCCCGCGATTTGCCAAAGCCCATCGCCCCGCCACGCCCGCCGCCCTGCATCCGGTTCATGAAGAAAATCCAGACCCCGATCAGCAGCAGGAAAGGCAGATAGCTCAGCAGGACATTCAACAGGCCCGATTGCTCTTGCGGACGGGCCTGAATGATCACGCCCTTGTCCAAGAGCTTGTCGGTCACCTGTTCGCCCGCCGGACGGATCGTCAGATAATGCGTGCCGTCCTTGCCGGTGATGCGGACCTTTTCGCCGTCCAGTTCAACGGCCTTCACCTCGCCGGCGTCAACCTGCGCGATAAAGTCGGAATAGGGCACGGTCTGGGTCGCGACTGACCGACCAGAGTTGAACATCTGGAACAGCGCCAGCAGCAGCAGCAGCAAAACAACCCAGAACGCGATGTTGCGAGCATTACCCACGAACAAACTCCTTGATGCGCCACGCCTGATGCGGGCGCGCAGCCATGATCGGGATGGCCATTGCCCGACAAGATAGACATTCGCAAGGCCGGTTCAATGCGCTATCGCCGATTGATGCAGGCTACCGCCGCGAAAAGCGGAATGGCGCTGTAATCGGTGCCAAATCCGGCCAAAATCCGGCATGTGGGGCGGCGATCAGCGCGTCACCTTGCCACAGGGCAGGGCTGACCATCAACACCGCCCTCGGCAGGTCCACCGCCCGCCAATCGCCACACCGCGTTATCCCGGCCCCCAAGGCCCGCAGCTCCGCCCCCTCGGGCCAGCGCCCCTCGATTCGCCAGCCATCCCAGGCCTGCCCCTCCCCGGCGACCACGCCCGCCAGCGATCTCGCCTCCCGAAACGCCCACATCTGACCCTTGAC
>JBCKXH010000083.1:0-11252 GCA_038921555.1 Paracoccaceae bacterium
AACCAGGAGGTCGCCAGCCTGCTGGGGCAGGATGTTTCGCTGCTGTATAAGCAGGTCTTTGTGTCAGGGGCCTTCCTTTCGGGTCTGGCTGGCGCGCTGATCAGCCCCATGCTCAGCATCGACCCCTATATCGGCAACGTGTATCTTGTGCGATCCTTTTTCGTGGTCACGCTTGGTGGCCTGGGACTGCTGGTGCAAGGCACGATTGTCGGCAGCTTCGTGATCGGCGGAGCCGAGACGTTGTTCGCGCTGAGCACAAGCCAGGTGTTTGCCCAAACCATTGTCTTTGTCGTTGCCGTCATCCTGCTGCGCTTCTTCCCGCGCGGCATTCTGGCCAGCCGATCGTAACCTGAAAAATAAACGCAAGATGGCGCAGCACGAAAAATCTGCCAGAAAAATGGATGCCGAAGGGAAGATGGCTATTGCCGTCTTCGTTCTTCTGGGGCTGATCCCGCTCAGTCTGGGCGGTTATTTGACCTATATCCTTCCACAATACATGACCTTTGGCCTACTCGCGATGTCGCTGGCACTGCTGTGGGGTTTCGCCGGGATTCTCAGCTTTGGCCAAGCCGGATTTTTTGCGATCGGCGGCTATGTTGCGGGCCTTGTGCTGGCCGGGACTCTGCCCGTGGACGGCCTCTTGGTGGGTCTGTTGCTTGCGGCGGCGCTTGGGTATCTGATTGCTGCGCTGGTGGGCTATTTCCTGTTCAGCGCCGGGGTGCGCGATGCCTATTTCGTGCTGGTCACGCTGGCCCTTTCCATCGTGGTCGAGCAGATCGCGGTCAGCCAGTCGCAGTTGACCGGTGGATGGAATGGCATGTTCGTCATGCGGCCCTCGATCTCGCTCGGTTTTGCGACCCTAGACCTCTATGGCGACGTTCCGGCCTATTATGCCGTCCTTGGTGCGGTGACCGCCGTCTATGTGGGGCTCTATGCCTTCACCCGGTCACGCTTTGGCAAGGTGCTGGTGGGCATCCGCGAGAACGAGCCACGCGTCGTGTCGCTTGGGATCAGAACTGCCATGCACAAGACCGCCGCATTTGCGCTGTCGGGCGCGGTGGCGGCCTTTGCGGGGGCGCTGTATGCGATCCATTCCGGCTTCGTTTCGCCGTCGCTCGGGGGCGTTCTGTTCTCGACCGAAGTAGTGGTCTGGGTGGCCATCGCCGGGCGGTCGTCGCTGATTGGCGCGCTGCTTGGGGGAATTGTCGTGTCATCCCTTTCGAACATGCTGAGCGCACTGACCCCCGAGTATTGGCAGTTGTTTATCGGTCTGATCTTCATTGCCACGATCGCATTTTTCAGGGGTGGCGTGGTTGGAGCGATCGAAGGCCTTATCGCCAAACGCCGGCGGGCCCGCGCGTGACCGAACTGTTGAAAACCGAAAAGCTGACCAAGCGGTTCCAAGGCCTTGTCGCCAATCAGGACATAGACTTTTCTTTGGACGAAGGCGAGATTCGCTGCGTGATCGGGCCAAACGGCGCCGGCAAGACCACGTTCATCAGCATGATTTCGGGCCATCTGTTACCCAGCGACGGCAAGATCTGGTTTCGCGGCCTCGATATCACGCGTCTTTCGGTCCAAAGGCGAGCGCGTCTGGGCATCATCCGGAAGTTTCAGACCCCGTCGGTCTTTCTTGGTCTGAGCGTTTACGAAAACATCGAACTTGCGGTGATCGCTGCCGGTGGACAGAACGACCAGCGCGTCAAGCGGATCGAACGGGTCATGGAGCTGGTCCGCCTTGGAAACCAGCGGGACCAGATTGCAGCCACTCTGTCACATGGGCAGCGTCAGTGGCTGGAGATCGGGCTCTTGCTGGGGGCCGAGGCAAAGCTGTTGCTGTTGGACGAACCCACCGCGGGGATGACGGCAGAGGAAACCCATGCCACCGGCCTTCTGATCCGCGAACTGACGCGGGACCTGAACCTGTCGGCCATCATCATCGAACATGATATCAACTTCATCAAGGATCTGCAGGCGCCGATCACTCTCCTGCACCTCGGAAAAGTCTTTCAGCAGGGCAGCTTCGACGAAATCTCTGCGGATCCGCATGTGAGAAACATCTACCTGGGGACTGAGTGATGGACATCGTTCTGGATCAGGTAAGCGCAGGCTATGGGGATGGCGCGGTCCTCAGGGGGCTGTCTATGTCCGTGGGCTCGGGGGCAATCCTCGGCGTGCTGGGGCGCAATGGCATGGGCAAAAGCACGCTTGTGCGTACGATCGCCGGACTGAACCTGCCGACTGCGGGCAAGATCCACGCAGGGGGCATCGATATAACCCGCCTGCCACCTCATCAGCGCGCGCGGCTTGGCATTACGACCATCGTGCAGGGGCGGGGCATCTTCCCGCAGTTGACGGTGCGCGAGAACTTGGAAATGGGCCGTATGGGGGCTGGGCGCGACAAGCCTTCGCGGTTGGACGAAGTGCTGGGCTACTTTACCAGGCTGGGTGAACGGCTCGACCAGAAGGCCGGCACCATGAGCGGCGGCGAACAGCAGATGCTGGCCATTGGCCGGAGCCTGATGACGCATCCGAAGGTGATGCTGCTGGACGAGCCGTCTGATGGCATCATGCCGATCCTAGTCCAGCAGATTACCAAAATCCTTTTACAGATCAACCGCGAGCACAAACTGACAATCCTCATCGTAGAGCAGAACGTGCCGCTGGTGTTCCGTATGACGGAACAGTGCGTGATCATCGAAAAAGGTCGTGTCGTAGCCCAAGGTACCAGGCCCGAGCTCGAAGCCTCAGATGCGATGCGTAAATACCTTGCAATCTGAACCGGCGGCCGAGCGGGCCCGCAGAATATAGGCAGAACACCTTAGGCTCAAGTTTCAAGTGCAACCCGCCACGGCCCGCATCGGCATGTGGTCAATTACCACCATGTCATCCATTCATTGCGCAAAAAACCCATGGCGTTGATGGGGCTGGTTTACCGTGACCAGCTGTTTCCCCGGCAGGCCTTTCGCGACGTATTCGACGTCATGCTGGAGCAGACCTCCAACAAGGAGGCCTGCCGCATGGTGGTGGAGCTGCTGGCGCTGGCTCATGACCGCGGCTGCGAGGCCGAACTGGCCACTCAGCTCGAAGAAGATCTTCGTCAGAAGCGATTGCCCGACATTGCAGCCCTGACCGCGCTTTTTGCTCCGTCACGGGGCAGCCTGCCCAGTGTCGAGGTCCAATTGGTCGATCTGTCGACCTACGACCAACTTCTGGGCAATGCGTTGATGACGCAGGAGGCCGCAGCATGACATCGACCGACATCGACGCTGCCCGCCTCACCCTTGCGCTGAATGAACGTAAGCATGCGCCGAAGGCCGCAGTTAAGCAGCCTTGACAGCTTCGATTTCGGCCTTCCAGTTCCACGGCAGCAGCTCATGCACGCGCGAGACGGTCATGCTGGGCAGGCGGGCAAGCACATCGGCCATCCATGCTTGGGGGTCGATATTGTTCATCTTGGCCGTCACGATCAGGGTATACATGAAGGCGGCCCTGTCCCCGCCGCGTTCCGATCCTGCAAAAAGCCATGACTTGCGGCCCAAGGCGATCCCTCTGAGCGCGCGCTCGGCGGCGTTATTGGTCAGGCAGATGCGCCCATCATCCAGGAATTCGGTGAAGGCCGGCCACCGACCGTGTTTGGAGGTGGTGAAGTAGGCGATGGCCTTGGCGACCCCATTGTGTTTCGACAGCTTGGCGCGCTCCTTCAACAGCCAACTGCGCAGGTCTTCGACCAGCGGCCGCGAGCGTTCCTGTCGTACGGCCAGACGTTTTTCCGCGTCCATGCCATTGATGCCGCGCTCAATGTCGAAGATCGCATCGATCCGTTTCACGGCCTCCAGCGCGATGGGCGAGATGTCATGCGCTGGTTTGCCGTCACGAACATTGCCTGAGATGTCGGCCAGTTCAAAGAATTTCCGCCGCGCATGGCTCCAACACAGGGCGCTGCGCACAGGCCCAGGGCTGCGGTTGGCGAGATAAAGGTCGTTGTAGCCGCCATAAACGTCAGATTGCAGGATCCCGTGCCACCCGGTGAGGTGCTTGTTTGGGTGGATCATCTGGCGATCGCGCGAGAACTTGAAGAAAGCGGCAGGTGGCGCGCCACCGTTGAACGGGCGATCATCGCGAACATAGGTCCACAGCCGTGCCGTTTTTGTGCCGCCGCGCGCCAGAAGTGGTACCGTGGTGTCGTCCCCATGCACGCGGGTTCCTTCCAGCACATGGCGTTCGATTAGCGCATGGATCGGGGTAAGTGCCACACAGGCATGGCCAATCAGATCGGCCAAGGTAGACAGACTGATATCCACACCTTCGCGCATAAACCGCTCGGATTGACGGTTCAGCGGCTGGTGTTGGCCATACTTCTCAAAGGCCACCATCGCGATCAGATGCGGCCCGGCCCAACCACGGGGGATCGTATGGAACGGTGCCGGCGGCTGACTGATTTTTTCGCAGGCCCGACAGGTGAACTTCTCGCGCACGGTCTGGATCACCTTCCACTGGCGGGGGATGACCTCCAGCGTCTCGGTGATGTCCTCGCCCATCTTCACAATGCGGTCCGAGCCGCAGCATGAACAGCTGGTCGGTGCCTCGATCACCACCCGCTCGCGTGGCAGGTGGTCCGGAAAGGGTTTGCGCACTGGCTTGCGGCGCGTGAACGCATGCACCGTGGTATCCGTTTCGGCTACGGCCTGTTCGGCCGCCAGCGCGTCCTCGGTTGCCGCGGCTTCCAATTCTTCAAGCTGTAATTCCAGCTGATCGATCAGCCGCGCCCGGCGTTCCGAGGAGATGCCATATTTGTCGCGGCGCAGCTTGGCGATCTCCAGCTTCAGCTCCTGGATCATCGCCGCCGAGCAGGCGGCCAAGGCGCGTGCCTGTGCCAACTCGCTTTCCACCGCCCGCACTCGTGCTGTCTCAGCGGCGAGTGCTGCGCGCAATATGGCAATTTCGGATGCGGTGTCTGACATAGCCGAAGACTACCACACCCCCCTATTAAAGCCAATAAAAACAGGCGTTCTTGGCCCGATTACCCAGCCTTTGCAGGACGTTGCGTCCAGCGCGGATTGCGCCAGTCGATGCCTTCCAAAAGGTAGCCGAGCTGCGCCGCCGAGATCGGCACGGCCGCTCCAGTCTGGCTGATAGGCCAGATGAATTTTCCCGCCTCAAGCCGCTTGATATAAAGCGACATGCCCACCCCGTCATGCCACAAAAGCTTCACCAGATCGCCCTTGCGCCCGCGAAAACAGAAGATTTCCCCTGCATGCGGGTCCCGCCCCAAGCCCTGCTGAACGGCCAGCGCCAATGTGTTCATACCCCGCCGCATGTCGGTCACGCCGCCCGCAATCCAGACATTCGTGCCTGCCGGAAACGCAATCATGACGGATCCAGTGCTTGCACGAGGCGCGCCAGCACCATCGGGTCAATCGTGGCGGCCACAGACAGACGACGACCATTCACCAAGGTGATATCTGCCACCTGGGTCTGGGCGGGCGGTGGCTCCGACGTGAATGGCACGCGGGGAACCTTGGGTTCGTCAGGCGCAGCGATGGTCAGCTGCGTGAACCGTGGCCGCACGCCGTCCCGCGTCAGCTGACCTTCACGGTATTGGCGCCGCCAGCGCACCAGCAGCGTGCGACCGACATCGTGCCTACGCGCCGTTTCGGCCACACGCCCGCGACCCCCAAGGCTTTCTTCAACGATGCGCACCTTCTCCGCATCCGTCCAGCGCCGACGGCGGCCTGTATCGGTGACAGAAAGAATCTCTATTTCGGGTCTGTATCTATGGTCGGACATAGCGCCGGACCTAAGCCAATATCGTCACCTCAGAAAGACGGCCCTCGGCGTAGGCTTACGAATGAACTACGCTTGCCCGCAATCAAGGCTCTCTGGCCGCGCTTTGCCGAACAGGCTGATAAAGAAGGCTGGCGCGCCGCGCGTCTGCTCAGCGCTCTGGTGGAACATGAACTGGCAGAACGCGACCGGCGACGCGTTGAGCGCCATATCGCCCAGGCACGCCTGCTTCCCGGCAAGACACTCGACACCTTCGACTTCACTGCCGTTCCCATGCTGTCCAAGGCGCATGTCAACGCCATCACCGCCGGTGACAGCTGGGTCGGAAAGGGCGACAACATCCTGCTGTTTGGGCCGCCTGGGGTCGGCAAGTCGCACCTCAGTTCCGCCATCGGGCTGGCGCTCCTCGAGAACGGCTACCGCGTGTTCTTCACCCGCACAACCGATCTGGTCCAGAAGCTCCAGCAGGCCAGACGTGATCTCGCGCTCGAAAGCGCTATCGCCAAACTCGACAAATTTGACCTGCTGATCCTCGATGACATCGCCTACGTCACCAAGGATCAGGCCGAGACCAGCGTTCTGTTCGAGCTGATCAGCGCCCGATACGAACGGCGCTCCATGCTGATCACCGCAAACCAGCCTTTCGGGGCATGGAATACGATCTTCCCTGACCCGGCCATGACGCTGGCCGCCGCCGATCGCGTTCGCCAGTGGGCTCGAACCAGTGGTGCCTCACTGGCTCACTCCACCACGCCACAATCTTCGAGTTGAATGTCGAAAGCTATCGAAGAAAGGCGGCACAAAAGGCCAGAGGATCAGACCGACAGACGAAAACGGCCGACACAAGCGACATCAACCTCGACTGATTGACGCTCCGCGACAATCAACAGCGAAAAACCCCTTGTCTGCGACAAACTCATCAGCCAATCTCAACCTGTCGCGGCCAAGGATTATCATCCTGATTGACGCGCTGTTCTCACCCAGATTGTCGCGCTACAGAATTCACCGTCGGTAGGCCGACAGCGCCGGAAATGTTGGGCTACCAGGCGTCCAAAACTCAACGCTATCGGAGTGCATCCCGTAGAATTCACGATCAACGGTTACGCGTACAGCGTTCGGTAGAAAGCCGCGGACAGGGCGGTAATCCTTCTCGTTCAGGTGAACGGCGTCCGTGCCTAGCGGGAGAAGGATCGCTCGATCCAGAACTGACCGAAGATCATACAGGGAGATTGCGTGGCCGGGTCGGTCGGCACCTCAATATCTTCTACTGCGAACTTATCCAGGTTCAGCGCGGACCCTTCCCCGACTACTATCGCATTGTCGAGCGAATTATGCGCATCGTCCCGCTTGGCTTCAGGCGCCATCGCCAAATAGCACAGTTAGTTTACCCTCCTAAGTCCTCGTCTTGCCGATAATAGAGTTGCGGAGCGCGGCTAGAGCAACCAGCAACGATCCCGCTCCGATGGCCAACCAGTAGCCGGGCTTCAGTTCCCCGGTGAACCTGGTGCTGCCACCGGTCATGGGATTGGGAACGATCGAAGACCCGACAAACGCGAAACCGCCGGCTCCAGCCTTGATCTGAGCAATGACGAAAGCGGCTGCAACAGCGATCAGGTACGAAAGGCCGACAAGCCCGATCAGGACCTGGGGGAGTGAGAGCCTGAACCGGCCCAGGGTGACCTGTTTCTCCACGAACAGACTCACTGCAAGCGCCAGCATGCACAACCCTAGATATGTCCACATGAGCGGGGCAAAGAACGCTGGCATGGAGTAGAGCGCCCGATTGGCATAGGTCCGTATTTCGGCCGCCATCACCTCGACACCCCAGGGGCGCATCAGCATGTGGTCGCTGCCCGACAGGTCGCTGATTCGGGCGGTCCACCACGGGCTGTACCACGAAAACAGCATGAAACCGGCGCCGACAAGAATCAGGCCCCGGAATAGCCAGAGCCTGAGTCCTCGACGAGTTGTGGTTGTCGTCTGCTCCGCCGTCATGAGATCCTCCATTCAAAGGGCAAGCCCAGCTGTGCTGAGATCGAATTCACGCGCGCCCGAGATCAGATCGATGCGCAGCGAGATCATGGGCTATTCGTTCTGCGGGATGGCTCCTGTTCATCACTCAAATCTCCCGATCATCCGATAGGCACCCAGATCAGACGTAGTAGGAGGCAGGATCAACGACAGGCTCCAGGGTAAGCTCTGCCCTGATGGTGGAGTTTTCCGCGATCTCGACCGCCCTAGCGGTTGCCAGGTACTTGGACGCGGAAACGAGGAGCATGTAGTTCCCTCTCACGACCTTGAGTTTTGCCACCCCATGCGCGCCAGTAAGCGCCCGGTAGGGATGCATGACGACGCGTGCCCCTCCGATCAGAGTCTGCGTCCCGGCGTCGAGGGCCTCGATGGTCACTTCGCAATCCGGCGGGTCCACGACCGTGGCGTCAAAGTCGAGCGCGCCTGCGGTATGCGGGATCCCCGAACCCGACGCGGGAATCATGACCTCCCACCTGTGGTTGCCGACGGTGAGCGGAGCACTGCATTCCACCTCGGCGAAATACAGCGCGCTCGTGCGCGGCCAGACGTTATCAAGTAGCTTGCCAGTTCCGAGCTGGTTTCCATCGCCGTCGAAGATGCACAATTCCCTGCCGGCTAGGTTGCATCCGGCCGAGCATTTGACGCCGGCATTGAGCTTGAAGCGCTCGCCGGCAGCGATTGCAGTCGGCAGGTCCCAGACGTTCAGCCGCATTGCGTGCGCCTTAACAACGAACGAGACCTCGGTCGAGATCATGTCAAAGGAGGTGCTGGCCTTCCTTCCAGCGACGAGGACGGCCCGGCAGATATGCTCACCCTCGGTCAGAGGCGCCGTCAGCAGGATTTCATCGGTAACGTAGGCCTCACCGCCGGACTTCGAAATCTCCGCAAAGGCCAACTCGGCGTTGTCGTGATCCCGGATAGAAACGGCAATACCGCTCTGGTCGCTTCCGGGAGGAAGAGCGACCCGACATATAAAGGCAATCTCGGCTCCAGCATCTACCTCGGCAGGCACGACCTCGACGGTCAATGTATATTGATCAGCAGTTCTATCGTTTTCCGCAACCATGGTATCAGTCCAGTTCCTGCCTGTTCTGTTCAGTTGGGGCAATTCCCCGATGCTTCCGGTGGGTCTGTCACCACCGGAAGCAGTCGGGTTGATCGCCAGCGGTTCAGGCTTCCTCGGCCAGATGCGTGCCGGCGATGAAGCCCGTGACGTGGGCCCTGGCAAGGCCGTGCTGGTTGCCGCTACCGGTGGCTTCCCCTCCGGCGTATAGGCCGGGGATCACCTCGCCCGTCAGGTCGACGACCTGGGATTTGCCGTTGGTCCGCAATCCGCCGTAGGAGTCGTGCCAGACCACCATGATCGACGCCGCATAGAATGGCGGCGTGTTGATCGCGTGCATCGGTGCGTCTTCCCCGCGCCCGAACTCGGGGTCGGTACCGGCCCCCGCGGCGGCGTTCCACTGCGTCACCGTCGCTGCCAGGTGTTTCAGCGGAACCCTCTGGAACTCGTGACCCTTCTCAATCATCGCGGCCAGTTCCTCGATGGAGTCGGCCTTGAAGAAGTAGCCGTTTTCGAGCGAGGTGAACGGCGGATTGATGTTCCACCCGTCACGCTCCACCGCGGCGCTGTCGAAGATGGCCCAGAGCGGCCCCGAGTAGTAGTCCGGGGCGGCGGAGCCCTCGTTCATCGCCAGTGCGGCATGCACGCCCTCGTACCGGGCGTACATCGTCTTGACGAATTCGGGGTCGCTGTTGCGCCAGTCGAGCGGCACGTGTTCGAGGGCGGATTTCGGAACGCCGGCCGAGGGGCCACCGGGGAACCAGGAGATACCAATGCGCTTGGTCAGGTTGATCTCATTGAAGAACCTCTTGCCCACCTGGTTGACCGCGATCAGATGTTCGTAGGAATTGACCCCTAGGAGGGCGATCCCCGTCGATTTCCTGGACGAGAACGTCGGGTGTCCGGGAAGCTCGCCGCTGTAGGCGTCGCGGGTGGCCAGCCGCTGCGTAATATGGTACGTGATCGGTATTGCGAGATTTTGCTGCATCCCGGACAAGGTCGCTCCAACCTTCATCCCGGCAATGATCCCGCTCGCATCCTGACCGCGAGGCCCGAGAACAGCCCAAGTGCTCGCCGGGAAGGCCGGTTCTCGCATTGCCGGATAGAACATGCTGCGGAACTGCGGGTTGCCCGAGTGCCCCCCCGTGCCGATCATCACCCCCTTGCTGGCGCGTACGGTGATGGTTTCCCGCGTTTCGTCGACGTTGCCGTTGCTCCATAGGCTCGTGAGTTGCTGGCCCGTGTCCGGATCCTGGCGCGTCGAATGGCTGGCCCTGATCCCCAGGACCCTGCCCGAGAATGGCTGCTCCCGGATGAGCTCGTCCATGTGGCGGTTGAAGATGAACTGGACGCCCTTTTCCCGGGCACTGAATTCCAGGCACCTGGCCATGCAGGCGCCACCTCCCACGGTATCCGGCCCAGCCACGTCGCTGGTGTCGTTCAGAGCGATCGGAGCAAAGTGGCTCGCGGACACAAGCAGCGTGCCTGCATCCTCGCGGGTGATCGTTCCCGCCTTGATGTCGGTCACCGCGCCGAGCTTGAGGAAGGGTCCCGCCTGCCGGGCTCGCGAGATGCCCGAATTGGGGTTCGAGCCGCGGATCCGGGCAAAACGCACGTAGTTGTCCATCAACAACTGCCGGACGCCCGAGGCGTTCTCGGCCATCGCACGCTGGATCTCGCGTTCGTTGTACCGGTATGGTGCCTGAGCCCCGGCGTCTAGCACCGACCAATCGGTCCATTCGGTGAAGAGGAGTTCGACGTTATCAGTCAGTTCCTCCGGAGTATGTAAGGGCGGAACCGTGATGAATCCTTCGGGGTCGCTATCTCCTGCGATGTCGCGCAGTTGCAGGGGGTCGCCGCCGCCGAGAGAGGTCTGGCCGCCGCTATGCACCATCTTTCCGCCGGCATCGAAATTCTGGTCGACTATCAGTACGGACAGACCGGCGTCCCGCGCACGGATGGCGCAGACCAGGCCCGAAGCCCCGCCACCGCAGATAACGACGTCGGCTTCATAGTCCCACTGGATGTCTTGAGCGGTCTGCGCCGACGCCTCGCCCGGCACCGACAGAACCGCCACCCCCATACCAGCGGCTGCGCCCATACCAGCGGCTGCGCCCATACCAGCGACTGCGCCCATACCAGCGACTGCGCCCGCCTTGAAGAGATCGCGTCGGCTTAGTGTTGTCTGGTCCCGAAGCTTCGCTTCGTTCTTTACGATGTCGTGTTTCTTGGCCATGTCTTGCCCTCCCCTGAAGTCGCCACTTCGCCGACGTGACGCAAACATATGCGCACCGTCATTACTGACTGATTCTCAAGGCCCCAGCAGATTGCGTGAGGTCAAAAAGACCACAGGGGCCATCTTTTAAAGGAA
>JBCKXH010000084.1:0-11108 GCA_038921555.1 Paracoccaceae bacterium
GCGGTAATCGCGAAGCCGCCTATCTGGCCGGAGTGAAAGTGCGGGAGCTGCGGCTGTCCGCCTTTGCCCTGACCGGTTTGGGTGCGGCGATTGGCGGGCTGATGTATGCCGCAAGGGTGGCCTCGGCAAATCCCGCGCAGGGCTCGGGGTTGATGCTGGATGCTATCGCCGCGGTCTTTCTTGGCATGACGATGAGCCGGGAAGGCGAGCCGCGGGTTCTGGCGACGCTGGTTGGCGTCATGATCCTGGGGATCCTCGACAACGGCCTGACCCAGTTGAACATCGACAGCTATGTCCGTGAAATCATGGTCGGGGCGATCATCCTGATCGCTGTCGCCGTGCCGTCGGTGACCAGACTGCGCTGAGAAGGCCAGCCTGCAGCAGGCCGTCCCCGATGCAAACCCTTTGCCCGGCAATGGTTCAGGCTGGGGTGCCTGTAGGGCGCGGGTGGTATCAGTCCACATCGGCGATTTCCGGTGGGTTTGTTGCAAAACCCCAGAATCAGCGATCCGGTTAAGTGTCAACCTAATCATCTGATACTACCCAACTAAATTTCGGGTCAGACACTGAGATGAACGATCCGTGCAGGCCGGACAGGCTTCTGCGGCGTAGTCCGCGCAATGACCAGCGCCGCGCGCCGGGAATGTCTTGGTTTGTCTTTAATCTGTAAAGGATTGAAGGCAAACCGCTGTAATAGCCGCCGGTTTCCTGCAGGATGCCGCTGGCCGCCGGTCACCAACTGGCCGCCCTGCGCTGCGGCCTCGCGCATGAAGTCAAGATCCTTGTCCAGTTGCGCGGCACTGCTGATCGCCCCAGCTTGGTATGAACCGATGGTGGGGATATCGACCTGTCAAGACCGGAGCTGAATGTCAAGTTTCCGGTCAGGCAAGGGGGCAGTGGCATGGGAACGGTCGGCAAGGCGCTGGCACTTCTGGATATTCTGGCCATGCCGCAGGCCCGGTCAATCCCCCGAAGTGCTGGCCCCGAAGTGCTGGCCCCGAGGTGCTGGCACGCTGCGGAGCGCTGGTGCAGGGCGCGGCGCTGGACATCTCAGCCCGGCTTTACCGGGCGCAGCCAAAGGTCAAATCTCATGCGTGACGCCAATTTCATCACGGAAAACAATGCCAAACACCTGTGGCACGCCATGGCCAATGCGGGCGAGATGCGGGCGCATCCGCCCAAGGTGATCGTGCGCGCCGAGGGGATCCATATCACCGATATCGACGGGCACCGCGTCGTCGATGGGGTGGGCGGGCTGTGGAATGTGAACCTTGGCTATTCCGCCGATAAGGTCAAGCAGGCCATCACCGACCAGTTGGCGGCGCTGCCCTATTATTCAACCTTTCGCGGCACCACCAATGGGCCGGTGATCGAATTGTCATGGGAGTTGGCCCAGTTCTTCGCGCCCGAGGGCATGACGCGCAGCTTCTTCACCTCGGGCGGCTCGGATTCGGTGGAAACCGCGCTGCGGCTGGCCCGGCAGTATCACAAGCTGAACGGCCAGCCCGAGCGGAGCAAGTTCTTTGCCCTGAAAAAGGGCTATCACGGCACCCATTTCGGCGGCGCCTCGGTCAACGGCAACCAGAACTTCCGTCGCGCCTATGAGCCGATGATGCCCGGCGTCTTTCACCTGCCCGCTCCATGCGCCTATCGCAACCCGTGGAACATCAGCGACAGTGCCGAAATTGCCGCCCGC
Organism: Paracoccaceae bacterium; assembly: GCA_038921555.1. Lineage (GTDB taxonomy): Bacteria > Pseudomonadota > Alphaproteobacteria > Rhodobacterales > Rhodobacteraceae > Stagnihabitans. The sequence goes on from JBCKXH010000084.1 coordinate 1,697, forward strand.
ATCGCAGCACAGTTTGAGGATGACATCGCCTTTCAGGGTGCCGACACCGTGGCCGCCTTCATCATGGAGCCGGTCCTGGGTGCCGGCGGCGTGATCGTGCCGCATGACAGCCTGCTGCCTCTGATGCGCCAGATCTGCGACCGCCATGGCATTCTCTTGATCGCGGATGAGGTGATCACCGCCTTTGGCCGCACCGGGGCGTGGACCGGCAGCCGGTTGTCTTGCGTGCAGCCCGACCTGATCTGCACCGCCAAGGCGATCACCAACGGCTACTATCCCTTTGGTGCCGTGATGATCCACGACAGGTTGACCGAGGCGTTTGAAGCCTCCAGGTCCGCTCTGGCCAGCATCGGCCATGGCTATACCTATTCCGGCCATCCGGTTGGTGCTGCGGCGGCGCTGGCGGCGCTGTCCGAGATGAAGCGGCTGGAAGTTGCCAGCAATGCCGGGGCGCGCGGGCTGGAACTTTTGTTGGGATTGCAGGGCCTTCAAGCGCGTCATGCGCTGGTCGGTGATGTGCGCGGCATTGGCCTGATGTGCGCCGTGGAACTGGTGGCGGAGCGCGCCCGCAAATCCGCGCCCGCCAAGGAGGTTGTGGCGCGGGTGCAAGAGGCGGCTTACCTCAACGGTGCCATGCTGCGGACCTCGGGTGCCAATATCATCATCTCGCCGCCCTTGATCGTGACGGCGGCCGATGTGCAGACCATCCTCAGCGCGCTGGATGCCGGGCTATCGGCGGCTGCGGCATGACCGGGACGCTGGCCCAGCGGCGCATGTGGCCTTTGGGGCCAAATGCCAGCTACCTGCCCTGACCCTTGGCGATCAGGCGGCGCAACACTTGCACCAGTGCCGCGGCCTCGGCGTGGCCCAGAGTGTCGCGCAAGCCGCTGTCAAAGCCAGCCGCCAGCTTGCCGATCTGGTGACAGGCGATGCGCCCGGCATCGGTCAGCGTCAGGCTTTCTTGGCGACGGTCGCCGGCTACCCTCGCGCGGTGCAACAGGCCCGCCAGTTCCAGCCGCTGCACGGCGCGCGAGATCTTGGTCTTGTCGGTAAGGGTGATCCGGCAGATCTGCCCAGCGGTCAGGCTGCCCTGTTTGCCCAGATTGGCCAGCACCCGCCATTCGGTGCGCGTCATGCCCCGGTCGCGGTAGCTTTCCTGAAAAGCGGCACTGGTGAGCTCGGCCGCCTGATTAAGCAGATAGGGCAGGAACTGATCCAGATCGAAATCTTGCCGCATGATCCCCCCTTCGGGCCAGCATAGGCCTTGATAGTTGTAAGCGCAACCGTTACAGATACAACGATCAACCCGGGAGCCAGTGATGACCGCGATCCAAGCGCAAATCTCGCCCGGCTACATGCCCGGTTTCGGCAATGATTTTGAGACCGAGGCGCTGCCGGGTGCCTTGCCGCAAGGCCAGAACAGCCCGCAAAAATGCAATTACGGGCTTTATGGCGAGCAGCTTTCAGGCACCGCATTCACCGCACCCAGCCACCGGAACGAGCGGACCTGGTGCTATCGCATCCGCCCCTCGGTCAAGCATACCGGACGGTTTGCCAAGCTCGCTTTGCCCTATTGGAAATCGGCCCCCAGTATCGACCCTGACGTGATCAGCCTTGGCCAATACCGCTGGGACCCGGTTCCGCATGGGGGGCAGGCGCTGACCTGGTTGACCGGCATGCGGACCATGACGACGGCGGGGGATGTGAACACCCAGATCGGCATGGCAGCCCATGTCTATCTGGTCACCACCTCGATGGTGGAGGAATATTTCTACTCGGCCGACAGCGAGCTTCTGGTGGTGCCGCAAGAGGGTCGGCTGCGGTTCTGCACCGAGTTGGGGGTGATCGACCTTGCACCGCAGGAAGTGGCCATCCTGCCGCGCGGGCTGCTCTACCGGGTCGAGGTGCTGGCGGGTCCGGCGCGCGGTTTTGTCTGCGAAAACTATGGCCAGAAGTTCCAACTGCCGGGGCGCGGGCCGATCGGTGCCAACTGCATGGCCAATTCCCACGATTTCAAGACTCCGGTCGCGGGTTTTGAGGACCGCGAAGTGGCCTCGAAGGTCACCATCAAATGGTGCGGCCAGTTCCACGAAACCCATATCGGCCACAGCCCCTTGGATGTGGTGGCCTGGCACGGCAATTATGCGCCATGCAAATACGACCTGAACAGCTATTGCCCGATTGGCGCTGTGCTGTTCGACCATCCCGACCCGTCGATCTTTACCGTGCTGACCGCTCCGTCAGGCGTCGAAGGCACGGCGAACATCGACTTCGTGCTGTTCCGCGACCGCTGGATGGTGGCCGAACATACTTTCCGTCCGCCATGGTATCACAAGAACATCATGTCCGAACTGATGGGCAACATCCATGGCGTCTATGACGCCAAGCCCAAGGGGTTCGTGCCGAGCGGCATGAGCCTGCACAACATGATGTTGCCGCACGGTCCCGACCGCAACGCCTTTGAAGGCGCATCAAATGAGGTGCTGGGTCCGGCCAGGCAGCGCGATACCATGCAGTTCATGTTCGAGACGCGGTTTCCGCAGCATCTGACCGCATTTGCCGCCCATGAAGCGCCGTTGCAGGGTGATTACATCGACTGCTGGGATAGTCTTGAGAAGAAGTTCGACGGCACGCCGGGGCTGAAGTAAAGCTGCGTGAAACCACGCACCCTACCAAAAAGGACCCAATATGCCGCTGCTGAAATCATGGCTGGAAAGCGCCAATCGGCCCGAGGCGGAGTTTCCGCTGAACAACCTGCCGTGCGGGGTGTTTTCGCTGGACGAAGGTGATCCGCGCTGTGGCATGGCGATTGGCGATTGCGTGCTGGACGTGGTCGGGCTGGAGGCCGAGGGCTTGCTGCACCTTGGCGAGCCCTTGCTGGACGTGCCCTATTGGAACGACCTGATGGCGGCGGGGCCTGCGGTCTGGGCAGACCTGCGGGCACAAGTGACGGCGCTGCTGCGGGAAGGGGCATCGAAGCGCTATCTGGTTGAGGATCATCTGCTGCCCCTGTCCAGGGTGACGCTGCATCTGCCCTTTGTCGTGGCCGAATACACCGATTTCTACGCCGGTCGCAACCATGCCACCAATGTCGGCACCCTGTTTCGCGGTGCCGAGAATGCCTTGCCGCCCAATTGGTTGCACATGCCCATCGGCTACAATGGCCGCGCCTCATCGGTTGTGGTGTCCGGGACAAAGGTGCGCCGTCCGTGGGGCCAGTTGAAAGCGCCCGAGTTCGAGGCGCCGATCTTTGCCCCCTCGCGCCGTTTTGATATCGAACTGGAACTGGGCGCGGTTGTGGGCAGCGGGTCCAGCCATGGCCAGCCGGTGACGGTGGCCGAGGCGGATGCGATGATCTTTGGCTATGTCCTGTTGAACGACTGGTCGGCACGCGACGTTCAGGCTTGGGAATATCAACCCCTGGGGCCGTTTCAGGCCAAGGCCAGTGCCACCACGATCAGCCCGTGGATCGTCATGAAGGCGGCGTTGGAACCGTTCCGGGTGGCAGGCCCGCCGCGCGACGTGCCGCTGTTGCCCTATCTGGCCGAGCCGGGGCCGCTGTTTTACGACATCGCCCTTGAGGTTGGCCTGACGCCGGAGGGCCTCCGCGAAACGGTGATTTCGCGCACCTCGTCGCGCGAGCTTTATTACTCAGCCGCCCAACAACTGGCCCATCATAGCAGTTCGGGCTGTGCGATGAATGTCGGTGACCTGCTCGGCTCGGGCACCATTTCGGGCAGTGCCAAGGACAGCCGGGGCTCTCTCTTGGAGCTGTCATGGGGCGGCCAGCAGCCCTTTGCGGTGGATGGCGGCAACCGCAGTTTCATTCAGGACAACGACACGCTGACCCTGCGCGGCACAGCAGCCAGGGCGACGGCTATCGCATCGGGTTCGGCGACTGCTCGGGACAGGTGATCGCCGCCCTCACTGACCCCTATGCAAGAAAGGACACCTGATGGCCAAGGCCTTCGCCTCAAAGGGCGATCTTACCGACAAAAAGATCAGCTTTACCGAAATAGGCGCCGGTCTTTACGCTTTCACCGCCGAGGGTGACCCCAATTCCGGGGTGATCATCGGTGACGCCTCAGTGATGGTGATCGAGGCGCAGGCCACCCCGCGGCTGGCGCTAAAGGTCATTGATTGCATCCGTGCCGTCACCGACAAGCCGATTTCGCATGTCGTGCTGACCCATTACCACGCCGTCCGCGTGCTGGGTGCCTCTGCCTTCAACGCATCTGAGGTGATCATGGGCGAGAGATGCCGCGCCATGGTTGTTGAGCGCGGGGCCGAGGATTGGGCCAGCGAGTTCCAGCGTTTCCCGCGGCTGTTTCAGGGCCATGAAGCCATCCCCGGCCTGACCTGGCCCACCAGCACCTTCAACGACCGCATGAGTGTCTATCTGGGCAAGCGCCGGGTTGACCTGATGCACCTTGGCCGCGCCCATACTGCGGGCGATATCGTCATCCATGTGCCGGGTGAAAACGTCATGTTCAGCGGTGACATCGTCGAGGCCCATTCGGCCTGCTACTGCGGCGACGGCCATTTTGCCGACTGGCCCGCCACCCTTGACCGCATCGGCGCTTTTGATCTTTCCGCCCTTGCGCCGGGCCGCGGCGATGCCGTGATCGGCCCGCAAGCGGTGAATGCCGCCATCGAGCGCACCCGCGATTTCGTCACCTCGACTTACCTGCCCGCGGCCCGGGTGGCAGCCCGCGGCGGCAGCCTCAAACAGGCCTGGGACGAGGTGCGCGCCGCCTGTGACGCCAAGTTCCGCGACTATGCCATCTATGAGAATTGCCTGCCCTTCAACGTGAGCCGCGCCTAAGACGAGGCGCGCGGCCTTGACACCCCCCGCATCTGGACCGCCGGGCGCGATCTGCAGATGTGGGCCGAACTGCAGGGCTGACAATGGCTTACGACTACCGCCCCTTTGCCTATGTCCCGCCCAAAGGCCTGAGCGGACCCGAGCCGCGCCACCAGGTCGCCGTGGTCGGTGCCGGGCCGATCGGCCTCGCCCTTGCCATCGACCTTGCCCAATACAATGTGGCCTCGGTGGTGCTGGACGACAACAACGTGGTCTCGGTGGGCAGCCGGGCGATCTGCTGGTCCAAGCGCATTCTTGAAATTCTTGACCGGCTGGGCGTCGGTCAGAAATGCGTCGCCAAGGGCGTGATCTGGCAAGTGGGCCGCACCCTGCACCGCGAAGAGGAAATCTGGAAGTTCGATCTGCAACCCGATCCCGGCCACAAGATGCCGGCCTTCGTCAACCTGCAGCAATATTATGTCGAGGAATACCTCGTCACCCGATGCGCCGACTTCCCCGACCTGATCGACCTGCGCTGGAAGAACCGCGTCACCGGCATCAGCCAATCCGACCACGTCACCCTGACCATCGACACCCCGGACGGCCCCTATGCGCTGCAAGCCGGTCATGTCGTCGCCTGCGACGGTGCCGGCAGCCCCATCCGCGCCATGTTGGGTCTCGATTTCGCTGGCGAACTGTTCGAGGAACGCTTCCTGATCGCCGATATCGAGATGCAGGGCGACTTCCCGTCGGAGCGTCGCTTCTGGTTTCAGCCCAACTTCCACCCCGGCCAATCGGCCCTGCTGCACAAACAGCCCGACAGCCTCTACCGCATCGACCTGCAACTGGGCTGGGACGCCGACCCCGAGGCGGAACGGCAGCCCTCCCGCGTCATCCCCCGCATCGAAAAAGCCGTCGGCCATCGCGATTTCCGGCTGGATTGGGTGTCGGTCTATAGCTTCCAGTGCCGCAGGCTGGCCAAATTCGTCCATGACCGGGTGATCTTTGCCGACGACAGCGCCCATATCGTCTCGCCCTTCGGTGCCAGGGGGGCAATGGCGGGTTGCAGGAGGTCGATGCCCTTGGCTGGCGTCTGGCCGCCGTCGCCAAAGGCACCGATCCGGTCATTCTGAACGCCTATGACTTTGAGCGTCAACACGGCGCGGATGAGAACCTGCTAAATTCCTCGCGCACTAGCCGCTTCATGTCGCCTGCCCCCGGCGCGGAACTTCTGTTCCGCGACGCCGTACTGGATCTGGCCGCAAGCGCGGCCTTTGCCCGGCCTCTGGTGAATTCCGGCCGCCTGTCGCGCCCCTGCACCTATCCGCTGGCCGCCCCCGATGACCCCGGCCTGCCCGCCGCCAGCCGCCCCGGCAGCGTGGCCCCGGATGCGCCGATACCGCAAGGCTGGCTCATCGACCAACTGGGCCACCACCCCGCTCTGCTGGCCATCGCTCAAACAGCGCCCAGCGTCCCGGGTCTGACAACCTTGACCCTCGCCACCAGCCAAGACCTGCAAAGCCGCTATCTCGGCACCGCCCCCGCCGCCCTCTATCTGATCCGCCCCGATCAGATCGTCGCCGCGCGCTGGACCGTCGCCAGCCCGGCCGCCATCACCGAGGCCCTTTCCGCCCTTTGGCAGGACCGACCATGCCCCTGATCACCACGGCCAACCTGCCCGACCCCGACACCAGTTACGCAGATCTTCTGGCCGCCCACCAAGGCCTGACCGAGGCCGAAAGCCACGCGCTCAACGCCCGCCTCATCCTGATCCTGATCAACCATATCGGCGATGCCGAGACCCTGCGCCAAGCCCTGACCCTCGCCCTGCGCTGATTTCATCTTTTCATAAATATCCCGGAGGGGCGCGGGGAGGCTGGCCTCCCCGCCCCTCCACCAGTGAGGGGAGGCTGGGTCAGCGCTTTGATCACGCCTTCAGCGCGCTCAAGGCATCCAAGAGCTTCAGCAGCGCCGCGACCCGATTGCGGCCAAACCGCGCTTCAAGTTCGTCATAGATCCGCGCCTGTTCCGGTGCCACTTCGCGCAACAGCGCCAGACCGGCCGGGGCCACGCTCAGCATCACCCGCCGCCCATCGCCTTCATCGCGGGCCTTCACGATCAGCCCGCGTATCGTCAGCGCCTTGATCATCCGCGTCAACGAGGGGGCGAGGATGTTCGCCCGCACCGCCACCTCCGAGGCATCCAGTCTCCCGGCCCCCAGTTCCCCGGCCTCGGCCAGCACCCGGATCACCCGCCATTGCTGCTCATTCACGCCGTGCCGCTCCAACATCGGGCGAAAATGGCTCATCACCGCTTCCCTTGCCCGCAACAGCGCCATCGGCAGCGCCGCTTTGGTCGCGCGCGGGGCAAATCTGTCGTCCGGCTTGGTGGGATCGGGCTTGGTGGGATCAGGCTGGTTCTGACTCATGCAACCCGACTGCCACAGCCCGGCACCCAATTCAACCGAAAGCCGGACTTGACGGGTTGCGGGATGGTAATTAACAGGTTAACTATCAGCGTGGAGGCTGCGATGCCGCATCTGAGTGTGGAATATTCTGCCAATCTGCAGCGGGCGACCGACCTTGACCAGCTGTGCCGGGCCTTACATGGCGCGCTGCTGCACAGCGGCCTGTTTGAACTGGGGGCAATCAGGGTGCGCGCCATCAGGGCCCATCACTATGCCATAGCTGACCTATTGGCGCAAAACGCCTTTGCCCATCTGGCGCTGCGCATCGGGGCGGGCCGCACGGCGCAGGATCGCCAACGCGCGGGCGAGTTGATCTTTGCCGCAGCCAGCACGGCGCTGGCCCCGCTGTTTGCCACGCCACACTTTGCCCTGACGCTGGAGATCAGCGAAATCGACCCGGATTTCAGCTGGAAAAACAACGCCATTCACCCGCGCCTGCGTGCCAGGTAGGTTCACAATGTCCGATCTTGCCAGCAACCTCGCCCGCGCCGAAAACCACCTTGGCCGTTTTCGCCGCGAAGGTGTTCTGAACCATATCGCAGGGCAATCCGTGCCCGCCGCCGACGGCGCGACCTTTGAGGTGATCTCTCCCGCAGACCTTGCCCCCTTGGCCCTGGTGGCGCGCGGCAAATCCGCTGACATCGCCGCCGCCGCCGCCACCAAAGCCGCCTTTCCGGCCTGGCGCGCGCTGGAGGGTGCGGCGTGCAAAGCCCTTCTGCACCGCATCGCCGACGCCACCCAAGCGCGGGCCGACGAGATTGCCCTAGTCGAGGCGATGGACAGCGGACAGGCCCTGCGCTTCATGGCCAAGGCGGCGCTGCGCGGCACCGAAAACTTCCGCTACTTTGCCGATCTGGCACCGCTTGCCCGCGACGGATTGACCCTGCGCGCGCCCGGTCAGGTGAACATGACCAGCCGCAGCCCGATCAGCCCGGTCGGTATCATCACGCCGTGGAACCCGCCCTTCATGCTGGCGAGCTGGAAGATCGCGCCCGCTTTGGCCGTTGGCTGCACAGTGGTCCACAAGCCGGCCGAGCTCTCACCGCTGACCGCCCGCCTGCTGGTCGAAATCGCTGAAAGTGCCGGCCTGCCTGCGGGGGTGTGGAACCTGGTGAATGGTCTGGGTGATGAGGCCGGCCGCGCCCTGAGCGAACATCCCGACATCAAGGCCGTAGGCTTTGTCGGCGAAAGCCGGACCGGCAGCATGATCATGCGGCAGGGCGCGGGTACCCTGAAGCGCGTCCACTTCGAGATGGGCGGCAAGAACCCCGTCGTGGTCTTTGCCGACGCCGATCTTGAGCGCGCCGCCGATGCCTGCGCCTTCATGATCTATGCGCTGAACGGCGAACGTTGCACCTCATCCAGTCGCCTGCTGGTTGAAGCCTCGATCCATGACCGCTTCACCGCCATGGTAGCGGATCGTGCCAAGCGCATCGTGGTCGGTCATCCCTTAGACCCCAGGACGGTGGTGGGGCCGCTGATCCATCCGACCCATGCAAGGAAGGTGCTGGAGTATATCGCCAGCGGCCTTGCCGAAGGGGCGGTTTTGGCCGTCGGGGGCACCAAGCCCGACCTGCCGGGCTGCTATGTCAACCCGACCCTGTTCACCCGGGCAAACAACCGTATGCGCATCGCACAGGAGGAAATCTTTGGCCCCGTCCTGACCGCCATCGCTTTTGCCGATGAGGCCGAGGCGCTGGAACTTGCCAATGACGTGCAATACGGCCTTGCGGCCTATCTGTGGACCGCCGACCTGACCCGCGCCTTGCGCTTTTCGGACGCGCTGGAGGCCGGGATGATCTGGGTGAATTCGGAAAACATCCGCCACCTGCCCGCGCCCTTTGGTGGGGTAAAAAGCTCTGGCATCGGTCGGGATGGCGGTGAATACTCGTTTGATTTCTACATGGAAACCAAGAACATCGCCTTTGCGACCACGAAGCACCAGATAGCGAAACTTGGTGGATGAAAGGTTCCACGCCGTCAGGAACCGCGCGAGGAACCGGGGGCTGTGCCCCTTCACTGATCTGCCAAAGGAGCCTGCATGCCCGTCCCGCCTGCCGTCCTTTACCCGCCCTTCAACGTCGTTCGGCTCAGCCATGTCGAACTTTGGGTGACCAACCTTGCCGCCTCGCGCAGCAGGG
>JBCKXH010000085.1:0-11107 GCA_038921555.1 Paracoccaceae bacterium
ATTGAGGCCAGGGCGGTGCCCGAGGTCGGGGTGATCGACATGGCCGATGCCGAACGTGGTTTGGCCGAGTTGCGCGGCAAATGGGTGGTGCTGAACTTCTGGGCGACGTGGTGTGCGCCATGCCTGGAGGAGATGCCATCGCTGGATCGCTTGCAGGTGGCGATGCCCGCGCTGGTGGTACTGGCAGTGGCGACCGGTCCCAACCCCAAACCCGCCATCGAGCGATTCGTGGCCGAGGTCGGGTTGCAGGCCTTGACGCTGTGGCGCGACCCGCAGTCGGCGCTGGCGCGGCAGATGGCGGTGCTCGGGCTGCCGGTGACGGTGATCATCTCGCCCGAGGGGGAGGAAGTCGCGCGGTTGATCGGCGGGGCGGAGTGGGATTCGGTTGCGGCGCAGGCGGTGATTGCGGCGCTGATGGCAGAGTAAGGCCGGGGGGTTTTGATCGCTCATCACCAGGTGAGTATTTATGAAAGGGTAAATGGGTCAGGGGGCGTGCAGGGTGGCGGTTTTGGGTGGTGGGGATTGGCCAAGGGCCGCGACGTGGGCATGGCGCGGGCAGGTGACGAGGTGGTCATTGACCATGCCGGTGGCCTGCATGAAAGCATAGGTGATGGTGGGGCCGCAGAAGGTGAAACCGGCCGCCTTCAGCGCCTTGGACATGGAATGCGAGGTTGCGGTTTCGCTGGGTATCTGGCCTGCGACAAAGCGGTTCTGCTGGGGCAAACCGTCCATGAAGTCCCACAGAAAGGCCGAGAATCCGGTCTGCTGTTCGATGGTCAACCAAGCGCGGGCACTTCTTACGGCGCCTTCGATCTTGCCGCGGTGGCGGATAATCCCGGGGTTGTCCAGCAGGCGCGCAACCTCGGGCTCGCCCCAGCCCGCCACGATTTCAGGGCGGAAGTCGACAAAGGCCGCGCGAAAATTGTCGCGTTTTTTCAGAATGGTGATCCAGGACAGGCCAGCCTGAAAGCCGTCGAGGATGAGCTTTTCCCACAGCGCGCGGCTGTCGCGTTCAGGCACGCCCCATTCATGGTCGTGATAGTCGCGGTTCAGCGGTTCGGACAGGCACCAGGGGCAGCGTAACTCGGTCATGGCTTGCCCTCTGGCGATTGATCGCGATTTGTTGCAAATCAGAAACTTGACCAATCCTTTACCATTTTGGCGACATTCTGCCAAGGACAGAACCCAAAGATCGAACCCCAGAATTGATCGACGTAAGGGACCGTGATGGCAGCACCGCATTCCAAGCCCCTGATTGATGCTGCGGCGGGCATGGCCAGCCCGTTGGGGGTGGCCATTTCGCAGGCGGATCACGAAACCATGGCGATGGTCAAGGAGGCGGTGCGCACCAAGCGGCTGCGGCTGGCCTATCAGCCGGTGGTCCTGACGCGCGATCCGGGGCGCGTCGCCTTTTATGAGGGGCTGATCCGGGTGCAGGAACCGAATGGCCGGGTAATCCCGGCGGGCGATTTCATCGGCGCGGTCGAGGGCAACGAACTGGGCCGCGAGATTGACTGCGCGGCGCTGGAATTCGGGCTGGCAACGCTGGCCAAGCAGCCGCATCTGCGGATCTCGATCAACATGTCGGCCCGCTCGATCGGTTATCCGCGCTGGAACTGGACGCTGAAAAAGGGGCTGGCGCTCGGCCCGGCAGTGGGGGAGCGGCTGATATTGGAGATTACCGAAAGCTCGGCCATGTTGGTGCCGGAACTGGTGCTGGCCTTCATGGATGAGGTGCAGCGCAAGGGCGTGGCCTTTGCCCTGGACGATTTTGGCGCGGGATTCACCGCAATCCGCTACTTCAAGGACTTCCTGTTCGACATCGTGAAGATCGACGGCCAGTTCATCCGCAACATCGACCGCGACCCCGACAATCAGGCACTGACCAAGGCGCTGCTGTCGATCGCCCACCATTTCGAGATGTTCACCGTGGCCGAGGGCGTCGAAACCCCGGAGGAGGCGAAATGTCTGCAGGCGCTGGGCGTCGATTGCCAGCAGGGCTTTCTTTATGGCGCGCCGACCGTCAAGCCAGCATGGGCCAGGTCCGAAATGGCGAAAACCGGTTGAGACAGCGGGAAGCGGTGCTTCCGGCAGCGGGCTGGTCCGAAAACGACTTGGCCGCTGGGCAGCGGCTGAGTAATGCCAACCGCTTACCGCCGACCGCTGCGGCATCATGGCCGCCATGCGCCTGCACCTAAAACTTGCTTTTGAGGATTTTCCCGCCTAGGGCATGCTATAGAGCGGCGCAGCTTTGTGGCATCGCTCTGGGCCAGCCGGTCCGGGCCAATGGACCACCCAAAGGGGCGAGGAAGCATGACCAATGTTGTGATCGTATCCGCAGCGCGCACCGCTGTCGGCAGCTTTAACGGTGCTTTTGCGGCGACACCGGCCCATGATCTGGGTGCGGCGGTGATCGAGGCGGTGGTCGCCCGGGCGGGCGTTGACAAGGCCGATGTCTCGGAAACCATTCTGGGCCAGGTTCTGACGGCGGGTCAGGGTCAGAACCCGGCGCGCCAGGCCCATATCAAGGCGGGACTGCCGAAAGAGTCCAGCGCCTGGAGCATCAATCAGGTCTGCGGATCGGGTCTGCGGGCGGTGGCACTGGGGGCGATGCACATCCAGTTGGGCGACGCCGCCATCGTGGTGGCGGGCGGTCAGGAAAGCATGAGCCTCAGCCCGCATGTCGCACATCTGCGCGCCGGGCAAAAGATGGGCGACCTGACGTTCATCGACAGCATGATCCGCGACGGGCTGTGGGATGCTTTCAACAACTACCATATGGGCCAGACGGCGGAAAACGTCGCCAACCAGTGGCAGATCAGCCGCGAGGTGCAGGACGCATTCGCGCTGGCCAGCCAGAACAAGGCCGAGGCGGCGCAGAAGGCCGGGCGTTTTGTCGATGAGATCGTGGCCTTTGTGGTGAGGACCCGCAAAGGCGACCTCACGGTCGATCAGGATGAATATATCCGCCACGGTGCGACGCTGGAAAGCCTAGCCAGACTGCGCCCGGCTTTCGCCAAGGATGGCTCGGTCACCGCAGGCAATGCGTCGGGTCTGAACGATGGGGCGGCGGCGGTGCTGCTGATGTCGCAGGCTGAGGCGGAAAGGCGTGGCCTTGCGCCATTGGCGCGCATCGCTTCCTATGCGACGGCGGGCCTTGACCCCTCGATCATGGGGGCAGGTCCGATCCATGCCAGCCGCAAGGCACTGGAAAAGGCCGGCTGGAAGGTCACCGATCTGGATTTGGTCGAAGCGAATGAGGCTTTTGCGGCCCAGGCCTGTGCGGTCAACCAGGACATGGGCTGGGATCCGGCCATCGTGAACGTCAATGGCGGGGCGATTGCGATTGGCCATCCGATTGGTGCCTCGGGCGCGCGGATCCTGAACACGCTGTTGTTCCAGATGCAGCGGCAGGGGGCCAAGAAGGCTTTGGCGACCTTGTGCATTGGCGGCGGCATGGGGGTCGCCATGTGCATCGAGCGCTAAGTCCGGCGAAGTGACCGGGGCGTCGCGCAATGGATTTGCGTGGCGTCTTTTCGTTGGCTAGCACTGGCAGAAGAACTGGGGGGGCTGGAATGGCGAAGGTTGCATTGGTTAGCGGTGGGACGCGCGGGATCGGGGCGGCAATCTCGGTGGCGCTGCAAGCAGCGGGTTACACCGTGGCCGCCAATTTTGCCGGCAATGCTGCGGCAGCGGCGGAATTTACGGCGGAAACCGGCATCACCGCCTATAAATGGTCGGTCGCTGACTATGACGCCTGCAAGGCGGGCATCGCGGTGGTCGAGGCCGCTCTGGGGCCGGTGGCGGTGCTGGTCAACAATGCCGGCATCACGCGCGACGGCATGTTCCACAAGATGACGCCGCAGCAGTGGCGCGAGGTCATCGACACCAATCTGAGCGGCCTCTTTAACATGACCCATCCGTTGTGGAGCGGGATGCGCGACCGCAAGTTTGGCCGGGTGATCAACATCTCGTCGATCAACGGGCAAAAAGGCCAGGCGGGGCAGGTGAATTACAGCGCGGCCAAAGCGGGCGATCTGGGCTTCACCAAGGCTTTGGCGCAAGAGGGCGCGCGGGCGGGAATCACCGTCAACGCGATTTGTCCGGGCTATATCGGCACCGATATGGTCAAGGCGATTGGCGAGAAAGTGCTGGCCGAGCGGATCATCCCGCAGATTCCGGTTGGCCGGTTGGGTGAGCCGTTCGAGATCGCGCGGATCGTGGTGTTTCTGGCCAGCGACGATGCCGGCTTCATCACCGGGGCGACCATCTCGGCCAATGGCGGGCAGTTTTTTGTGTGAGAGCAGACGGAAATCTGCGACGCAATTTGGGGCAAAGCGATGAACCGGCGGCGCGCCACGCTGATTGGGTTCGCGGCGATTCTGAGTTGGGGTTTGCTGGCGCTGTTGACGATCGGCGCGCAGCCGGTGCCGCCCTTGCAGATGAACGCGGTCTGCTTTGCCATTGGTGCTGCGATCGGCCTGAACTGGACCGGTGCGGGGGTGGGGTTTGGAGTGCTGCGGGTGGTGCCATGGCGGGTCTATGCCTTTGGCGGTCTTGGTCTGTTCGGCGCGAACCTGCTGTATTTCGCGGCGATGGGCCTCGCGCCAATGGCCGAAACCGCGCTGATCGGCTATCTGTGGCCGCTGTTCATTGTTCTGCTGTCCGGCCTTTTACCGGGGGAGCGGTTGGGCGCCCTGCACATTTTCGGGGCGCTGATCGGCTTTGCCGGGGTGGCGCTGCTCGTGCTGCGTGGCGGCGAGTCGTGGCCTGCCGGGGCACTGCCGGGCTTTGCACTGGCCTTTGCCTTTGCGCTAAGCTGGACCGCCTACTCGGTGGGTTCCCGGCGTTTTGGTGCCCAGCCGACCGAGGCGGTGACGGTCTATTTCCTGCTGGGAGCCGTGCTGTCCGCAGCGGCACATCTGGCTTTTGAAACAACGGTTTGGCCTGACCATACCCTGGGCTGGCTGTCGCTTGTTCTATTGGGAATCGGACCGGTCGGCCTGTCGTTTTTCGCCTGGGATGTCGGGATGAAGCATGGCGATATTCAACTGCTGGGGGTGGTGTCCTATGCGGCACCCCTGTTGTCAACTTTCGCGCTGATCATGGCCGGAATGGCCGAGGCGACGCCGCAGTTGATTGCCGCTGCGGCGATGATCACCGGCGGGGCGGCACTGGCCGCCCGCGCCAGCCTTAAGGCAAACTAGACGCTTTGCAGGCGCGAGATTTCTTCCTTGATCTTGAGTTTCTGCTTTTTCAAGGTGGCAATCTGAATGTCGTCAGTGCCAAGCGCGCGTTGCGCCTGTTCGACGGTGTGAGAGAGGTTTTCGTGCTTCCGTTTCAGTTCCGCGATATGCGAAGCAACGGTCATGTAGAGCCTCCTGTGCCAGTTTCCGGTAAGGCGCAGTGCAACACGTTTTTGGCCCTTTGTCATCAAGTCTTCACAATGCAATGCGGCGAAGTTTATTAAAATCAGCGGAACTCGGCTGACAGATCGGCAAGGTCGCGCAGAACCGCACTCGCCTTGGGCGTGTAGGATTCGCGGTCACCGTCATGGGCGGTGCCCAAGTGCAGAACCAAGGGCGCCAGCAGGCGAAAGGCGGCGCGGCCGGTCTTGCGGGCGCAGAGCAGAATGCGCAGGGCGGGGCGGCCTTCGCGCGGCGCCAGCGGCAGGACGGTGACCGAGCCGAGGCTGGGGGCTAGGGCGGACAATAGGTCGGGAAGGTTGCCTGCGCCCGCGATCAGCGTCAGCCAGCCGCCCGGTTTGAGGCGGCGGGCCCCGGCGCGCAGCCATTCCGCGACCGGGGTTTGCGCGCGCAATGCGGTGTCGCGGGTGCTGATGGGTGAGGGGGAGCCTGCGCGCGGATAATAGGGCGGGTTGGCGATGACGTGGTCAAATCCCAGTTTCAGCGCCGCGGGCATGGCGGCAAGATCGCCGGTCCAAACCTGAAACGGCAGGCCGTTTTCGGCGGCATTGCGGCGGGCGAGGCTGGCGTAGGCCTCTTGCAGTTCTAGGCCGTAAAGCACCAGGCCGGGCACCCTGGTGGCGAGGCAAAGCGCCGCAGCCCCGGCGCCGCAGCCAAGGTCAAGCACCGATTGGCCGGGTTTGGCCGGGCAGGCGGCGGCCAGCAGCACCGGGTCGGTGGCGGCGCGGTAGCCTTTGAGCGGCTGCCACAGGTGCAGCCTTCCGCACAGAAAGGCGTCGCGGGAAAGCTCGTCCGCCGCAAACATCATGGCGGGCAGATGTCGGGCGGGAAATCATTGTCCATCAGGGCGGCGCGGGCCAGAAAATGGTCACGCTCGGCCACCATCAGGCGACGGGGCAACAGGAAGGACGAGCCGATCAGGATGCTGGTGTGGACGTCCATCTCAAACGCCGTTATACCCTCGCCCGCAAGCAGGGCTTGGGCAAAGGCGATCAGCGTCGGGTCGGTGGTGCGCAGCAAGAGCCTCATATCCTTGGTTTAAGGCGGTGCGGCGGCGGTGTCGAGCATTTGGTGGGTTTGGATGGGATGGGTTTGATGGAGGCGGGGGGCAAGCCGCTGGATGTGCTGGCGCAGGCTTTGGCCGGGGAACTGGCGGCGGTGAACCTTCTGATCCGCGCGCGGATGGCAAGCGAACACGCGCCCCGCATCCCCGAGGTGACGGCCCATCTGGTTGAAGCCGGGGGCAAGCGGCTGCGCCCGATGCTGACATTGGCTGCGGCGCGGATCTGCGGTTATCACGGGCCCTATCATGTGCATCTGGCCGCGACGGTTGAATTCATCCACACCGCCACCCTGCTGCATGACGATGTGGTCGATGAAAGCACTCGCCGGCGCGGGCGGCCGACGGCGAACCTGCTTTGGGACAACAAATCAAGCGTTTTGGTCGGCGACTACCTGTTCAGCCGGGCCTTTCAGTTGATGGTCGAAACCGGCAACCTGCGGGTTCTGGACATCCTCGCCAATGCCTCGGCCACCATTGCCGAGGGCGAGGTGTTGCAACTGACCACGGCGCAGGATCTGGCCACCGATGAGGCGGTCTATCTGCGGGTGGTGCGCGGCAAGACGGCGGCGCTGTTTTCGGCGGCGACCGAGGTGGGCGGCGTGATCGCCGGGGCGCCCGAGGTTGTCACGCAGGCGCTGTTTGCTTACGGCGATGCGCTGGGGGTCGCGTTTCAGATCGCCGATGATCTGCTGGACTACGCAGGCGCGTCGGCGCTGATCGGCAAGAACACCGGCGATGATTTCCGCGAGCGCAAGGTGACGCTGCCGGTGATCAAGGCGGTGGCCCGCGCCAGTGCCGCGGAGCGCGCCTTCTGGGTCAGGGTGATCGAGCAGGGTCAGCAGGGCGAGGGCGATCTGGCCCATGCCAAGGCGCTGATGGAGAGCCACGGTGCGCTGGTGGCGGCACGGGGTGAGGCGCACTCATGGGCCGCGAAAGCGCAGGCGGCACTGGCGGCGGTGCCCGAGCATCCCTTGCGCGAGGTTCTGGCCGATCTGGCGGATTACGTGGTCGGGCGGATTTCCTGAACGCGGGGCGGGGGGACACCCTACCTCAGGCAACCAAGCGCCCTGCCTGGACCCACCAGCCGGTGTTGGCTTGGCCGATCATCCGGGCGGCCTGAAGGGCGCTGGCCTCATCGGCAAACAGACCAAAACAGGTGGCGCCAGAGCCGGATATGCGGGCAAGCAGGCAGCCGTTCTGGCCCGACAGGGCGGCAATTGTGGCGGTGATTTCGGGGGCGAGGCGGGTGGCGGCGGCGGCAAGGTCATTGCGGGTTGCGCCAAGCCATCTGGCAAGGCTTGCGGCATCGGGCCAGGCTGGCAGGGGCGGCAGGGCAGGATTGTCGCGGCAGGTCAGGCCGTGAAAGACCTGTGCTGTGGACAAAGCCACGCCGGGATTGACCAGGACAAGCCAGGTGGCGGGCAGGGTGACCGGTGTTAGCAACTCGCCAATGCCCTGCATCCGGGTGGGGTGGCCGGCCAGACAGACCGGCACATCGGCACCCAGCCGCAGAATGGCCTTGGGCGGCGGCAGCGGCAGGCCCCACAGTTGCGACAGGGCGCGCAGGGTCGCCGCGGCGTCAGCGGAACCGCCGCCGATTCCCGAGGAGGCCGGCAGGTTCTTTTCCAGAGCGATCCTTGCCCCAAGCGTCGGATGCAGGGCGCGGGCGGCGTTCAGCACAAAATTGTAACGGCTGGAAAGCTGTGCGGCAAACGGGCCGGTGATCTGCAGCTCAAGCGCGGGCGCGGCCTCGACCGTGATGCGGTCGGCGATATCGGTGAATACCACCAGGCTGTCCAGCAGGTGATAGCCATCGGCGCGCCGTCCGGTCACATGCAGCGCCAGGTTGATCTTGGCCCGGGCGGCGACCTCAATCATTGCTTCCTACCGCCTTTTCCTCTGCCAGCACCTGATCGAGGCCGACCGCAAGTTTGCGCTGGATGCGCGGTTTGTCGGCCTCTGCCGGACCGAAGGACAGGGCGCGGCGCCATTGGAACAGCGCTTCGCGCTTGCGGCCGACCTGCCAGTAGATATCGCCCAAATGGTCGGTGACGATCGGATCGACCGGCAGCAGCTTTGATGCCTTTTCCTGCGGTGCGACCGCCTCGTCATAGCGGCCAAGCCGGTAATAGGCCCAGGCCAGGCTGTCGATGATATAGCCGACATCAGGCGAGGCGGCGACGGCGCGCTGGATCATGCCAAGCGCCTCCTCCAGATTGACGCCGCGGTCAACCCAGGAATAGCCAAGCTCGTTCAACAGGCGCGGTTCGCTCGGGGCAAGCGCCAGTGCGGTGCGGAAATCGGCCTCGGCTGCGGTCCAGTCGTCCACAGCGATGAGGCAACCGGCGCGTTTGTAGAACATCGGCCAGTGGCCGGGGGCGGGCAATGGGACAAGGGCGATGGCGGCGCTATAGGCGGCGATCGCCTGATCGCAGTTGCCCTGACGGCGCAGGGCATCGCCAAGTGCGGTCAGCACAGCCTCATCCCGGGGCTGCTCGACAGCCAGCGCCTGCAGCAGGGCCACGCTGTCATCGGTGCGACCGGCCCTTATGGCGGCATCCGCCTGGCCGATGCGGGCCGCGGCAAAGGCCGGGTCGCTGGCCGGGACCTGCCCGAACACATCGCTGGCCAGATCGTATTGCCCGAGCCCTTCCAGGAGGTCGGCGCTCATCAGCAGGGCCTCGACGTGATCGGGGCGCAGGCTGGCCGCGATGCGGGCATTCAGCAGGACATAGGTCTGGTCGGCATCCTGGTTCAGCGCGGTGGCGAGGGTGAAAAACACCTCGGCCAGCCCGTCGGTGGCGTTGCGGACGGCGTCATATTCCACCGGCTCACCGGCGGCCAGCCTGCGGCGAAGATCGGCCATGCCGGCATCGGGGCGGTCGCCGAACGCGGCGTCGATCAGCGCCACGGCTTGCGGATTGCGCTCCAACTGGCTGAGGATCTGGGCCCGGGCCAGCACGGCGCGGCGCAGTTGCATGACAGGCCCGGCATCGGGGCCGGACAGCAGGCGGTCCGCAGCCTCGAAATCGCCGCTCCAAGCAAGGGCAAGCGCCTTGTGATACAGCCCGAAGGCGGCGGTGCCGGGGGTCTTGATGATCGCATCGAAATCGGCTTGCGCCTGCGCCATCTGGCCGGTGCCGACCTTGGCCCAGGCGGTGATCAGCCGGTCGATCAGGGTGCCGATGCTGTGGCCCTTGGCCTGATCGGCCAGGATCCTGGCATGGTCGCCGGCCTGGATGTCACCCGCCAGCACCGCAAGATAGCCGATCTGGTTGCGCGCCCCGCTCGCCAGCAATTCCCGGCCATTGGCTGCGGCTGCGGCGATCTGACCCAGGGCAAGATGGGCGGTCGCCGCACCTTCCAGCAGGGTCAGGTTGGTCGGGTCGGCCAGAAGCGCCTTGTCATGCCAGAAGGCGGCGGCGGCAAAGTCATTCACCGCATGGGCCTGCCGCGCCGCAAGATAAGCGCCCGCCTGATTGGTGCCGGGGGGTGCCACTTCGGCCAGAGCGGGGGCCAGAGCGGGGCCAAGGCCTGCGAACAGCGCCACGGCGATTGCAGCAAGGCTTGGTTTGGCGCGAGGCATCGGCGTCTCCTGAAGACCTGCTCGGCAGGTTAGGGGCAAGGGCGGTCAAGAGCAATCCGTGGTGATCGGGCGATCAGGTCACTTCTTAGAGTATCCGTCTTGATCAAGCCCCTTTTGGTCTCCAATTTCGGTCATTTTGGATCAGAGTATTTGCGAGCTCGATGAGCTTTCGCATGAGGGTTGTCAGGGCGACTTTGGGGGGTTTTCCGGCGGCGATCATGGCTTGATATTTGCGCTTGAGGTCTGGGTTGAAGCGGGCGGCGACGAGGGCGGGCATGTAGAGCGCGTCGCGCAGGTGTTTGCGACCGCCTTGAATGAAGGCCTTGCCGCGCCATTTGCCGGACTGGCGTGTCATGGGCGCAAGACCGGACAGGCTGGCGATCTGCTTTTTGGTCATTGTGCCGACTTCCGGGCATTCTATGAGGATGGCTGCGGCCGTGACAGCGCCGATGCCGGGGATCGAACGCAGAATAGTGCGCTTGTGGGCGGTTGCGTCGTCCTGTGCGATGCAAGCGCTGATTTCGGCGTCGATATCGCGCAACTGGCGCGAGACCAGGGCCAGGCGGGCTTTGGCCTGTTTAAGGGCGAAGGCCAGTGTCAGGGTCTGCAGACGGTTCTTCAAGCGGGTCCGATCCTTGATCAATGCCATGCGGGAGATCCGCAACTCTTTGAGATCACGTAGGTTCTGTGACATCGGCGTATCGGGCTCCAGCGCGAAGGCCGCCCCCATCACCGCCAGCATCTGGGCATCGACTTTATCGGTTTTGGCGCGCATACCCTTTGACTGCGCGAACCGACGTGCCTGCAGCGGATTCACCTTGCACAGCGGCAGCTTGCCTGCAAAGCGCTTTTCGAACCCCGCGTGATAAGGGCCGGTCGGCTCGTAAACAACCCGCGCAGGTAACGCGGCACCCAGCCACACCGCCAGCTCGCGAAAGCCTGCCGTCGCATTGGCAAACCGCGCAGCGGCGCCGTCGCTCAGTCGGTGAACATCCAAATGGTCTTTCGAGATGTCAATTCCGATGCTATCAT
>JBCKXH010000086.1:0-11024 GCA_038921555.1 Paracoccaceae bacterium
AAGGGTGCCCTGTCGCAAAAGACCGTGAAGCTGATGGTCTTCACCCTCGTGAGGGCTGCAGCGAAGAAATGGCGCCGCCTGAATGGTGCAAATCAGTTGCCACGCGTCATCGAAGGCGTTAAATTCATAAATGGGGTCGCCAACAGCGATCCTGTCAAAACCAGCGCCGCTTGATCAAGCCGCGTCACCCAAAATCGGGCATAGCTCTTTGGTCAGTGGTCATGGGACGTCGCGTTCAATCCAAGCGATGTGCAGGACATCATCACCAAGCACGCGAACGCCGCCGAACCTGCAGCGGTGGCGCAATGAAACCGCGCCGTCGTGGTAGACAGATCAGCGCAGGTCTTTCCGACCCCAGTCTCGTGCGGCGTGCGGACGGTTTTGCAAACTGTGCATTTCTGGCCGCGAAATAAATGGTTTAAAAGCAGCGACTTATGGCTCTCCACCAAAAGCCCGCAGTCAAGAGCCTTGGAGAATATCGGCCCGGAGAGAACGCTTTCGGGCGTCTCGGCGCAGGGTCCAGTGCTCAGCCCATCCCGCATAACCCTTGAAAACAACGGGAAAATCCGGCTGCGGCCAGGTCGAGAGAAACTTTCCTCAAGGGCAAGTGGCGGAGGGGACGCGACCGGGGTCTAACCGTCTCTGGGGCGTAAGTTATTGATTTATAACGATGTGGCCATCTTTGGTATTGGCGGCGACCCCCAATTGTGCGTGCGGTTTAATGTTCTGCAGCGACACAGCTACAACACAACTGGTCGCTGACCAGCCTTCAGCTCAAGCTGATCAAGATCGGTGCCCGCGTCGTGCGCCACGCCCGTGCCATCACCTTCCAACTCGCCGAGGTCGCCGTTACCGGCACGATGGTCAGGGCCATTCTCGCCGCGATCCGCCGCTTGCAGGCGCCACCGTCATGCGCGTGATCTCCAAGGCGACCTAAATCGAACGAAACCGGCTCGACAGGTCTGCCCGTCGCGCTGAAAAACCCGCGAACGGACCGCGACAGGGCACGGTTGCAGCCCCATCCGGGCGCGAGTTGTAGCGCAGACGAGGCAACACACCCGCCGACGGCATAAATACTTGATCAAGGTGCCGATTCATGCGATTTTTCCCTCGAACCGCAGGCTACTTGGGGAATGTCGGATTCAACACTTTCTTTTGCGGCTGATCCGGCCACCAGAAATCTGAACATCCTTCGATAGCGGGACGGTCTACCAACACGTGAATCACTTCGTCTTGCGCGCGGCCAAAGAACATCATTGCCGATTGATCATAGCTGGACATCGACTTGCGCCCGCCTGCCAGCAGCATGTGGACAACGTTGTTGGGATCACTACAAAAGCTGCGCACATGGTCGGTCACCGCATTGGCGTAAAGCACGTTGTCGGCTTGACTACGGATGTCGGGCAACCGTGCGCCACCCCAACAAATATACTCGACGATGACCTTCGGCGCGGGCTTGCTGAGTTGAGCATACAATTCGACAATCTTTGCGCGCAGGGCCGTCTCGCGGGCATCGACGCTGGCAAAGCTGCCCTTGAAATCTGTTGCCAGAAAGTGGATGACATCGGGGGCCACGGCGGGCCTGCCTTGGTGTGCCGGGTCGGTCAGCTTGGTTGGATTCATCATCGCCCACAGCGTTTCGGTGATGACGGCGGGCGGCCCCCCCAGCGATGCAATCAGGATATGCTTCATGTCCGATCCTTTCGGTAGTTTGGCAGGCCGCTGACCATGGCGGCGATCACCGCCTCGATGGGGATGCCGGAAGCGCGGGTTTGCGGTGAGCCTTTGATGCCGCGCTGACCGCCCCATCCGGTTTCCAGCACCTCTAGCGCGGCCAAAACCCGGTCGAGGTCGCAATCGCCTTCGGCCCAACGGGCAAGCGTGTATTTGCGCCCTTGGGCCCCATCCGGAAAGGTCCAGGCCGGGTTCAGCGCCAGCACCACCGGGGCGAGACGGTAGCCCAGCCCCAACGCGCCCTGATCCAGCGAGATCGCCAAAGCCACCCGCCGGTTCAGCCGGGTTTCAAGCCGCGTCGCCCCGGATTTGAGCGACGCAAACAGGGTTTCGGCGCGTATCACGGCGGCTTTGGCGTAGGAGTCCGGCGGCTCGCCGGTCAAAAGCCAGGCCATGGCTGCCTTGACGCGCAGCGCCATTGGCACCGAGCGGTCCGACACCGCGGCGGCAAGTGCTGCCATTTCGGCACCGACGCCATCGGCGAGGATGTCGTCCACCGATTGCGGCAAAGGCCGTGGACCGGGCCACGCGCCGCGGTCAAAGCGGTCAATCGCGGCAATGCGGCGCACGCGGTCTTGCAGGGCGACCGACATGGCTAATCCTTCAGCGCGCAGGGTCAACAGCGCCATGGCGCAGATCGAATCGAGATCCGGGCGCGTGGTCACCAGACGGGCACCGACGGGGGGCAGAACGGCGTCAAGGCAGGCCTCTACCGCAGCGGCGGCAGTCGTGGTCGCGCATGGCGCGTGCTGTGGGTCGATATTGCCCAAGCCACAGCGCCGGGCGGCGATGGGGTCGGTGACTTCGACCCCCAAAGTCACTGCATCAATGATCGACGCCGGGGCAGGGCCGGGAACCGCAAGATCGTAGGTAAACATTGGAGCCTCCTGTTGAATATCCTGCGATGGATTTTGCCATGTTTGACGACATCGCGCGCGATCTGCAACTTTACAGATCGGGACGGGCTGGATCGAATGGTGCAGGGTCGGATGGCAGTGGTGTGAAATGCCTTGACCTTGGGTTCACCAGCAGCCTAGCCTGACCGAATACTTGGAACATGATGATGTGTGATCGCAAACATCATCATGTTCCATAGACCAAGTTGTCGCGTGATTTTTGAGGAAAACCGGAATCCACTTTTCCTCATCACGCTCGCAGGAGTACGCTCATGTTCGCCGCCTATCTTTTTGAAGCCAAGCAGATTCAGACCTATATTTTCGCCACCAGCAAATTGCGCGACGCGGCGGGGGCAAGCGAGCTGATCAACGCGCTTGGGCACGAGGGTTTGTCTCCGCCGAACACGGTGGCGGGGCTCGCGCATGACATTTTGGCGCGGATGGGTATCTTGGCGAACGTCTATCGGTCCACTGGCGGGGTTCTGGACTTGACGGTTGCGGGGAATAACGCCCTTGCCAAGCTGCACGTCTTTCGTGCCGCGTTTCGCTTGGCGGTTGCCCAACTTGCGCCGGGATTGGCCTATGCCGATGGGATTGCCCCCGATGCCGATGAAAATGCCTGCCGCAAGGCCGCGCGCGTTAACAGCGGCTCGCAGGGACCGCGCCGGGGGGTGGCCTATCCGTTGATTTCGCCGATGATCCGCCCCGCGCCGCGGTCGGGTGGGGTGCCGGCGGATGTTGTGGGTTGGACCAAAGGTGGCCAGTGCATCATCACCGAGGAATTTGCCGATCTGCCGACCTTGGCCAAGCGTAATAAAGTCAAACCGAAAGCACCCGGCGCATCGGCGGTTGGCCTTCAGTTTGCGCCTGACAAGAAATGGCTTTGGCCAGACGTGTTTGAGAAGGACGAGGACGATTCGGGCAAGACCCGCAACAACGTGGAATTCCCCTTTCCCGAAGACGGCCCCAAGCGGATTGCCATGCTGCATGCCGATGCCAATGATATGGGGCAGTTGTTTGAAGAGGCTGCGAAGGCGGACGACAGTTCGAAACCACTTACTCCTACCAAGATCCGCGAAATGTCGGTCGCAATTGCCAAAGCCACCGGCGATGCGGTGCGTGCGGCGATGGCGGCGCATGTGTTGCCGAAGGCCATCGACAAGGTTGTGCCCGCGCGCCCGATCATCCTTGGCGGCGACGACATCTCGATCATCCTGCGCGCCGATCTGGCCTTGGATTTTGCGCAGACTTTTGTGCGCGAGTTTCAGGTGACGTCGGCGGCGGTGCTGGAACGGTTTTTTGAGGGCCAAAATAAAGCGCTGACGATGAAAGTCGGCATCGTCATTCTTGGCATCAAACGGCCGTTCGGCGCGGCCTATCATCTGTGCGAGGTGCTGGCCAAGGGGGCCAAGGTTGATGGCGAGTCGCGGTTTGGCATCTGGCGGCTGACCACCTCGGCGATTCCGCAGTCCTTGTCCGAGTTGACGGAGGATACCACGCTGCCGGGTGGCACGATCCGGTTGTGGGAAAAGGCGCTGACCGACGCGCAGCTTTGCGATCTGAAAAGGCTGGCGGCTCTGTTGGCGCATGACGATGTCGGGCGCGGCGCTATGCGCCGGGTGCCGGACTTGATGCGGACCGACTCTGAAATGGCCAAGTCAGTCTATCGGCGCGCTTTGGAGGTGGTCAAAAAACGTAACTCTGGGGTTCATGGCAAATTGAAAACCGCCTTGGACGCCTTCGGCGCGTGGGATACCGGCATAGGCTCGGATGGCTACTGCCCACTGTTGCAGGCGCATGATCTGGGGATGATCGACCCCACGGCGACGGATGTGGAGGACGCGGCATGAAAATCACCTTTCGCATCCTGTCCTATTGGCAGGTCGGCACCGGGCAGGGCGAGGCGGGGGCGGCGGATGCGCTGTGCGCGCGTGACGCTGATCGGCTGCCCTATGTGCCGGGCCGTCAGGTCAAAGGCCTGTTCCGCGAGGCGGTGCGCGAGGCGGTTGCGGTGGGGATTTTGAAGACGAACGTTGAAGCGGCGCTGTTCGGCGGCCGCGCCTTGCCAGGCGCCGCGCTTCTTGATGCTCCCGAAAGTGGCAAGTTGCGTTTTACCGATGCGCGGCTGCCGGAAGCGGATCGCTACGCTCTGCGGGGCCAGCCAGACCTGATCGCCGAATTGTTTCGCACGCAACGCTCCACTGCGATTGATCCCAACACCAGCACCGCCAAGCCAAAATCCTTGCGAATGGATCAGGTGGCGATACCGCTGACCTTGGAGGCGGAGATTACCGTTTTAGGTGAGGCACATACCGGGTGGGAGGACCAAATCCGCGCGGTCGCCCACCTGATCCGTGCGGTTGGCGGCGGGCGCACGCGCGGGTTGGGGCGGGTGATTGTGACGGGGGGCAAGCCATGACCACGCGCAAGGGCATTCTGATCGAGCTGTTGGAGCCAGTGATCACCTCGACCGCCACCGCCACCGGGGCGACGCCGCGCGCGCTGCCCTATATTCCTGGTGCTATGCTGTGGGGGATCGCGGCGGCAAAGGGATATGCGTGCCTGTCGAAGGTGGATGCCTATACCCAGTTCCACAGCGGCGCGTTGAGGTTTGGCGATGGCCTGCCGGCGCAGGCGTTGGGGGCGGGCTTGCCGGTGCCGATGTCGATCCATCTGAAAAAGGCGGCCGATGCGGGGAACTGGGCAACCGAGGGCGTGGATTATGCCGTAGCGGACCGAATGTCGGGCTATGAACAACAGCGCGGCTTTGCGGTGGCAGCGGGCGGCGGCGTGGTCAAGGTCAAGCGCAGTCTGACGATGCGCACCGCGATCAACCCCGACACCGGTCGCGCCGAAGACCAGAAGTTGTTTGCCTTCGAGGCACTGGCGGCGGGGCAGATGTTCCTAGCGGTGATCGAAGGCGGTGATCAGGCGCTGGTGGATCAGGCCTTGGACACCCTCTGCGGGGATGCCGGTAAAGAGCATCTCTTGGGCCGCTCGCGCACCGCCGAGTTCGGGCGGGTCAAGATGACACGCGCCGAACCTTGGCAGATCAACGCGCCTGAATCCGGTTTGGCGTGCTATCTGTGGTGCCTATCGGATGTCGCGGCGGTGGATGCGGATGGCCAGCCGTCTGAGCGGCCCGATGACTTTTTCGGCGCCGTTATCGACTGGTCGCGCAGCTTTACCCGCCATCGCCGCTATGCGCCGTGGAACGGCCATTGGCCTGCCCGCGCGCCGGAACACCTGGTGATCGAACGCGGCTCGGTGATCACCTTGAAAACCGGGATCCCCCCCGGCTTGCAGCGTATCGGGATGTATCAGGAAATCGGGCTGGGGGTGGTCTTTGCCTCGGTCCAGCCGCCATTGGCGTTGGCCAAGGGGTATGTGGGCAGCGCTGTGGCGGGCACCAAAGCCCCCGAAACTGGGGGTCAAACTGATCTGAGCAAATGGCTGACGGTTCAGAAAGATGAACGCGCGGCGAAGTTGAAAAGCGCCAAATCGGCGGCTGAGCAGGTTGAGGACTGGATGGGTTACTACCGCCAAGCTGCGGAGTTAAACGGCAAAAAAGTCGGCCCGACGCAAAGCCAATGGGGGCAGATCGGGGGCAGTGATGATGTGGCGCGTGACCTGAAGGACTGGGCCAGCGACGATCCCAAAATCGCGGGCCGTGAGGTGAACATCTGGCAGGCGCGGATAAAGGAAGGCCAACCGAACGAAGGCACCTTTGTGGCCTTTGCGCAGGCTTACTTGAAGGATCAAGGTGATCGCGGCTTCAAGGTTTTTGCCCAACTTATGCGGCGGCGGTTGGAAGCGGAGGGTTGGTTCCATGGCAAATAGCTTGCGTTACATTGCGCGTTTCACGCTGCAGGCGAGCTCGCCCCTGATGATTGCGGGGGGCGAGGAAGACCCGCTGAACGACAACTCCTTGGCCCGCGATGCCAACCGCCTGCCGATGCTGCCCGCCACCACCTTGGCCGGGGTGCTGCGCGCGGCGGTGGGGGATAAGGCGAACGGTTGGTTCGGTTATGTCGATGGGTCAAAGGGGGATCGCAGCGCTTTGACGCTGACCGATGGGCTATTCCATTGGTCGGATGATAAGCCGCGCGATGGCTTGGACTTTACCCGGCCCGCGCCTGATACCGACCCGCTTTGCCAACTGGTTCTGAACGACGCGCCGATCCTGCGCGACCATAACCGGCTGAACGAGGCGGGCGTGGTGGACGGTGACGGCAAGTTCAACCGTGTCGCGGTGCCGACCGGCGCGCGCTTTACGTTTGAAATGCGCGCCACTGGGGATGATTCGGCGTTGAACGCGGTGGTTGACATCATCAAAGGCGGTCTGTCGCTGGGCGGTGCCTCGCGGTCGGGCTATGGCGCGATGATTTGTGTGGCATCGGGAGTGGAGCATTTCGATCTGGAAAAGCCTGCGGACCAGGAGCGGTATAAGGCGGTTTGCGAAGCGGATATTGGCACGGGCAGTCTGATCGTGATGTCTGGGCCTAAGCCGAACGCTGTTGACGGACGACACTGGACCCTGACCGGGCAAATCGAAGGGCCGCTGTTGATCGGGGCCAAGCCGCAGAGCCGGGAAGAGAACCGCGCGCCTTATATGGAAAAACGGATTGACTGGACCGGGAACCCAGCGGCGATCAAAGATGCAACGATCATTCCCGCCAGTTCGATCAAGGGCCCGCTGCGGCATCGAACGTTGTTTCATCTGCGCGAGGAAGGTCGCAGGTCAGGGCGCACGCCGGAGGAGGTTGCCGACCTTCTGGCCGACCTTCTGATCGAGATCTTCGGCACCGAAAAGGGTGTGGCCAAGGCGGGCATTCTGCGTTTTCACGATGTCCCGATCAGCAATCCTACGGACATCACCCTGACCCATGTCAGCCTCGACCGCTTTACCGGCGGCGCGCGGTCGGGGGCGTTGTTCACTGATCGGATGCTGTGGCAGCCAACGCTGGAGATCAGGATTGACGAGTTGAAACCCCTGACCGAGCCGGCGTGCAAGGCATTTGAGGCGGCGCTAAACGACATGGCCATGGGCCTCTGCGGTATCGGCGCGGAATGGGGCGAGGGGGCGGGGATTTTGATTGGCAAAGTCGAGCCGCCTAGCGTCGCCACGACCGTTGAGGAGGTCACAGCATGAAACCTGAAGACATTCTGAAATCGCTGGGTGGGGCGGTGGATGCGGGTGTTTACCGTGCCACCGCGGTCGAGGTCACGCATGAGGACTATACGTCCGCGGTCGAGGTAAACACCCGGATCCTCAGGGATTGGGCCGGGGCCGAAGGCTGGATCGCGCGGCAATCCAAGGTGTTTATCCTGCCGCGCGAGGCGGACGGTCCGACCGAGGGCGCGGTGCTGGAGGCCGAGTTGACGCTAGGCACCAAGACAATGCAACTGCGCCGACTGACCGGAAAATGGCGGGCGACCCTGATCACCGAGGGCGTGGGCGAGCCCTGTTTGGCCGACGATCTGCGGGTGGTGACGGTGGGGCAGGGTGTTGCAATCTACCGGCGCTTTTGGGTGCTGCCCGATGACGGTGCGGCAGAAGTGACCGCCTGCCGATTTGTCAAATTTGACGAGGTGACGCCATGACCCTCTCTGCCCCCTACAACTTTGTGCCGCTGTCCAAACACGTCTGCCCCGCAGCCGCGCTTGGGGTCGAGGGTCTGCCGTCGCAGGACAAGCCGGAAGAGGGGGGCAGCCTTTCCGGCAGCATCATCCTGACCCTGACCGCCTATACCCCGATTTTGGTGTCGGGCGGCACCGGGAAAAAGGGTGATGACGCCACCACTAACGACAAGAAATTCCTTTGCACCCCCGATGCCACCCCCGCCACCCCCGCCATCCCCGGCTCCACCCTGCGCGGCGCGGTGCGCAACGTGATGGAAGTGGCCTGCTTTGGCCAAATGGCCCTGGTGGATAAGGACCACGTCACCAGCGTGCGGGATTTGAACAACACCGCAAGGTTGGATTATGGGAGTAAGTTTACCAAAACCCACGGCAGAAATGACTATGAAGCAGTTTCTTGCGCGGGCTGGCTTCAATTGGTCGGGGGTGAGACCACCCTGACTCCCTGCGAATTTGCGCGGATTGACCACGATGAGTTGAACAAGATCGCCCTGATTGGATTCAAAAAAAATATCAAGGATAAAGTTCGCCGGTTCAAGAACGACAGGAAGCCGTCACCTGACGATGATGTGACTAATGCCAAAAACGTCGAAGGTGCGTTTGGTGCTTCAAAAGGACAAACGGATATTTGGGTGCAGGGTTCAGTTGCATTGCACGCACACACTGACAAAACACTTCGCTACCATCGCGCGGGTTTGACGCAAGGTGAGGCAGAAAGGGCCACGGGCGTTGGTGCCACACAACAGGACGGCACTTTAGTTTTCACGGGAATTCCATCCGACACCAAACATATGGAGTTCTTCTTTTACACTAAAAGAGGAACTACCCAAGCGGTGCAACCTGTCGACAAAGGCGTCTGGGCGCGATTCATCGCGGTGCATGAAAATCAGGAAAAACCTAGTCCTGCTTGGAAATGGCGCAAGGCGGAGTTTGACAAAGGCGAGCCTATTCCAGTATTCTACCTTCGGGAAGGCAACGGGAAAACCACCGACATCGGCCTTGCGATGATGTTCAAGTTGGCGGGGGAGAACAACATTGAGGCGATGATCGGGCATACCAGCGACGATCACAACTCTGGCAAACTCCTGGACCTGCCGACCCGGATTTTCGGGCGGATCGAAAATCCCAAGGCCAAGCCGAACGAAGGCCGCGAAGGCTTTCGCACCCGTGTTTCGTTTGGCTGGGCGATGGCAACGCCGGACACGTTCAAAGAGGATGCGGCAAAAACCGTCCACCTCAGCAAACCCAAACCCGGTTTCGCCCCCGCCTATGTGCGTCAACGCGATTTTGCCGATACGGGCGGTGCCACGTTGATGCAGGGTGCGCAGTATCGCAGCTATATGAACTGGCCCAAAGCCGCGGCCAAAGACGAAATCCGTGGCTGGAAACGCTATCCGGTGGGGTCGGAACGGGTGGTTACCTGCGCCCCGGACAGCACGACTTCAACGCTTGTGCCTTTGGTCGGTAGCAACGACGAAACCAACCCCGAATTCACCGCCACCATCCGCTATCACAACCTGCACCCGGTCGAGCTTGGCTCGCTGATCTGGGCGCTGCACTGGGGCGGCGACGCCAAACTGCGCCACGCCATCGGCATGGGCCGCCCCTTTGGCTGGGGGCAGGTGGGGATTGAGATTGCGATGAGGGACGAGCAGAAGGCGGCTGCGGCGGCGTTTGTGGTGGCGATGGAGGCATGGGCGGTTGCCAAATCCATTCCCGGTGGTTGGGAAAAATCGGTGCAAATCCGGCAGTTGCGGGCGATGGCGGATCCGGTGATTGGGAACAAGCAGAAAGCTGTTTTGCGGCAGATGGTGCTGAACCCGGATGAGAGAATAAACCACTTCGCCGATGCCAAGGCGATCTCGCTGCGCAAAAGGGATCCGTTGTCCGGTGAAATGGTGACGACGCCCAAGCTCGCCGAAATCCTGCCGGAATACGCGCTTGCGACGGTCGCCCATACCATCAGGGGGCATTTGTCGATTGGCGAGTTCAAAGCAGAGCGTCTTGATCCGCGGGAAAAGGCGGTGCTTGATGCCAGACGGGCCAGCATCAAGGCGGTCAATGGCAGGATCGGTGCCCTGAACCTGCCACCACCGGCACTGCCAACGGATCGGGCACCGGGCGCTGACGTCACGGGTCAGCCGCAAGTGGTGATGGAAGTCCGGTTTCCGGTCGGCTCGGAGGCGATCTTTGAAGGCCGCCGCTATAAAGTCGTCGCTCAAGAGGGCGGCTATCGCTGGTTGCAACCGGTCGCAGGCGGGCGATTGATCAAGAAAAACGTCAAGAACCTGGGCACCCCCACATGACCCCGCGTTGGCGCGATGCAGGCAAGTTTGCGGGGTGGATCGGGCTGGGGATCGCGCTTCTCAGCCTCGCCAACAACCTGCTGGACCGTTCCTGGGAAAGGCTATGGGCCTGGGCCGCCACCACTGACCTTGGCAAGCGCCTGATGTGGCTGGATTTTGGCTGGCCGCTCATCGGGCTGGCGCTTGTGCTGCTGACGCTGGCGGTTGTCACCTATCGACGCCTGCCCTACTTGCTAAGCCAAATCGGCACATATGCGAATGTTATGGATGAGACCAAGTTGCCCCAAAGGCGCTTTCTGATTGGTGGGATTTCGCGGGCCGACACAAGTGACCCGAATCGCAATCCGTTGACGGTGGACCTTTCGGCCTATGCCCCCAGCGATCCCGCCACCATCACCCGTGTCTGCAATGAGGATAAAAACACAACGCCCTTCGCCAATTGGCAGCA
>JBCKXH010000087.1:0-10759 GCA_038921555.1 Paracoccaceae bacterium
GCCGGATCGGCGAAGTGCTGCGCGATATGGAGAGCGAAGGCATCGAGCTGTCATCCGCCATTCTGGCGGCCCGGCTGCTGATCCTGACCGGGTGCCGCCTTGGCGAAATCATGACGCTGAAGTGGGACTACGTTGACTTTGCCGAGCGTGCCCTGCGCCTGCCAGATTCAAAAACCGGCAAGAAAATCGTCCATCTAGGCACCCCGGCGGTCGAATACCTACAAAATGCCCAGCGAATCGACGGCAACCCTTGGGTGATCACCGGCACCCTTCCCGGCAAGCCGCTCAGCGACCTGCAACCCTTCTGGCAGCGCGTCCGCGCCCGCGCCGGGCTTAAGGATGTTCGCATCCATGACCTGCGCCACACGTTCGCGTCGACGGCCGTAGCGTCCGGCCAAGGGCTGCCCATGATCGGCAAGCTGCTGGGCCACACTCAGGTGCAGACCACGGCGCGCTATGCCCACCTCGCGGCAGACCCGGTCAGGAGTGCTGCTGACGCGGTGGCGACATCGCTGCGCGAAGCACTTGGGTAAAGTCCTCGCATAACTCCCTGCTTTTTTGATTGAACGCAATGCCACTCCCCGCTAGGCTGCGATAAGACCCAAAATTGGGCGCGCATAGTTATCGTGCGCATCGACCGAGCCGGGAGAGCGTGGTGGAAAACGACAGGTCGGAACTTCGTTGGGGGGTCGAGCAAAGGCTCGAGTTCATCGAGTTCCGCCTGTTCTGGGAGGGGAATGTGAACCGCAGCGATGTGATGGAGCAGTTCGGGCTGTCGGTGAACCAAGCGTCATCCGACCTGAGCCGCTACCTCGGCTTCGCGCCGGACAACATGGTCTACGACAAGAGCGCTCGGACATATGTTCGCGGCGCGGGCTTCAAGCCCGTGTTCGACAAGCTCGACGCGGGGCGCTACCTGGCCCAGCTGCGCTCGGTCGCCGATGGCATCCTCGACCATGAGGACTGCTGGATCGCCAGTCTGCCGGCCTACGATGCAGCACCAACCCCGGCACGTGGGGTCAATCCCGCAACCCTTCGGTCCGTCGTCGCCGCCATCCGCCGTGCCGAGGTGATCGAGGTAAAGTACCAGTCCCTTTCGCGCCCCGAGCCGATCTGGCGCTGGATCGCACCGCATGCCATCGCGTTCGACGGGTTCCGCTGGCACGCAAGGGCGTTCTGCCTGACGGACGAGTGCTTCAAGGATTTTCTGCTTTCGCGGATCCTTGAGACGCGCGGCTCGCAGCCATCCGAAGTCGCTGCCGATTCAGACAGAGAATGGACAGAGCAGGTCATCTTGGAAATCGGTCCGCATCCCGATCTGTCCGAGACGCAACGCAAAGTCATCGCGCTGGATTACGGTATGCGGGACGGCGTCGCCCGGATCTCGGTAAGGAGGGCGCTTGTCTATTACGCACTCAAGCGGCTGGGGCTCGACACAGATCCCTCGGCAAGGAACCCGCAAGACCAGCAGATCGTCTTGATCAATCGCGAAGAAATCATGGTGGTCCGCAAATGGCAGTGACCATGCCCCACTTTGGCAAACCATTGCACCCCTTGGTCGGTAAGCGATTGCGTCGCACGATTGTGCAGCAAGGGAACCTGCATGTCTGACAGCTCGCCCTATAAAATGTCCTTCAGCACGGGCGGCCTCTTTGTGAACGAGAGCGTCGAAGTTGCGCGTCTTCACGGCAACGGCGAAGACTGGAAGCTGACCATCTTGAGAGCGCTTGACGATGGGGCGACAAGCTTGCCCAAAGTCGCATCGAACCGACGCAGTTTACGTGAGATCGCCAACCGTTTGTCGTGCCTCACCGATGACGAGCGCCATTTCTTGACGGAAAGCGCGGATCGCCCCGAGCAGGAGGCACTGCTATGGCTCGCCACTTGCAGGGCCTACCGTTTTGTCAAGGAGTTCGCGTTGGAGGTCATCCAAGAGCGGTACCTGTCGCATCGCTTTGATCTGCCGCTCGGGGCCTTTGATCACTTCTTCGACGCAAAGGCGGAATGGGACGACGGGTTGGCTGGCATAAGAGCCTCAACGCGCCTCAAACTTCGCCAGATCCTGTTTCGCATCCTGCGGGAGGCAGGCATCATGGATGCAACTGAGAGGATACGTCCGGCCTATCTCAGTGCCAGGCTGAAAAGCTTGATCATGCAACATGACCCAAATGACCTTTTGTTCTTCCCCGGCCTTCGCTCCGAATAGGTACCAAATGACCCTGCCCGCAACCGCGAAAGACCGCTTTGATCATCTGCTAAAGGTGATAGCCAGCCAGCGTTTCTTGACAAAGCAAGGGCTTGGCAACGAGGTTCCATTTTTCATCTGCCCATATGACCCCGCCGAGGCCTTCGAGATGCAGGGTGACATCAAGCGATTGATAAAGCAGTTGGGTAACATCGGACCGACTGCGCTTCATGTTGACCTTTATGATCTGTCGCTGGCGCTGCTGGAAGAGCGGGGCATCTTGTCCGAAGTGCTGGAAATCGAGGCAGAGCAAAGCAAGGGCGAGATCAAGGAATTGCTGCAAGGCGTGCTGGACCCGGCAGCGCATATCATTCCCAAAATAGGCGAGCAGATAGAATCAACGCCGCACGATGTGATTTTCATCACCGGCGTCGGCGAGGTCTACCCCTACATGCGATCGCACAACGTGCTGAACAATCTGCAGAGCACGGCGAAAGACAAGCCGACGGTAATGTTCTTTCCGGGCGAATATGAGCAGGAATTGGGTGGCAGAGGTGCTTTGAACCTGTTTGGATTGCCTGCGAAAGATAACTACTACCGGGCTTTCAATATTCTGAACTACGAGGTGTAAGGGCTATGGCTTTGCAAATGCGTGAGATTTTTCTGAAGCCTGTGGATCGCCCGATCGACGGAGTGATCAAGGCGGACGATGAAGCCAGCCTGCGGATCGAGTTGGAAGAATACGTCATCACCGGCGAAATCGCCCAACGTCTCGGGCAGTTTCTCGATGCTTATACCAACTACAGCACAGCCAACGGCGTCTGGATTTCTGGGTTTTTCGGCTCTGGCAAGTCGCACCTGTTGAAGATGCTGGCCTATCTTCTTGAAAACGACGAAGTGGACGGCGAACCCGCCTATGACATCTTCAGGGGCAAGAAGGAACTTGTTGAAAATCCCATGCTGTCGGGCGCGCTTCGCATGGCCGTGGCCATTCCGTCCAAGAGCATCCTGTTCAACATTGACCAGAAAGCTGACGTGATCTCCAAGACCGAGATCGATGCACTGCTTTCGGTGTTCCAGAAGGTATTCGATGAGATGTGCGGCTACTTTGGCAAGCAGCCACACGTCGCACAGTTTTAGCGAGACCTCGATAGTCGCGGTAAACTGGCCGCGTTCAAATCGGCCTATCAGTCGATCGCGAACAAGCCATGGGAGCGCGGTCGGGAACAGGCGCTGCTTGAAAAGGGCAACATCACGAAAGCCTACGCGAGCGCGACTGGTGCCGCCGAGGCTGGCGCAACCGACATCCTTGGCAATTACCGCAAGGATCACCGTGTTTCGATTGAGGATTTTGCAAATACAGTCAAAGCTTGGATCGACGGACGCGGGCCAAAATTTCGATTGAATTTCTTCGTTGATGAGGTCGGTCAGTACATCGCCAACAACACCAAGCTGATGACCAATTTGCAGACGATTGCAGAAAGCCTGAACACGCGCTGCAAAGGCCGAGCCTGGATCGTCGTGACCGCCCAACAGGACATGGCGTCGGTTGTCGGAGATTTGTCGTCCAAGCAAGAGAACGACTACTCCAAGATCATGGCGCGGTTCGCCATCCGAATGCCGCTTAGCAGCACTGATGTTGCCGAAGTCATTCAGCGCAGACTTCTCGCCAAGACGGAAGAAGGAGCGGCTGCTCTCGCCAATCTCTACGGACGTGAAGAAAACAACCTCAAGACCCTGTTCGATTTCACGGATGGCTCGATCCGGCTCAAGAACTACACGGGCAAGGACAGTTTCGTCCAAAGCTACCCCTTCCCGCCCTACCAATACACGTTGTTTCAGATGGCGATCACCAGCCTGTCGCCGCACAACGCTTTTTAGGGTAAACACAGCTCTGTCGGCGAGCGGTCCATGCTCGGTGTGTTTCAAGAGGTCGCCAAGCAATTGGCCGACCTCCCGCTCGGCGGCATAGCGACCTTCGATCTGATGTTCGAAGGCATCCGGTCGGCGCTGAAGTCTGCGGTGCAGCAGTCGATCCAGATTGCGGAGTCGAAACTTGAAATTGATTCCTTCGCGGTGCGGGTGCTGAAGGCCCTGTTTCTTGTGAAATATGTCAAGGAATTCAAACCCACAGTCCGCAACATCAGCATTCTCTTGCTCTCTGGGTTCGACGCCGACCAAGGGGTGCTACGGCGCAAGATCGAAGAGGCGCTGAATGCCCTCGAACGGGCAACGCTGATCCAACGCAATGGCGAGGTTTACGAATTTCTGACCAATGAGGAAGTTGACGTTCAGAACGAAATCAAGGCGCTAGACGTCGACCCTTCCGAAATCAGCCGGGAACTCGAGTCGCTGATCTTTGAGGAAACCATTCGGCATAAGAAGATCAAGCACGCGACCACCGGCCACGAATATCCGTTTTTGCGCAAACTCGATGACCGCCCGTTGGGCCGGAAATATGAGCTGGCAGTAAATGTCATCAGCCCGTTCGGGGACGATGCTTCATCCCCTGACGCCGTGCGCATGCGGACCATGTCGAGAGAAGAATTGGCTGTCGTCCTGGCACCGGATGCGCGCTTCATCAAGGATTTGACGCTGTTCAAGAAAACCGACAAATTCGTTCGCCAGTCACACACGGCGGCAAAACAGGACGGGCGTGACAGGATCGTCTCCGAAAAGGGTGAGCAGAATGCCCGCAGTCGATCCGACCTGAAAATGCGCCTGCACAAGCTCATGGTTGATGCGCGCCTGTTTGTGCGCGGCGAGGATTTGGAAATCGGCGGCGAATATCCTCAGGAAAGGGTGGTCAAAGCCTTCCAGATCCTCATCGACAAAGTCTACGTCAACCTGCCCATGTTGCGCGGCGTTTCCTACACCGAAGCGGACATCGGCAAGGCGCTCAAAGGGGCAGGTGGGCTGTTTGGCGGTGAAGGCACGGGCCTCACAGAAGCTGCGCAGGAAATCCTGAACTTCACGCAAAGTCAGAACAGGCTTGGGGTGCGTGTTACTGTCAAGGCACTGTTGGAGCGGTTCGAAGCCAAGCCCTATGGCTGGCCGACCAACGCTGTTCTGTGCGTTGCAGCCAGCCTGATTGGTCGCAACAAGCTTGAAGCGCGCTCTGACAGCACGCTGCTCGAGGGCGGCGACCTTGAACGGGCTTTGCGCAATTCAAACCTGCTGGCCAACATCGTGCTTGCACCACAGGTGGAATTCACCGCGTCTCAGATCAAGAAGTTGAAGGATTTCCATAAAGACTTCTTTGACACCCCCACTCAGGGCGGCGACGTCAAGGCGCTTGGCGATGAATGCGCCAAGGCGTTTCATAAGTTGCGCGAAGAGATCCGCGACGTTTTGACCGAGGAGCATACATTCCCCTTCCTGTCCGCCCTGCGCGATTTCTCGACGCTGCTTGGCTCGGTCATCGGCAAGCCAAGCACCTGGTATGTCACCGATCTGCCTGCATTCGAGGCCAAGCTCTTTGCGGCCAAGGAAGACCTGCTCGATCCGATCCGCAGCTTCATGGGCGGCCCACAGCGGGTAATTTTCGAAGAGGTCAGCAAGTTCCTGACCTCACAATCCGCCAACTTCGCGCTGCTCGGTCAGACCGAGGCCGATGCCATGCGCGCGGTGCTAAGTGATCCGAAATCCTTCAAAGGCACCGCCATTCAGGGTCTCAAATCCAAACTCTACGACCTAAAAACTCAACTCGACCTCAAGGTCATCGAAGAGCGCAAAGCTGTTGAGGCGGAAATCGACGACTGCCGCGCCAAGATCGAAGCCCTGCCAGAAATCACCAAGCTGACCTCCGACCAGCGCACCGATCTCATGTCCCGCCTAGACCGCGCCCGCAATGGGCTGGGCGAGATCACGACGATCGCCGTTCTGCGCGACAAGGCGAATTCGATCCGCTCGACACTCTATCCCCTGCTGCTTTCCGAAGTCGTTCGTGTGGCAACCCCGCCCGCGCCGCCGCAGCCGCCCCCCGGTTTGGGCGAGGCTGTGGCCCCCGCACCCATGCCTTTGCAGTTCGTGCGCAGCCACGACATCAAGGTGCCTTTCACCAAAGCCTACCTCACCGAAGAAACCGACGTTGACGACTACCTCCGCGAAATGCGCAAGACCCTGCTGGCCGAAATCCGCATGGGCAAAAGGATCATTGTCTGATGGATGCCAACAAGCTGAAGAAGTTCGCCCAGGGGGCCCGCAGCCTGCTGCTGGCGCAGGTTGGGTCCAAGCTTGGTCTGGTCCTGGCTGACGGTAGTGCTGCCCGGCGTGAGGCACCGGCTGCGGTCAAGGACATCGAATCCCAGATCGCCCGCACCGACAAGCAGCAGGTCATCGAAAAGGTCGCCTACACCTGGTTCAACCGCTTCACCGCCCTGCGCTTCATGGATGCCAACGGCTACACCAGCCCGCGCATCGTCACCCCCGAGGCTGGCCAGACCCGACCTGAGATTCTGGCCGATGCCGCCGCTGGCCACCTGGCCTCCGACATGCCCCAATCCGTCACCGCCCTGCTGGATGGCCGCACGCCGTCACGCGATGCCCAGGGTGAGGCTTACCGCCTGCTGCTGGTCGCCGCCTGCAACCACTGGCACCGCCCCATGTCGTTTCTGTTTAAAACCATCGCCGACTATACCGAACTTCTGATGCCCGACGACCTGTTGTCCGACACCAGCATCCTCGCCCGCCTGCGCGCCGCCATGACCGACGACGACTGCAAGGATGTCGAAATCATCGGCTGGCTTTACCAGTTCTACATCTCGGAAAAAAAGGATCAGGTCTTTGCCGGCCTGAAACGCAACGTCAAGATCACGGCTGAGAATATCCCCGCCGCCACCCAGCTGTTCACCCCGCATTGGATCGTGCGCTATCTGGTGGAAAACTCGCTGGGGCGGTTGTGGCTGCTGAACCGGCCCCACAGCACCCTTGCCACGCGGATGGACTATTACATCGCCCCCGAACAGCCCGAGGCTGACTTTCTGCACCTGACCAGCCCCAAGGATATCCGCATCTGTGACCCGGCTTGCGGGTCGGGGCATATGCTGACCTATGCCTTTGACCTCTTGCACGCGATATATGAGGAAGAGGGGTTTGCCCCCGCCGACATCCCCGCGCTGATCCTGACCCATAACCTGTTCGGGATTGAGATTGACGACCGCGCCGGGGCCTTGGCCGCCTTTGCGCTGGTGATGAAAGCCGCAGGCCGGCTGGGGCGGCGGCGGTTCTTGCGGATGACGGCGCTGCCGCAGATTTGCGTGCTGCAGGATGTGACGTTCACGGACGGCGAGTTGCGCGAGTATATGGCCGAGGTCGGGCGCGACCTGTTCACTTCGGGTCTGGTTGCGACCTTGGGGCAGTTTGGGCAGGCCAAGAACTTTGGCTCGCTGATCGTGCCCGCGTTGAAGGATGTGGCCGAGGTCGCCCGGGTGATCGCCGCCAAGCCGTTTGAGGGCAACCTGTTCCTGCGCGATGTCCACGCAAGGGTGCAGACCGTGCTGCGCATGGCCGCGTTTTTGAGCCCGAAGTATCATGTGGTCGTGGCCAACCCGCCGTATATGGGATCTGCCGGAATGAACCCGCCACTAAAGGCATGGGTAAATGACTCTTATCCTACGAGCAAAGCCGACCTAATGACTTGCTTTATGGAAAGATGCGCGTCCCTTGGAGTGAAGGCCGCTTTTTGGGGAATGATCAACTTACCATCATGGCTTTTCTTGAGTTCGTTTGTGGACTTAAGAGCGAAGATAATCAGCAGCCAGTCAGTCTCATCGCTACTTCACCTTGGAAGAGGCATCTTTGGTTCAGACTTTGGTTCCACTGCTTTT
This sequence comes from Paracoccaceae bacterium, assembly GCA_038921555.1. Classification (GTDB taxonomy): domain Bacteria; phylum Pseudomonadota; class Alphaproteobacteria; order Rhodobacterales; family Rhodobacteraceae; genus Stagnihabitans. Next base: position 8,014 of record JBCKXH010000087.1, read on the forward strand.
GTTGTCATGAACCGAGCGCCCCAAGCTGACCAACGAGCAACATATCGTCGCTTGTTCAAACGTCATGTAGATGTTCGCACTCCATCAGAGATCGAGAAGATTTTTCATAATACTGACCAAGGTCGGTTCGTGAGCAGACAGAAGGATTTTGACCTTATCGACGGATCACCAATCGCATATTGGGCATCAACTGCCCAGAAAACCGCGTTTGCTGAGCGCGATAAAGTTGGAGATTGGTGCGAAGTAAAGCAAGGTCTTGCCACGGCAGACAATGATCGCTTTCTGCGTTTATGGCATGAAGTCTCGAATGGAAAATTTGGTCGAGGTTACAGTTCGACGGCTGAGACTTTGAATGGTCACCATAAGTGGTTTCCCTACAATAAAGGTGGCGAATACCGCAGATGGTATGGAAATTTCGAATTTGTTGTAAATTGGGAATTTGACGGGAAGGAAGTTCGAAACTTTGGTGATGCTAGCGGAAAAATTCGATCAAGAGCGCAGAATACGAACTTCTACTTCAAAGAAGGCGCGACTTGGACATTTGTAAGTTCGGGAAATTTTGGGGTTCGCTTTGCTCCAGTTGGCTCCATTTTCGATGTTGCAGGAAGCTCAGCTTTCGCACCGGAAGGTTTTTCGCGCAAGCTAGTCGGTGCGCTCGCGAGCAAGATCAGTTCTGATTTTTTGTCCCTGATCAATCCAACGCTAAACTTCCAAGTTGGTAATATAGCGGCGTTACCGTTCGACCAAGAGTGCCTGTCCGCCTTCGGGGACGAAGTGCAAGAAGGGTTAATCTCCTACGCCAAATCGGACTGGGACGCCTACGAAACCTCCTGGGATTTCTCCACCCTCCCGCTGCTCTCCCCCACCCACCGCCAAAACACCCTCGGCCTCACTTACGACCACCTGCGCCAGCATTGGCAAGGCATGACAGACCAGATGCAAACGCTGGAGGAACAGAACAACCGCATCTTCATCGACGCTTACGGGCTGGCGGAGGAGTTGACCCATGATGTGCCGCTGAGCGAGATCACCCTGACCTGCAACCCCGCTTACCGCTATGGCGGCAAGACCTCGGTCGCCGACCGCGAAACCCGCCTGCGCGCCGATACCGTGGCCGAGTTCCTGTCCTACGCCGTGGGCTGCATGTTTGGCCGCTATAGCCTGAACGCCCCCGGCCTGATCCTCGCCAATCAGGGCGAGACCCTGGCCGACTATCTGGCCCGCATCCCCGAGCCGAGTTTCGCGCCCGACGCCGACAACGTGATCCCGATGCTCGACGCCGACTGGTTCGCCGACGACATCACCGAACGCTTTCGCAAATTCCTGCGCGTGACCTTTGGCGAGGTGCGGTTTCAGGAAAACCTGGCCTTCATCGAGGAGGCGTTGGGGAAAGACATCCGCAAATACTTCACCCGCGATTTCTATGACACCCATGTGCGGCGCTATAAAAAGCGCCCGATCTACTGGATGTTCTCCAGCCCCAAAGGCACGTTCAACGCAGGCGTCTACATGCACCGCTACCGCCCCGACACGGTGTCGGTGCTGCTGAACGAATACCTGCGCCCCCTCATCGGCAAACTGCAAGCCGAACGCCTGCGGCTGGAAAAGCTGAACGATGACGCCAGCGTCCCCCAATCGCAACGCACCAAGGCGGGGAAGGACATGGGCGCGGTGGCCAAGCAGATCGACGAGTTGACCCAGTGGGAGCGCGAGGTGATCTTTCCGCTGGCGCAATCGAAGATCGAGATTGATCTGGATGACGGGGTGAAGGCCAACTATCCCAAATTCGGCGCGGCGCTGAAGCCGATCAAGGGGTTGGAAGCCAGCGACGATGAGTGACCGCATCTCCCAATCCCTGCTACGCCTGTTCGAGGAAAAGCGGATCGTGTTCTGGTACGACGCCGCCCGCGACATGCGCGCCGAATATGACGCGGTGCAGATGGAAGGCGTGACCAAGCTGGAGATCGCCAACAACGAGTTTGGCCTGAAGTATCGGATATTGCGGCAAGAGCCGGGGGCCAAGTTCCTGCTCTATCACAACGGCCCCGCGCCCGCGCATGCCGACAACTGGCTTCTGGACGTGCAACTGGCCAGCGTGGTGTTCAAGGCCGACCAGACGACGATCTGGTTGTCAGATCTGGGTCTGGAACTGGCCTTCGCCCCGGTCGTGCAGGATCACGCGGAATTCTTCCGGTCCAAAGCCCGGGTGGAAACCCTGAAGAAGATCCGCAAACCAAACGACACCGCCAGCCAGCTGCGCGCGCGGATGCTCGCCGTGTGTGTGGGCGCGCCGGGGGGCCTGGATACCGTGGTCGAGGCGTTGCTGGCCAACCTCGCCACTGACATCGACGACGGAGTGCGTTTGGTAGACCGCTGCGGGCTGACGGGGTTCCTGTGGAAGCAGGTCGGCACGGCCTACGGTTATGCACCCAAGTCGCCCGACGTCGAAGACTTCGCCATCACCCTGTTCAAGGCTTGCTACGCAATGAGCCTTGGTGAGGATGCAACCTTGAACGCGGAAGCGCTGGTGCTGTTTCGGCGGTGGAAGAATGACAAGTCAGGTGCCGCGAATTTCGAGAAGCTGTCGAAACGGTTCGAGGATATCCTGCACATCAAGCAGGATGTGGCAAAGCGGGACTTCCGGGATCTGATTGAAGTCGACGTTTTCGAAGAGATCGACCGTGGGATCATTCGCAACCTGGTTCAGGGCCTCAGCGCCCAAACGGCCACTCCGGGCGAAGTGTTG
>JBCKXH010000088.1:0-10612 GCA_038921555.1 Paracoccaceae bacterium
GGGGATCGGGGGCGTCGTCGAAGGCGGTGAGAAAGATGTCCATGCGGGGAACGGGCTCCAAAAAGGCGACCCCCACCCGAAAATCCATCTCTGCCAGAACAGCAATACCCCTCAGATCAGGTCAAATCCCAAACGCGATTCCCCTGCGATTTTCGGGGGGGGAGCTCACCCGCGTCTTTGACGCCCTTCGGCAATCAGCGGCAGGCTTTCGTCGGTCATTTGATTGACCGCCGCGCTCAGAGTTGCTTCGAGTCCCTCAGTTGCCCTTCGTAAGTCGTTCACGCCACTTGCTCATGGGCCCACATCGCAACAGATTTGCAGGATGTGCTCGGAAAGGAGACCTCATTGAATCGAATCAGCACGTTTGAAGAGCTCCTTGAGACAGCCCTGATTTCGATCGATCAGGAAACCTGGGGTCGCCTGCGAGCGGAATTTTCCGGCGAGGCCGAGGGAGTCGTGGTCGACAACAGCGACATGAAGCGGCGGTTCGAGCTGAACTACGCTAAGTATTTTGATCTGCACTACTGGCTCCGCTACCATTGGCGACATGCGCGGACACTTGGAATGGACCACTCCGAGAAGCCGCAGCGCGTGCTGGACCTCGGCTGTGGGGCGGGGATATTCCTCTATATCTGTCGGAGGATGGGGCATTCGGGCGTGGGCCTTGATATCGAAATGCCGATGTATCAGCAGATGGCCAAGGTTCTGGGCGTGAAATACCTTCCCGAACGGATCGCGCCAATGACGCCGCTGCCCGCCGAGATGACAGGCTTTGACGTGATCTCGGCCATTGCCATTAAATTCGACCGGCCGGATTTCGCGGACCGCCACGCGCGGGTCTGGCAACTGCCCGAGTGGAAGTTCATTTTGGCCGATCTCAAGACGCGACTGAACCCGGGCGGACGGCTCTACATCAAGCCGAACCTGACGGCCGAGGGCGCACTTTTCAGCGACCCGACGATCGAACCCTATCTGGCCTCGATCAGCGACGAGGTTACGCCGCACGTGGACTTCATCATTCCAAAGGAACGGATCGAGGACTGAACGCAAGGCGGCGCCCCGGGACGGGCAGGGGCCTCAGATACGAACCCGGGCCACGACGAACAGGTTCTGGGTCAGGAAATCGCGGTCGGTCAGTTCGGGGTGGCGGGCGCGAATGGCATCGGTCAGCCGGTTGGCACCGTTTTCGGGCCGGGCGGGCACCTCTTCCATCTCGTCGATGTCGAAATAGCGGCGGGTCGTTTCGATCACGTCGTCCAGCCGCATCCGGTTCAGCCCGCGCTCAAGATAGTGGCCGCGGGCCGGCTGATAGTCGAGATGCGCCCAGTCCACAAAATCCAGCTGCGCGCGATCGTTGGGGTCGATGTCGGCAATGGTCTTCGGGGGGAGATGGTGGCCGTTCCAGGTGAAGAAGTTGTGGTGGTTGTAGACTATGACCCCGCCGGGCCGCAGCAGTTCCGACAGGTCGCGGAACACGGCATCCAAATGCAGCAGATGCTCGGTAACATTGTGCAGCGTCGCGACGTCGAAGGCGCGCTCGCGCGGCAGGTTCGAGGTCAGCTTCGGGCTGACCTTCCAGGCGGGAAACTTCTCCATCAGTTCGCGCGGGTTCCAGCCGAAGCCTTCCTTGCGCTTGCCGGTCAGGTTCTTCACCCGGTCCTCATCCAGCTTCACGATCGGATCAAGGCCAGTGTAGCTGTTCGCCCCCGAGGTCAAATAGCCCAGCCCGTGCAGCCCAGGACCACAGCCCACGTCCAGCAAATCCTTGCCGCGCACCCATTCCTGGATGCGGCTGGGCCAGCCCATATAGCCATATTCGATCGCCCGTTGCAGAATCTCGGGGTGCATCGAGCGGCCGCGCCAGGGCTTGCCCGCAGTGTTGATCCAGAAAGCCCGGCTGCAGTGCTGGATGCTGCGCTGGAACCCGGTTGTGGAATGTGCAACCGACGGGCGGTCGTTGTGCAATGCGAAGATTTCCGAGAAAAGCGCCAGCGCCTCAGGGTCTGGCGCGCTGCGGGTTAGGCCGCGTTCGATCTCTTCAAACGGTCGCAGATTCGCCGGATTGGGCGGAAGGCGGTCAAGCTCCAGATAAGCGCGGTCGAAATCGGTAGCCGCCAAGGCGTGGGCGATGGCGGCCAGAACCACCGAAGAGGCGGCAGCCACATCCGCGACCTCGCTCGCGACGATTTCGGCCGCGGCAATCATCTCGGACTCGGAGCAGGGGGCCGGGCCCCGGCCAAGAGCCAGAGAGTTGCAGCCGGCATCGCCCTGCACATCGGCCCGCACCAGCGCACCGCGATCCACCAGCCGTTGCAGGAAATCGGCCATTTCGGGATAGCTTGGGTGCAGTGCGTTCTTGATAATTATGACCGAGTCCGGTGTCAGCGCCGCCCAGACCTTTGACAGGATCGCGGCCAGGGCCAGCGCCGATTTCGGTGCGTCGACATAGCACAGCCCCACCGGCCGGCCGTCCCAGGCAAAGTCCTGAAAATCCGTCTCATGCACCTCGACCTTCAAGCGACGTGCGCGCATGTTGGCCTCGAACGCCGCCCGGAACGAAGCGCCGGGACTCAAGAGGCCCGGCACCCGCCGGTCGTGGTCTTTGGTCCAGGCGAAATTGTCCACGACGACAAGCCGGGCCTTGCGCGCTAGGATTTCCGACACCGCGCCCAACCAGGGGCCGAATTCGACAACCACATCCCCACTATCCAGCGCCGCGACATGCCGGGAAACGAGCGCCAGATCAGCGGCACCGACCATACGCGGCAACAACTTGGCACCAGCCACTATCTGAGGGTTGCGAACGCCAAGTTTTCCGCTCATATCATCAAAGCCACAGGATTTCTCACACTTGCAATGGACAATGAACGATACCGCAGCTCCAAGCCTAGTGCAAGCGCGTGTGCAGATCAGAAATTTCTGCGACCGGCGGCTTTTTCTGGAGGCATACCTCTTCGCGGCGGGCTCGTCCTATGATGCCGCGCATTATCCTGGCCTGTGGGAATTTCTTGCCCGGTGCCTGCGCGACGGCGGCGCGGCAAAACTGACCGCGCGGGTTCGGGCGGCACTTTGGGAGGCGGGCTCGCTCCGCGGCCAGACAGCGATGGACGAGGCCCAGGCTGCCTGCGACGCGGCCGATTTCGCCCGGGCTGTCGAGGTGCTGGATGCCGTCTTCGGTCGCAATTCAATCGATGCGGACGTGAACCTGATTTACGGGCTGGCGCTGGTCAACAGCGATCCGGATGCAGCGTTGTCCCACCTCGCCCGGGCCGGGTTGCCGACATTGCCGGTGGCGCTGGCAGTGATCGACGCATTGCGCCGGGTCAACAGGCTGTCCGATGCGATGGAGACGATCGCCGAGGCCGAGGGCCGCTTTCCAGGCGATCCGCGCCTGGCCGCGCGCCGGGCACATGTGCTGGAGCGTCGCAACGACTGGGCCGGGGCGGTGCGGGAATGGCGCAATCTGGTGGGCGAGTACTCGTTGTTCCGGGCACAGGGCCTTTCGAAGATTGCTGCACTTAGCCGCCGGCTTGAGGACCACGCCAGCGCCGACGATGCGTTGGCCGAGCTTCTCTTGGCGATGAACGACGGTTCTGCCCAAAGCGACCTGCCGTCCCAGCTCAAGGCGCTGACCTTGGCGGGCCAGTCCGAGGCGATGCTCTTGCGACTGGACCAAATGTCCGCGCCATGGGCCCGGACGCGGGTTCCGCCCGCCGACTGGGCCCGTGTCGCGCAGACGATGCTGGACGATGGGCGGATCGGCCTGGCCGGCTGGATGATGGACCGGGGCCTGCCGATCGGGCCAGAGGCCATCTCGGTGATTCAGGCCGCACCCCTGGCCGAGACCGACCGGCGGGCCATGCGCGGTGCCGGGGGGGGCGGCGCGGGCCGACCGTGTGCTGTCGCCCGATGCCCTGCTTGGCAGCCTGCCGGCGGCAGAGCCTAGGCGCGGGGACGAGGGTGCCCTTCCGGATGACCGCATCCTTCTTGTCAACGCGACTATGGCCGCCGGCGGGGCCGAACGGCAGTTTGTCACTCTGGTCAATGCGCTTCTGGACCAGGGGGTTCCGCGCGACAGCATCCATGTGGCGTTGTTCTCGGTACTGGAAGAGCGGGGCCATGCGCATTTCCTGCCCGCCCTGAAGCTGACCGGCGTCACCGTGCATATCCTGCCCGACAGCACTGAACCCGCCGCCAGGATGCCCCGCCCCGACCTCGTGGCCGCGCTGCCCCTGCAAATCCGCTTGGACCTGTTGCGGCTGCTGCCCCTTGTCCGGCAGTTGAGGCCCGGGGTGCTGCACGGCTGGCAGGACCGCTCGTCCTGCGCCTGCGGGCTCGCCGGGCTGCTGCTTGACACTCCGCGTGTGGTAATGAGCGCGCGCAACATGCGGCCAGAGATGCGGGGCGATGGGCGACTGCAGGCGATGCGCGGGCTGATGAGCCATCTCAGCCGGACGCCCGGCGTGGTGCTGACGGTGAACTCGGACGCCGGCTCGCGGGATTACGAAAGCTGGCTGGAGCTTCCCGAAGGCACGGCAAATACGCTGCACAACGGGATCGACCTTGCCGCCTTCGCCGCGCTGCGCCCGGCCGCCAAGAGCCTGGGCAAAGGCGCGCCGGTCGAGGTGCTGGGCGTCTTCCGTCTGGCTGCAAACAAGCGCCCGCTGACCTGGCTGCGCACGGTGGCCGAAATGCGCCGGCGCCTGCCCTTTGCGATCCGCCCCCGGCTGGTGGGCAGCGGCCCCTTCCGCGACCAGATCGAGCGGGAAAGCGCAGCCCTGGGGCTTGATGACCTGATCCTGCAGGACCGGCTGGAGACACCGGCCGAAATCTATGGCTCTTCCCGCATGCTCTTGCTGATGTCGCGGGTCGAGGGCACGCCTAACGTGGTGATCGAGGCCCAGGCCTGTGGACTGGCGGTTGCAGCCTGTGATGTCGGCGGGGTGGACGAAGCTCTCATGCAGGAAAGCCCCGCGGCAGGGCTGCTGCTGCCGGTCGAGATTGATCCGGCAGAGGCCGCGGAAAGGATTGCGGCCTGGCTGCCGGCCGCGCTGAACGCCTCCCCGGATCAGCGCCGCCGACATGTCGAACGCACCTTCGGCACCGCGGCGCTGGCCCGCCGAACGTTGGCGCTTTACGGATCGCGTGGCGCGCCCTTTGAAGGGGCAGCCGATGACTGAAGCACGCCTGCTTCCCTTGCTCTGCGGTGACCCGTCCGATCCGGTGATGCAGCTTCTGGCCGAGGATCTTGCCGCACTGGGCCCGCGCCCCGACATCAACGCAGACCCAGATCCGGCCCGGCACTACCGGGTCATCCATTGCGATCAGGCCTCGTTCCTGTCGGGGCTGTTTGAGTCGCCGCTGGGGCGGATCCCAGTCACCGTCGTGCTGCGCCGGACCGGCCTACGGATCGGCGAAGACGGCTGGGCCGCGGGCATCGGCCTCATCGGGCGCATGGTGGGGCGGCTTGGCCGACAGGCGATCCTTCCCGTTGCACTGACGGTCGAAGCTGCGGCGGAAGTGGTTCAGGCCGGATGCTCGGAAGTTGAGCCCCTTCCCCTGGCGGGGGATGCTGATGCGGCGTATGCAGGGGGTGACCGCCTCAACGCTGAATACGATGCGCTTTCTGGCACGATCCTGACTGCCCGCGGCCTGATGCAGGCAGACGCGCAGAACTGGGCACAGCTGCGTCGCCGACTGCGATTTGACACGGCGACCTGCCCGCAGGGCGACTCTTGGGACCTGCTGACGCGCAGCAACGCCTGGGTGCCCGCCGTGCAAGGGCCAGTTGACGCGTGCGCGGCGGAAGGGCCGACCTATGTCGCCGTGGTCACGAACGGCGTCGGTCTTGGACATCTGACGCGGCTGCTGTCAATCGCCGATGCCTTGCGCGCGCAAGCGCAAGCGCGGGTGGTGTTCTGGTGTTTTTCGCAAGGGGCCGGCATCCTGGTCGGTGCCGGATACGAAGTTGTCCAACGCATGACCGCCCAGCACCTCGACTGTGACTATGACGACTGGGTCGACTGGGAAGAGGCGGCCTTCGCGGCTTTTCTGACCGAGTGGCGGCCTGCAGCCGTCCTTTATGACAGCAGTGGCGTCGATCCCTTCGTGACAAGGGCTCTGCGCCGGCCGGGCAACGGCGGCACTGCCCTTGTGCTGATTCGCCGAGCGATGTGGCAACCGCATCGGGACCAAGCCTATCTGGACTCGGCCCAACACGCCGTCCTGGTGGCCGAGCCGGGCGACCTTTCGGCTGCCGCAGACCGCGGGCCTACTATCACCACCAGCCCCCGGCTGGCCGGGTTGGCCCGCTTCGCTCGTACTGCCCCGGTCCTGCTGCACCCGGACGGCGGCCCCCTGCCGCGCGCCGCCGCGCGCCGCGCTCTTGGGTTGTCGCCCTTCCGGCGGCGCGTCTGCCTGGTCTCGCTGGGCGGCGAGGCCTTTGGCCGCGATGCGACCCTGGCGCGCGACATCGCCGCCGCCGCATGGAAGGCGGGTGTCGGGCTGATTTGGGCCTGCTCTCCGCTCGCGCGCAGTGCCGCCGACCTTGGGATAGACCGGGCTTCGCTGCGCCATCTTTTTCCGCTGGGCCGCTATTTCATGGCTTTCGACGGGGTGATCTCCGCTTGCGGCTACAACGGCTTTCACGAAGCGATGCGGACCCGGCTGCCGGTCCTGCTGGCGCCCACCGCGCATGAAAGGATTGACGATCAGGTGGCCCGGGCCCGCCATGCCGCAGCCGAGGGCTGGGCCATGATGCTTGACCCCGAGAGGACCGAGGACAGGACGGGTCTGCTGGGCCGCTTCATGACTGATGTCCGCGCCGGCCGCCAGGTGCAACGCCCCCCAGCCCCGATGGAGGGCGCCGCCGAAATGGCGCGACTGATCCTTGACGAAACCCTTGGGGGGAAGCCATGACCCTGCCCAACGACCATGGCAGGCCGCAAGCCCAACCGGCGCTGGGCCTGCTGCGTAAACTGTCCGACCAGGCCGCAAGCCGCGGCCCGCGCATGGCGCAGCTGGAATTCGAATCGCTCTGCCGCGAGATCGAAGCAGGCGGATGGCAACAGCTGGTCCTGGCATTCGACAGACCCGTTGCCGGCAAGGGCGCCCTGCTGGCTGCCCCGCCGATCAAGGCCGCCGCGCCGGTGTTGCAGGTCCCACTGGGGCGGATCGCCTGGGCGCCGCAGCCCGAGCGTCTGCCGGTCGTCGCCATCGATGTGCCCGCCCTGTCGGCTGGAGATCTGGCACTGCAGCTTCTGCTGCTTCTGTCGGAACACCACCGCAAGCCCTTCATCCGGCTAGTTTTTCTATGCGAGACGACCGCCCCGCTCGCGCTGCTGGGCCGTTACGGATTTGCCGTGATCTGCCGGGGCGGCACGCCGGCCATCGATATCGCCCGGGCCGAAACCGCGCGTCTCGATCTGTCGGAACTTCGCCGCCTTTCAGATGCGGCGGTGCTGTGGCGCGCGTGATTGTTCACAAAAAAAAATGCCCGGATTCAATCCTTCGGTTGACAGATTGTTAGGTCAAAAAGTGGATGTTGGCGACGGGTGGTATCTACTTTCACCCTGGCCGGAAAGAGCTCGTCCTGAGCTCGGCCTTTTGGCCGCCGCCCGTCCCGTTTCGTGAGGATCAAAATGCGAAATACCATTCATGCGACACTGCTTGCCTCGGCTATGCTGTCCGTCTTGGCGGCCCCAGTCTTTGCGGTCACGTGCGCCGACCGCACGCATGTAGTGATCCAGCTGAAATCGAAATTCGGCGAGGTCCTTGCCTTCACCGGCATGGGCCGCAACCAGAATATCGTTGAGGTCTATGCCTCGAAGCAGACCAGCCGCTGGACGCTGACCGTGGCCACGCCCGACGGACTGTCCTGCCTTCTGGCGACCGGAAACGGGAGCGAGGATCTGGCCGCCCTGATCGGAGACTCGGCGGCAGGTGGCGCTGAACTGACAGAATATGGACCGGCAAGGCAATGAAGCTCCGGCCATAACTGCCAGGGCTTGTTGCCTGACTGCGGTTCTCAGCTTCAGCGCGGGCCGCCTTCGCTACCAGTACCGTTACCGCCGCCGCCACCGCCGCCGTTACCGCCGCCGCCACCGCCGCCGTTACCGCAGTTGCCGTAGCAATGCGATGAGGTCTTGACGAGCCACTGCTCTAGGAAGTCTTCGCGCGTCGCGGAGCCCTGCTGATCCAGGGCGTAGGTATTGGAGGCGATGACCGCTTCCATGATTTTGGCGTCGCGCGACGTTTCAGCATGGCCCAGCCAGAAACGGTCCAACTCCCGCCGGTCAACACCCGGCAGTGCATAAGAGGCTAGGACAACACCAGCCACCGGCTGCTTGCCGATTTCCTGCTTCAGCCAAGCCTGCAACGTGGCAAAATCTGGAGTACCAGCTACAACGTCGAAGTCGCGCCGGGCGGCGGCCCAGGCATTTTCCGGCGGCAGTATGACCGGCACCATCGGTAAAGTTGAGGCGACCGCCCGCGAGAAAATCGCCGAACCTAGGACGAATCTCTTCAGGAAAACCTTGATCTGACTGCGTTTCATCTCAATTCACCACAAAGCCCGCGACAGAAAAGTCATTGCTGGTTCCCAGGGGGGACAAAAATGTAAAGATCGTCGTCGCGACGGGCGTGTCGAAAAGCAACGCAACTTCGCCGTTCTCCACGTCACCTAAGCTTCGCATGACCAAGGCACGCCGGTATATCGTCTCGTAAATCTTGGGATCGTTAGCCAGCTCGGTCAACATCTCGGCGTTGCGGGTGCCGGCCGGAAACAGGGCCGTGCCATCGATCATGGTCCACAGTTCGGCATCGTTCCGCTCGACCGTGGGGACGCCGGCAAAGATGCTTTCCTTGTCAAGGTCGATATTTCCGATCGAAGTCGACAGCGGCGCGCCTTCCTTGTCGTCTGCCCCGACGATGCTAACAGCATTGCCGTCCACCAACAGGCGTAAAAGCATGTCGCCACCTTCGTCGAAGCCGCTGTAGACGGCTGTGTTGAAGCTGACATCCGGCAGCGTCTTGTCACCGGACACCACGACTACGGCCAGCGTCTTGCCATCCGCCGAGGACAGGGTGATCTGCCCGCTTTCGATACCTTGCGTATCCTGCGAAGCCGCGCCGTAATGGCTGTCTTCGCCGATGAACAGGTCGCTCAGCCATACGCCCTTAACCTGCACAGGCTGGGTCGCGGTGATCACCAGCTTCTCGTTGAAGTCGATTTCGTCGTTCTGACCGCCGCCCTTCACACCGAAGCCGTCGATCGCATCCCAGTACAGAACCTGCGGCTGCCAAGCGCCGCTCACATCACGGTAAAATCCTTCGATCCTCAGACCGTCGACCGTGCAAACGGGGATGTCGAGGCAGACCTGAAAAGCTTCCTTGCGCAGGTCGATCCCGTTCAGCAGTTGCTGCTCGATCAAGGAGTCCTCCGTTCCCTTAGACTGAGCATGCACGCTGGCGGCACCTGATATGCTCAGGGCCAAGATGAAGCTAGCAGACAACCAGAGGTGAGTTTTCACAATATTCACACGTTGAGTTGGATCAGAATACATTGCCGACTTAGCAATCAGTTTAAGAAATGGCGCGAGATTAATCTCTTGTCAACCAAAATCTCGAATCTTGCCCCAATGTGGACAAAACCCGTCACGGGGATCTCGGTTCTTGAGAGTGAACCCGGTCGGCGAGCACGATTTGCCGGGAACTGACGCGGGGTCGTCAGGATAATGGCACCTACTGCCCGCAATCGGCGCGGCTCGTTTACGACGTTTGGCGCTCGCGATGTCGGCTCGCTCGCAAGCTGATCGAGGGCGGTGCGACCCATCGCTTCGTGCACAGCCATCTTGTTCATCGGCGCTGGTCTCCCGAGCAGATTTCGCACAAGCTTCTGCGTGTTCCACGTGATGGTGGGCATCGATTCCACGTGATGGTGGGCACGGATTCCACGCGAAGGTGGGCAGGTTTGACCGGCAATCAGAAGGCATAGGTTTTGGCTGTTGAAGCAGCCAGGAGTTACTATGCCAACCGAGAGATGTCGATGCGCCGGATACGGGACTTGTTGTGTTTGAAGTATGCCCAAGGGCTGAGCGACCGGGCTATTGCCGCGTCGCTGTCGCTTGGGAAGGGCTCGGTTTTCAATTATCTGGCGCGGGCCCGTCAGGTGGGTCTGTCGTGGCCACTTGCGCCGGAACTGGACGATGACAGCCTGGAGTTGCTGCTGTTCCCGAGCCCGACCATGGCATCGCGGCTGGACCGGCCCGTGCCGGATTGGGCGGCAATGGACGTTGAGTTGCGCCGCCCTGGCGTGACACGGGCTTTGTTGTGGGAAGAGTATCGGGCAAAGGCGCCTGATGGGTTTGGTTATGCCTGGTTCTGTGAGCGTTTCGACGCCTGGAAAGGCCGAGTGCGCCCGACGATGCGCCAGACGCATGTGGGCGGCGAGAAGGTCTTTGTCGATTTTGCCGGTGACACGATCGACGTGATTGACCCTGCGACAGGCGAAGCGCAGGCGATGAAGCTGTTCGTGGCGGCGTCGAATTACACCTATGCCGAGGCGGTAGCCTCGGAGGGTTTGGAGGATTGGATCGCCGCCCATGTCCGGATG
>JBCKXH010000089.1:0-10575 GCA_038921555.1 Paracoccaceae bacterium
CGTCGCCTCCGACACCGCGGCCTCGCCACCCCGGCCGACCGCCCACGCCTCGGTTGCCGCGAACAAGCGACGTGCTCGCTCATCGAGATGGGGCGACAGCGTCTCGAACCGCACCTTGATCGCGGTTCTATCAATCATTCAGATCGCTCAAGCTCATCCCGCTACTGAATCAGACCGCATCCCACGCGTCAACCACCAAAATCCCGATTCAATTATTGCGCCTCAGACCCTTAGTTGCAAAATAGCAGGTAGCTGTGGCTTACGGCGTCATAGCCGCGAATTTCGTAGCCTGCATCGAAATGCGCCACCAGGAACTGCCTCGCCGCAAGCCGAATTTCAAGCGCGGCTTGCGGATCAGACTGAAGCAAGGCGCCGAAATCTTGCGGAATCTTCAGATGCAGCGCTGCACCCGATTGGCCCACCAGACTGGCGCTCTGGCCGTCTTGCCCAGCGGCAAGGCGGGCGACGTGGGGCGCATTCAGCTGCCAGTTGGCCAAGAGCCGGTCCGACGGCGCGCCTTTGTTGATCCCCTCCATCGGGCCATAATAATCTTGGCAATAGGTCGAAACCCGCGCACCCAGACGGGCGATGTTCAGATTGGCATTGGCATGGCGCAGCGGGTCATAGGTCCAGCGGACAAGGTTGATGCCACGTGCCAGACACCAGTCGCGCTGATACCATTTCAACGCCAAAGCCAAGCCCAGACCGCGCGCTTGCGGCAAGACCGCAAGGCGGTGTGAATGCTGCACCGCAGCCTCGCGCGTCGGAAAGCCAAAGACATAGCCCAAAAGCACATCGCCGCGAAAAGCCCCGGCAACCAGCCCGCCTTCCTGCTGGATCACCATCATCAGATCCCCCGGATCGGCAAGATCATCGTCGCCCCAAACCGCATTCTGCAGGCGCTCAGCGGCGCGAAATTCGGCCATTCCGGTCAGATCCCGCAGGATGACACCAGCAGGCAAAGCACGCAGCGTCATGCCGGGTGGCTTTCGCTGGAAAGCGTGACCGACGCGATGAAATCCCAGTCGGGATGCACACCGATCCCTGGACCGGCGGGCACCGGCATCATGCCGTTTTCAGTCTCCAGGCGTTCATGGATCAGGTCGCGGGCAAAGTAGCGACTGGCGCTCGAGGTATCTCCAGGTTTGGTGAAGTTGGGCAGCGTGGACAGGTGGATGTTGTGCGCCCGACCGATACCGGATTCGAGCATGCCACCGCACCAGACCGGCACCGAGAATGCGGCACACAGATCATGGATGCGCAGGCTTTCCAGATAGCCGCCTGACCTGCCGACCTTGATGTTGACCACCCGCGCCGCATCACTTTGCAGCGCCTTGCGCGCATCGGCCGAGGTGCGGATACATTCGTCCAGACAGATCGGCGTGGTCAGGCGCTGTTGCAGGGTGGCGTGGTCGTGGATGTCATCCCAGGCCAAAGGCTGCTCGATGTAGTCCAGCGCGAAGGCGTCCAGACGGCGCAAAAGCCCGGTATCGGCCAAAGTGTAGGCGCTGTTGGCGTCAACGGTCAGATGGCACTCGGGAAAGGCCGTGCGCACGGCGGCGACCAGCGCCACGTCATGGCCCGGCATGATCTTCAGCTTGATCCGCTTGTAACCTTGGGCCAGATGCGCGCCGACCCGGTCGATGGTGCTGTCAATCGCACCGATGCCCAAAGACACGCCCACCGCTACCCGCTCGCCCGATCCGCCGATCAGGGTTTTCAGCGGCAGATTCAACGACTTGGCCCACAGATCCCAAAACGCCATTTCCACTACCGCTTTTGCCATCTGATGCCCGCGCCACGGTGTCAGCAGCTTTTCCAGCGCGGCCGGATTTTCAAAACTTGCGCCGATCACCTTCGGCACCAGCACCTCGCGCAGAAACGCCATGCTGCCGGCAATGGTTTCGTCCAGATAGTCGGGCAGAGGGTCCATCACACCCTCGGCATAGCCCTCGATCCCGTCGCTGCGCAGGGTCAGCAGCGGAAAGACCTTTTCCACCATGGTCCCGGTCGCAATCTTGAACGGTGTCAGCAGCGGCAAACGGACAAGTCGCAGCTCGGCACTGTCGATCTTCAGCGGGGCGGATACCGGATGGGTCATGCCGTGTCCTTTGCGATGTGCCGAATGATCCTGGAGCGTGATGGGGAAAAGTGGCGACCGGTTTTCCTCGTCAATCACGCGATCCCTAAAAAACTGGCGCGGGATGATGTTTCTATCAAACATCATCCCGTGCTAGGGTCTATATAGTTTTCTTGCAAGATTGACGATTCGAAAGTTTTCTGACAGAAATGTTGCGGACATGGGGGAAAGCATGGGGCCTACCGACCAGACCGGACTGCCAGACACGCTGCCTCCGGCTGACCTGCGCGGCCGCTTGCAGGCCAACGAGCAAAGCGCCACCAAGGCCGAGCGCGCCATTGCCAACTATATGCTGACCAATCTGGGCAGCCTGCCGTTTGAAACCGCCGCCTCGGTTGGCGCGAAAATCGGGGTCAGCGAGGCGTCGATCGGACGCTATTCCCGCACCATCGGCTTTCAGCATTTCAAGGATCTGAAGGCGCAGCTGCAGGCTGATCTAGGCGACCGCGCCTGGCTGATCGGTGACCGGCTGCGCGCCTTTCACGAACGGTCGCGCCACGGCAACACGGAACGCGCAAGGGCGCTGGAACTAGAGATGGCGGCGATTGTCGCGGTGCATGAAATCGCCGCCGGGGCAGAGTTTGCCCGCACCGTGGCGCGGTTGGCGACCACGGGTGCCGTGCATGTTGCGGGGTTTCAGACTGAACGTTTCCTTGCGCTGCAACTGGTGCATGGTCTGCAATACCTGCGCCCGGGAGTGCACCTGGCGGATCTGTCGGGCGGGAATTTCGCGGAAATTCTGCTGGACGATCCGAACAATGCCTGCCTGGTGCTGATCGACGCGCGGCGCTATTCGCGGTTGACCAATGACCTGGCAATTGAGGCGAAACGCCGGGGCATACCCGTGACGCTGGTCACCGATCCCTATTGCGACTGGGGGCGTGATGGCGCGACCGAAATGTTCGCGGTGCCGACGGATTTCAATCACTTCTGGGATTCGACCTCAGCCATGGCCAGCCTGATCGCACAAATCGTCAACGGCGTTTTCAACGAATTGGGGGCCGGGGTCGAGGCCCGCATGGCACAGGTTTCATCGCTTTATGGATCCTTTGTCGGCCACACCGGCGCAAGGCGTCGGACTGCAACTGTTCCAATCAACCAAAAATAACACCCAACCGGAGGTTACCATGACGATCTCGTTACGAAAGACTGCCATTGCTGCAAGCGTCAGCCTTGCCGCTTTGTTCGCCGCCGTCCCGATGGTTTTCGCGCAAGAGGCGATTTTCGTGCTGCCCGCAGCCGAGGTGGGCGTGCCGACATATAACGTTGTTGCAACCGGCAACACCAACACCGGCGCGTCGCTGATCTATGACACGCTGACGGTGCAGGATGCCGACCAGTCCTATCACCCGGGGCTGGCGGAGAGCTGGGTTGAGGCACCCGATGGCATGTCCTGGATATTCACGCTGAAAACCGGGGTGAAATTCCACAATGGCGAACCCTTCAACGCCGCTGCTGCTGCCGCATGGCTGGCGCTTTATGCCACCACCGACAACAGTTACATGACTGCCGCCATCGACAAAATCGAAGCGCCCGATGACGTGACGCTGAAGCTGACGATGAAATATCCCGAACCGAACCTGCTTTACAACCTGTCCAGCAGTTTCATGGGCGTGGTCGAACCCAAGGCCTATGCCGCAGCGGGCGAGAATTATGGCGTGACGGTCGCCGTCGGCACCGGGCCCTACAAGCTGGAAAGCTTTACCATCGGGTCCGAAACCGTGCTGGTGCGCAATGAAGACTACACCTGGGGTTCGTCCCTGTCCGAAAACAAGGGTCCGGCCAAGATCGCCAGGATCACCCTGCGCGAAATCCCCGAGGATAGCACCGCCTTTCTGGAGCTGAAGACCGGCGGTGTTGATATGCTTCTGGGGGTGGCCACGGATTTTCTGGGCGAACTGGCGAAAGAGCCGACGATCACCTCGCTGACCCTGCCGGGGCAGGAAGTGGTCTATATGCCGTTCAACGTGACGAAGGCGCCGTTTGACGACATCAAGGTGCGTCAGGCCGCAGCTCTGGCGGTGAACCAGCAAGAGATTCTGGATTCTGTCTATGGCGGCGTTGGTTCAGTCGCAAACCAGTTCCTGATCTCGGCCCTGCCGGAATCCAAGGTCGCCCCGGAATACCTGATCAGCTATGATCCGGTCAAAGCCGCCGCTTTGCTGGAAGAGGCTGGCTGGGTGATGGGCGCGGACGGTGTGCGCGCCAAAGATGGCGTGCCGCTGTCGATCACGCTTTGGACGCAAAGCGACAGCGTTTTCCGCCGCCTGACCGAAGTTGTACAGGCGGAACTTAAAGCCGTGGGCATCGCCTCGGAAATCACCATCTTTGACAGTTCTATGATCCGCGACCAGTACAAAACCGGCGAGCAGTTGGCGGCGGTGCGGTCCTATTTCTGGAACAACGCCGATATCGTGGATTGGTTCTTTGGCGGCGACCGTCTGGGGTATCCGAACATATCGATGTTCAACGACTCCAAAGCCGAAGAGCTGCGCACCAAGGCGATGACCGGGTCGGCCAATCAGGCCGAGCGGATTGCGAACTTCACCGCCTACCATGAGTATGTGCTGTCTCAGTTCCCGATGGCCCCAATCTATCAGCCGGTGCAGAATGTCGGCTACAACAAGGACCGCGTGACGATGCCCGCCGTGATCCGCGGCACCAGCATCGGGGCCGCGACGATCATGGACATGTCGGTGACGGAATAAGCGAAACGGCGGGGAACACCAATGCTGGCCTATACCATACGCCGGCTGCTGTTGCTGATACCGGTGTTCCTCGCCGTGTCTGTGATCATCTTTGCGATCATCCATCTGATCCCCGGTGATCCGGTGGACTCTCTGCTGAAAGTCGGCTCTGGCCCGGAACAGCGCGCTATCATCACGGCGCGTTACGGGCTGGACCGGCCTTTGTACGAGCAGTATTTCATCTGGCTGGGCAAGCTTTTATCCGGCGATATGGGCACGGCCATCGTCGCCAAACGTCCGGTACTGGGCCTTGTGATGCAGGCCGCACCGCTGTCGTTGCAACTGTCGGGGCTGGCGCTGTTGTTTTCAACGGTCGTGGGACTCTTTTTTGGCGTGGTCGCGGCGCTGAACCGCGACCGGGCGCTGGATCAGGTGATCATGGCGGGCGTGCTGCTGGGATCGACGGTGCCAAGCTTTTGGCTGGGGTTGCTGCTGATTCTGGCCTTTGCGGTGGAGTTGCCTTGGTTTCCGGTGTCGGGGGCGCGGGGTTGGGCGTCGCTGGTGTTGCCGGTGTTGACCATCGGCCTAGGCGGCACGGCGCTGGTCGCCCGCGTCACCCGGGTTGCGATGACCGAGGCGGCGCAGCGCGATTTCGTCATGCTGTTGCACGCCAAGGGTATGCCGCCCTTGCGCATTCAACTGCGCCATGTTCTGCGCCATGCGCTGATCCCGGTGGTGACGATCCTAGCGTTGCGGATCGGCTGGGTTCTGGGCGGGGCGGTGACGGTCGAGGTGGTCTTTGCCCGGCCCGGATTGGGCACGCTGTTGATCAAGTCGCTGAATCAGCATGATTATCCGGTGGTCCAGGCCTGTCTGTTGATGCTGGCGATAGCGGTGATGCTGGGCACTTTGCTGGGCGACATTCTGCAAGCCGCAATGGACCCGCGCGTCCGGGCGGCGCTGCAATGACGGCGATCTGGCGGGCTTTTGCTACGCCCAAGGGCAGCGTGGCCGGGCTATGGCTGATCCTGCTGGTGGGGGTCGCCCTGTTCGCGCCCCTGCTGACCGCGTTCCAATATGACGTGCAGAATCTGAAAGGCGCGTTTCAGCCGCCCTCGGCCGCGCATTGGCTTGGCACCGATGAATTCGGCCGCGACCTGCTGACCCGGATGATGTATGGCGCGCGGACCTCACTGACGGTGTCGTCGGTTGCCATCGGTATTTCGGTGCTGGCGGGCATGATCCTTGGCGCCTCGGCCGGCTATTTCGGCGGCTGGTTTGACCGGGCGGTGACGGTGATCGTTGATCTGACATGGTCGTTTCCGGAAATCCTTGTCGCGCTGATGCTGGTTGCCATCATCGGCCCCGGCGTCACCGGCACGATGGTTGCCATTTCGGTGGCTTACCTCGCCCAATTCACCCGGCTGACGCGGGCGCAGATCATGGCGATCAAGGGCGAGCCTTATATCGAGGCCGCCCGGTCGCTGGGTGGCACCGACAGCCATATCGTGCTTCACCACCTGATCCCGAATGCGCTGGCCCCGGTGCTGGTGTCGGCCATGCTGGCCACCGGCGACGCGATCATCCTGGAGGCGACCTTGGGCTTTTTCGGCCTTGGCGCACAACCGCCAACCCCCAGTTGGGGTGGCATGATGTCGTCTGGCACGGCGCAACTGTTCAAGGCACCCTGGATCATCCTGTTCCCCGGCCTTGCCGTCGCCACCACCGTCATCGCCATCAACCTTTACGGCGACGCCCTGATCCGGGCGCTGGATATCCGCGCCAGATTGCGGGTGGCGTGATGTTGCTGGAGGTGAACGACCTGAGCGTCAGCATCGAAAAGGTCGAACCGCTCAGCGGGATCAGCTTTGGCGTGGACCGTGGGCAGATCCTTGGGCTGGTGGGCGAAAGCGGGTCGGGCAAGTCGCTGACGGCACTGGCGGTGATGGGGCTGCTGCCGCTGATCGGCGGGCGGATCACCGGCGGTTCGGTCTGCTTTGACGGTATCGAACTGACGCGCCTGCCCGAGGCGAAGCTGCGCGCGTTGCGCGGGCGGCGCATGGCCTTCATCACCCAAAATCCGATGACCGCGCTCGACCCGGTGCAGCGGATTGGCGAACAGGTCGATGTGGTGGCCCGGATGCATCTGGGGCTTGGCAAGGCGGCGGCGCGTGCCCGGACGGTGGACCTGCTGACCCAGTTGCGTATTCCCGAGGCGGCGGTGATTTGCGATGCCTATCCGCATCAGTTGTCGGGTGGCATGAAGCAGCGCATTGTCATTGCCATGGCACTGGCGGGGGACCCCGATCTGATCGTGGCCGACGAGCCGACCACGGCTTTGGACGTCACCGTGCAGGCGCAAATCATCCATATCCTGGCAACGCTGGTGAAAGAACGCGGGTTGGCCCTGGTCCTGATCACCCATGACATGGGGGTGGTGGCGCAGGTCTGCGACCGGGTTGCGGTGCTTTACGCCGGGCGTTTGGCCGAGGCGCAAGAGGTCCGCGCCCTGTTCGCGGCCCCGGCGCATCCCTATACCTCTGCCCTGATTGCCTGCATCCCGCGTGACGGCATGGCACCGGGCCAGCTTACCGGCATTCCCGGTGCGGTGCCCGGCGTGGCGCGCTATCCGCAGGGTTGCCGGTTTCACCCGCGCTGCCCACGCGCCACCGCCATTTGTCAGGCCGAGGCCCCGGCCTTTGCCGCGCTGAATGGCGGCACCGTCGCCTGCCATCACCCGCTGGAGGCTTCGCATGGCTGATCTGGTGACGATCACCGACCTGTCGAAACGCTTTGTCAGCCCCGGCGGCTGGCTGTCAAAACCGCGCGCGATGCTGGCGGTGCGGGGGGTCAGCCTTGCAATCCCGAAAGGCTCGGTCACCGGGGTTGTCGGCGAATCCGGCTGCGGCAAATCCACCCTCGCACGGCTGGTCTTGCGTCTGTTGGAGCCGACATCGGGCAGCATCCGCTTTGACGGCACCGAGCTTACCACCTTGCCCGCACCCGCCCTGCGCAAAATGCGCCGCCGCATGGCAATGGTGTTTCAAGATCCCTATTCCTCGCTGGACCCGCGCTACACCGTGGCCGATGTGCTGCGCGAACCGTTCATTGTGCAAGCGCAACAAATGGACGCCGACCGGACCCTGCAACTTCTGGATCAGGTCGGGCTTTCGCGCGCCATGGCTGCCTCTTATCCGCACCAGTTGTCCGGCGGTCAGCGCCAACGCGTCGGCATTGCGCGGGCACTGGCGCTGAACCCCGATTTCATCGTGCTGGATGAACCGACAGCCTCGCTGGACGTCTCCATACAGGCGCAGATCATCGCCCTGTTGCAGGGGCTGCAGCGCGATCTGGGGCTGACCTATCTGTTCATCAGCCACGACCTTGGCCTTGTGCGCTATTTCTGCGACCGCGTCGTGGTGATGTATCTGGGTGCCGTGGTCGAGGAATTGCCGACACCCACCGCCGCCGCGCGCCACCCCTATACCGCCGCCTTGATGGCGTCGAACTTTATCCCCGACCCGCTGCACCGCCGCGAATTGTCCGGGCTGACCGGGGAAATCCCTTCGGCCTTTGCCTTGCCCAAGGGCTGCGCATATGCCGCCCGTTGCCCGCGCGCCACCGATCAATGCCGCGCCGAGGTGCCTGCGTTGCAACGCGACACCACCGGCCACGCCACCGCCTGCTTTCACCCGATTTGACCGGAGCCTGCCCATGCAGTTCCACGTTCTGACCGCCGAATTCCTGCACGAAAGCAACACGTTCAAGCGCGGCACCACCAGCTTGCGCGACTTTCGCCACGGCATGTTGGAACTGGGCGATGCAGCCATCGCCGCGCGCGGGGCCGCCAATACCGAGATCGGCGGCTTTCTGGATGCGGCGACCGAGGCTGGCTGGCGGGTCAGTCATGTGCTGTCGGCCCATGCCGAGCCGGGCTCCAAGGTGGCGACCGAGGCCTTTGACCATATCGCCGGTGCGATCTGCGCGGCGGTTCAGGCACAGTTGGGCCAGATCGACGGCATCCTGTTGGGCCTGCATGGCGCGATGGTGACCGAGGCGCATGAGGATGGCGAGGGCGAGCTTCTGCACCGCATCCGCGTCCTCACCGGGCCGGATTTGCCCATCGCGATCACGCTTGATCTGCACGCCAATGCCACGCCGCAAATGGCCGCTTTTGCCGATATCGTGGTGACCTACAAAACCTATCCCCACATCGACATGCGGATGCGCGGCCTGCAAGCCGGGCGGCTGTTGAACCGCACGATGCGCGGCGAGGTCCAACCCAAAACCCTGCGCGCCTGGCGTCCGATGCTGGACGAGGTGAATGGCGGGCGGTCCGATGTTGAACCGATGAAGGGTCTTTACGCCGCCACGCTGACCGCAGAGACCGAGCCGGGCATCCTTGCTGTGTCGATCAACACCGGCTTTGGCGACGCCGATATCCGCGAGGTCGGCCCCACGGCCTTCGTGACCTATGACACCGGGACTGACGGCGCTGAGGCGCGGGCGCGGGTGCTGGCCGAGGGGATCATGGACGTGATCTGGGAAGGCCGTTTCAAGTGCGAGAACACCTATCTGGAGGTCGAAGAGGCCGCGCGGATTGCCAAAGGCTTTGATGCCTCGAACGGCCCGCTGGTCATTGCCGATTATGCCGACAACCCCGGATCGGGCGCCTACGGCGATGCAACAAACCTGTTGCGCGCCATGCTGGACGCCGGGCTGACCAACGCGACCTTTGCCCCAATGATCGACCCTGCGGCGGCAGCAACGCTATGCGCGCATCAGGTTGGCGACCGGGTAACGCTATTGCTCGGCGGCAAGAATGACCCCTCTTTCGGCGGTGGCCCCCTGAGCGTCACCGGCGAGGTCATCCACCTATCCAACGGCGCGCTGGTGGGCGATGGTCCGATGATCGGCGGGCTGGCCTTCAGCTTTGGCCCGACGGCAGTGCTGCGCGTGGCGGGTATTGATATTCTGGTGGTGACCGAGCGCGGGCAGATGCTGGACCAGCAACAGTTCAAGGCCTTCGGCATCATGCCCGCCGACAAGGCGGTGGTGGCGCTGAAATCCATGCAGCATTTCCGCGCCGCCTTTGAACCGATCGCGGGCAGGGTGATTGTGTGCGATTCCGGTGCGCTGTCAACCCCGCAGGCCCACCGCCGCCCCTATAAAAACGTGCCGCGCCCGATCTTTCCGCTGGATCGGTAGGTAGGGAGCAGGAAGTGCTTGGCGGTCTGGAGAGGGGCTGCGCGCTGAGCTATGGCTTGATCGGGCGCAACATCCGGTAAGGTATACCGGACGGGCATGGCCGTGATGTCGGAGTTGCGAGAGGTTCACCTGGGCCGGTTGCGCTGATTGCGGGCTTCATTCGCCATGCGGGCTCGCAAAGAGGATATGTCATAGACAACGGGCGCAATGAGGATTGGTATAAGTCTGCGACCGGATGGTGTTGGCCAACCGCTGGCCCAGACCCGCGCCGGTGATCTGCGCGCGCCAAGCGGTTTTGATGCCGGTGCTTGCCTCGCGCATCGTGGTCGATACTGCCTTCTGGCCCGCCACCACTTCGGCGCGCATCAGGGCCACGAGGTCGGGCTGGAAGCTCACGTCAAATTTCATGACGTCCTCGTGTTCAGGGCCCAGATCAGCCGCTCGCGGTCCAGTTTGGGCTCGTCCTGAAGGAGGAAGTCCTCCAACCCGATCCTGATCCGATCACCGGGGGCGGGCGTGGGCAGGTCGGCCACACGGGCC
>JBCKXH010000090.1:0-10474 GCA_038921555.1 Paracoccaceae bacterium
CCGAATCGAGGATCATGACGGGCAGATCGGCGGCGAGGGTGGGATCGAGCGCTGGCTGAAACTGACCGATGGCCTTGGCCTTGACCGGGCCTATGTCGAAAGCACCGAAGGCATTCTGCCCGCCACACGGTTCGCCGTGGATGCCTATGTCGATTTTGTCGGTCGCAAATCGCCGTTGGAGGCGGTTGCCTCATCCCTGACCGAACTTTTCGCGCCGAGCCTGCATGAGGCCCGGATTGCGGGCATGTTGCAGCACTATGATTTCATCAACCCCTCGGTGATGACCTACTTCCAGCGCCGTCTGGAACAGGCGCCACGCGATGCGGGCTTTGCGCTGGATTATGTCAAACAGCACGCCCGCACGCCCGAGGAACGCCAACTGGTCTGCGATGCGCTGACCTTCAAGACCAATGTCCTGTGGGTGCAACTCGACGCGCTTTACCACGCCTATGTCTCGGGCCATCCCCCGCCGGGCGTATTCATGCCAGAGGCCGCGTGATGGGGGCCGCCTGATGGACCAGACCCTTCGCAAATCGCGCCCCATCCTTGACCCCGCCAGCCGCCCGGTCTTGCCGCGTCACGTCAAACTGCGGTTCGACAAGGTGCGCGACCGTTGGCTCATTCTGGTGCCCGAACGGGTGCTGGTGCCCGATGACATCTCGGTTCAGGTCTTGCAGCTTTGCGACGGTATCCGCAGCATTGATGCGATCGTCGCGGTGCTGGCCGAAAAGTTCGCCGCCGACCCCGCCCTGATCCTGACCGACTGTCTTACCCTGCTGCAAGACCTCGCCGACAAGGGCTATCTTCTGACCAGAACGGAGACCACAGCATGACCGACCAGACTCCACCTGTCGCCGATTTCCAACTGGTCACCCGTGCCGGGGATCAGGCCGCGCAGAAGACCGCCTATGGTATCCCGCTGGCCGTGCTGGCCGAACTGACCCACCGCTGCCCGCTGAGTTGCCCGTATTGCTCGAACCCACTGAACCTCGAAGCCGCCTCCAAGGAGTTGACGACGGCAGAATGGTGCCGGGTCATGGACGAACTCGCCGAAATCGGCGTGCTGCAAATTCACTTCTCGGGTGGCGAGCCTACCGTGCGCAAGGACCTGACCGAGCTGGTCCGCCACGCCACCGAAGTCGGGCTTTATTCCAACCTGATCACCTCGGCCGTCATGCTGACCAAGGACCGCTTGCAAGGACTCGCCGATGCCGGCCTGTCCCATGTCCAGATCTCGGTTCAGGGCGCCGAAGCGGGTGTGGCCGACCGTATCGGCGGGTTCAAGAACGGTCATTCGAAAAAGCTCGATGCCGCCCGCTGGACCCGCGAGGTTGGCCTGCCCTTGACCATCAACGCCCCCGTGCACCGCCAGAACCTGCACCAGCTTGAAGATATCATCGCCATGGCCGTCGCGCTGGATGCCGACCGGCTGGAAGTGGCGCATGTGCAATACTACGGCTGGGCGTTGAAGAACCGCCCCTCGCTGATGCCCAGTTTCGCCCAGGTCGAGGCGGCCAACCACATCGTCGCCGAGGCGCGAGAGCGCCTGTCCGGCGTGCTGGACATCGACTATGTCGTGCCGGACTATTACGCTGAGCGCCCCAAGCAATGCATGGGCGGCTGGGGGCGGCAGTTCTTCAACATCTCGCCCGCGGGCAAGGTCCTGCCCTGCCACGCCGCCGAATCCATCACGGGCATGGTGTTCGACTCGCTGCGCGACCACTCGATCCGCTGGATCTGGGATAATTCCGCGGCATTCAACAAATACCGCGGCACCGACTGGATGCCCGAGCCCTGCAAATCCTGCGAGTTCAAAGAGGTCGATTTCGGCGGCTGCCGCTGTCAGGCCTTTGCCCTGACCGGATCGGCGGGCAACACCGATCCCGCTTGCGCCTACAAGTCGCCGCTGCATGCCGAGATATTCGCCAAGGCCGCGACCGAGGCCGCCGAGGGGCAGGACCGTTACCTTTATCGCAATTTCTCGGGCGGCACCTTGGAGACCGAGACCCTTTGAACGCCGAATTGCCGCTGGCCGAGCCTGGTTTCCACTTTGAAGTCACCGACGGCTACCGCCTCTGGGTTGAGGTCAAGGGCCGTCCGGGCGGCATCCCCGCCGTCTTTCTGCATGGCGGACCCGGTGGCGGCTTTCAACCGGGCCATGCCGATCTGTTCGACCCCGCCCGCTTTCGCTGCGTCTTTTTTGACCAGCGCGGCGCTGGCCGCAGCCTGCCCAAGGGCGGGCTGGTCGCCAACACCACCGCCGATCTGGTCGCGGATATGGAGCGCCTGCGCCAGCACTTCGGCTTTGAGCACTGGCTGATCGTCGGGGGTTCATGGGGTGCCACGCTGGCTTTGGCTTACGGCGAAACCCATCCCGAACGGGTGTCCGCACTGGTGCTGCGCGCCGTGTTCCTCGGGACCGAAGCGGAACTTGACTGGGCCTTTGGCGCGGGCCTTCGCCATTTCCATCCCGCCCTGCACCGCGACTTTCTGGAGGCCTTGCCCGCAGTGGAACGCGACGACCCCCTGCCAAATTACTACCGCCGCATCCTTGACCCCGATCCCGCCGTGCATCTGCCCGCAGCCCTTGCCTGGCACGACACCGAGCGTATCCTGTCCGAAGTAGCCCCTGCCGCGACACGTCTCGCGGTCACTCCGGGGCGCAGCCGTCCCAACTCGCCCTTTGTTGAGGCGCATTACTTTCAGAACGGCTGTTTTCTGCCCCCCGGCGCGCTGCTGGCCGGGGCGCACCGTCTTGCTGGCATCCCTGGCGTGATCGTTCAGGGCCGCTATGACCTTCTGTGCCCGCCAGCGACCAGTCACGCTCTGGCCGAACGCTGGCCCGATGCGCGGGTCCATATGGCCGAATTGTCGGGGCACAGCCTGTCGCATCCGGCGATCTATCTGGCTGTCAAACAGGCCATCGCAGCTTTCAATGGCCAGGACTTCCTGCCGTCCGACCCGACTCGGGCCTGACCGGTGCGGAACCGGACGATTCCGGGGCGTTTTGACGAAGAGGTGGGGATGGGATTTATGCCAGTCCTTCATCGCTTGCATCGGGGTTCGGCTCCTCAGGGCGGACTGCGGAAGTTGCGTGTTGCAGAGATGAGCATAGCGCATCAGAGTCTGCCTCAGGTCAAGGGCGCTGTCGAAAAGGTTGGTTCTCACCACGTCGCCGATGCGTCCGTTGAAACGCTCCGTCGCCCCCCTCTCGGGCATGCAGGCATGCCCTGCCAGGCAACGGGCAATAGTTTGCTTGCAAACCATGAGAGTGGACCATGCCATTGGTCTGGGGTGATTTCGGTGGCGTGAGGCGGTGTTCGATGCCCAGTTCGGCGCAGAGCTGGTCGGTGAGATCTTTTCCATTATCCGTCAGTATCTTGGCGATCCGGATCGGGCAGGCGCGGTGCAGATCGCGTGAGGAACCGGCGGGCATTGGCTGCGGTCTTTCGATATTTCAAAACCTCGCCCGAGATCATCCAACTGGCCGTGATGCTCTACGTCGGGTACCCGCTCTCCCTGCGGAACGTCGAGGACCTGCTGCACGAAGGCAGCATCGCGGTCCGCCACCACGAGAAGGCGCGGTTGTGTTGTAGCTGTGTCGCTGCATAACATTAAACCGCACCCACAATTGGGGGGCATCGCCAATACCAAAAATGACAACATCGTTATAAATAAATGACTTGAGCCCCAGAGACGGTTGGACCCCGGTCGCGTTCCCTCCGCCACTTGCCCTTGAGGAAAGTTTCTCCCGACCTAGCAGCGGCCAGAATTTCCCGTTGTTTTTGGGGGTTATGCGGGACGGGCTGAGCACTGGACCCTGCGCCGTGAGGCCCGAAAGCGTTCTCTCCGGGCTGATATTCTCCGGACCTGTTAACCGCGCCCATTCCGGTTCAGAGCGACAACGCACTGGAAAACAAAGAAAATTCTCCTAGTCCGGAATGATGGCGTTCGCAAAACCATTCCCATCGAGCGCACGACTTGCGTCGAACAGCAAGGCGACATTACATCTTTCGGAGATGCTCGAAGGCCGCCTCAAGTGGCTTTCGCATGGACGTCCCATCGTTGAAGAAAGAAAGCCCATAGCCGCGTCTGGCGACTTGCGGTAATGCGCGGCCGGTCGCTGTTCGACGGGCTGACGCCTATTCTTGGTGGGGATCGTCGGAACCCAGCAGAGAGGCCCGTTGCGCTGACCAGTCGGGTGGCAAAGGGGTGCGCAACAATTCCAGCGTCAGGCCCTGCGGCTGTTGGCCGCCCAGAATCGCCTCGACCAGATCCGGCGCAAGCTGTGCAAGCCGCATTGTCCGTGTAAGGTATGGTGCCGCGATCCGTTCGTGCTGGGCCAACTCCGCGATGGTGACAAATTCGCCAGAATCCAGCATGCGCTTCCAGCGGAGGGCCCGGGCAAGCGCCTTGACGAGGGTATCGTCGGCCTGTCTGGGCTCATGTGCGCCGGCCGGCAACTGGATCTCCTTGCGCCCGCCGCGCTTCACGATGCGGAACGGGACGTGGATGGTCACGGTCTCGGGGATTATTGTCGTGCGTGTCATGCTGCTTTCCCCATCTCGTCCGTCCGCATTTCACGCGCCAGCGCAGCCAGCCCGTCCATTCGCAGCCGGACGTTCATCCCACCGGTGCCGATGTCGACCCGTTCGACCAGAAGCGCCACGATGCGCGCCTGTTCGGCGGGGAATAGTTCATCCCAAAGCGGATCGAGCCGGACCAAGGCTTCACGGGCCTCATCCGTGATCAGCGCGACGGCAGGGTTGGACGCGACCCCGGCCCTCGTTGCGGGGAAGGTCTGGCATCTTGGTGTCACGCCATCGGGCCGGGCGGCATTCCTTGCGCTGGAACCTGCGGCACTCACCGGCGAGAGCATCGCGGCGATGATCCGCAGGATCTCTACACCCTGCGTCCGGTGGAACTGGCCGGTATGAGCCTTGACCGGCGCGAAGCTGATTTGGCCAGCGTGACATAGCCCAAGAAACCCGCTAATGTGATTCGCAGTGCATGGCTTGGGCGGGATGGGACAGTTAGGCAATGTTCGACAAGATTCGCAATAGGCTGGACTTTCGGGGAGCCGTCCTTGATCTATTGAACTATGGCGGACGTGATGCCTTCCCAGAAGATTGGTGGGGCCCAAGCTGCGGCAACCTAAAACTCCATCAACTCCGGCATTACATACATTCAGGAGAACTGGAGTTAACCGTTAAAGGCTGGATATTCAACTATGATCCTCGCCGCGCCGCGATTGATCATGTTGACCGGGTCTATCGTGCCTACGCGTATCAAACTGGCATCACGCTCGTTCCTAATGATTTCATCAATATTATGGGCTGTATTACGCAGGGTTATGGAACTTGGGGCGTTATTACGCCGTATATAACTATGGCCGATATTACGCAGTATAGAAATGTTGAGGTTGCGCAGTTTTGGAAGAAAGAGATTCATAATCTCATCGAGAAGACTGCAAAATATAGGGCCGAACAGAAGCTGCGGCTCCCCCAAATTTTGGCGGCGCGGAACGCTGCTAGGAGTTTATTGAAAGAAGACTGGGAAGATATTTTAGACGACGACCTTCTCGGAGATTTTAAGGCGCGTGAAATTTGGGAAGCTGTTTCTTACACGCCAAAATCGGAGTGGGAAGTTCACCAATCTTCAGGAATATCCATTCAGGAAGTCTGCAAGTGGATGCTGATTTTTTACAACTATGGGTTGATTTCCTCGGATTCGTCAACTAGTGACGAGCCCACCTATGAGAGATCACTTTTTCCTCCAACAGACGAAGAGAAACTTTGGATCTATAACGCTTTCATGGAACACGTGGACTAAGAGCCCGAGCGAAAAGTAGTTGAGCGATATCATCAGTTTGTGATTCACCGTCGTTATGTGGACGATAGGAGAAGCACATGGCCTGGACTGATACCGCCCGACGGGAACATATGCGCAAAGGGCCTCGTTATCCAAGCGATTTGCGCGATGCGGAATGGGCGTTGATCGCGCCGATGTTTCAGGCAGCGCGCAGGGGCGGCCGAAGTGCACTGGTCCGGGCGCTCCGTCATCCTGTCGCACCAGATGTTTCCGGTGTTCCAGCGCCTGCTGGAGAAGGCCCTCACACGCGATCAGGTCGCCTCGCTCTCCCATGTCGAAGGCACGACCGGGCGCGAGGCCAAGGATCTGATCCGGGAGCTTCGCGAGGCGTTCAAGGCTGTTGGCTTCACCGATGCCGAAACCAAATTCATTATCGAGGTTGTGCGCGGTCGGGGCTACCGTCTTGGCGTCTCCGCAGCGGAGATCGTGGTCGAAGGCTGAACGCCGCCCACCAAACCCCCACTCTTTTCCCACCGCGTTCCCACCTGCGCACCGACCTTATCCGGCACCTTGGGCTCATCAGAAACGATGACCGAGGTATGCCGCGATGCGGATCGAACTCTCCCCCGACGATTGAAACCATCATCCGCGAGGCCGATGCGGCGGCGCGACATTTGCGGCGGCGGCTGTGCCTGCCTACTGCCGAGCGTGAGGATCTGGGCCAGGACCTCCTGGTCGATCTGTTGCGCCGCTTGCCTGCCTTCGACCCGTCACGCGGCAGCCTCGGGGCCTTCGCTGGCCTGATCCTGCGCAACCAGGCGTCGCGGATCGCCATCCGTCACCACCAGCAGCGCAAGGCGCAGGGCGGGTCGCTTCTCTCGCTCGAACTGCCCTTGGCCGGAAGCTACGAGCCGCTGGGGTGCCTGCTGAGCGAAGCCGATGGGCTGGCCGCCTGGCACGGTCAGAACCGCTGCGCGGTCGAGGATGCCGAGCTTCGTTGCGACCTTGCCCGCGCACTGGGCGATCTGCCGGACGATGTTCGCGGGCTCTGCGTAGCACTCGGAACCTGCGCCATCGCCGAGATCGTCAGCCGCGAAGGCATCTCCCGCTCTGCCCTCTACCGCCACGTCGCCCAACTGCGGCTCGACCTCGCGATGCGCGGGTTCGGGGCGCGGTGGGACGGCTCAAAGGCCGCGTGAGTAGAGGGGAAAGGAGGAGATCATGTTCATGCCCGCCACCACTTTCATCCCGGCCAGACCGCGGCCGCTGACCGATATCGAGTTCTGCGCCTGGATCGGCCAGGCCGTGCCCGGCGACCGGCTGGAATATCATCGCGGTTTCCTCGGCGTCGACACCACGGCCGTGATCTCGACCCTGCCGGAGACCGACCGCCGCAGGCTTGGGGCGCTCGCCAGCGCCGCACACCGCGCGTCTCAAGCGGCGCTCGTCCACCTCGTGCAGGTGCGCCTCGGCCCCGACCGCTTTGCCTATCTGGCCATCGCGCGGACCAAACCCCGCCACGCGCCGATCTCGTTTTCCCAACTCATCGCGACAGAGGAGGCCGCCTGATGCGCGCCAGTCTTGCCTGGATCGGGCTTGCCTGGATCGGGCTTGCCTGGATCGGGCTTGCCTGGATCGGGGATTGGCTCCCGCCCGCCCTTCATTTCGCCCTGGCCGGGAAATCGGCCGAAACCTCGCCCGGAGAAACCGCCATGCCCAAACTCCCCAGCCTGATTACGCGGCTGCGCCACTCTTTCCACAGCACCGACCGCGCCGTCGATGCGGCGCTGAACCGGGAGGGGCGCTGATGGCCATGCCGTTTCCTTCCGCCGACGTGCCTTCTGGGCCGCATCTCGACAATGCCCCGGGCTTCCCCGATCTCGACCGCCTGTCCATCGGCGATATCGCGGCCCTGCCGCGCAAGAGGCCGCCTTGACGCAAACCGCCCGGGTCAAGCGACTGCGCGACCGCCTGGAGGCCGGGATCGCCCAGCGTTACGGCGCCGCGACCGAGGCCGAACGGGCGGCGCAGGGCAAGACCTGCGGCACGGTGCGGATCGAGGATGCGGGCGTGGTGGTGATCGCCGACCTGCCGAAGAAGGTGACTTGGGATCAGGACCGGCTGGCTGCCATGGCCGCCCGCATCGTCGCGGCCGGCGACGATCCGACCGAATACCTCGAGATCGCCTACCGCGTGTCTGAGCGGCGGTTCGGGGCCTGGCCCGAGGCGATGCGCGAAGGTTTCGCCGCCGCCCGGAGCGAGACCACCGGCAAACCCGTGTTCCGGCTCGAGACCCGAGACCGGTAACGCGTGGCGACGGGACGCCCGAGCGGCAACGCCGGGCAGGTTCCCCTTCGGCACCCGGTCACCCCCGCCGCCTGCCGCCCCTTTCAATTCAACGGAGAAACCCATGACCTTCCGCATCATCACCGCCGACGAGAGACTCTCGGCCACCGAGAACAAGACCTCGCTGGCAATCTTCGGGCCGCCCGGCGTCGGCAAGACCACGCTTCTGAAATCGCTGCCTGCCGAGGACACCGTCTGCCTCGATCTCGAAGCGGGCATGAAGTCGGTGCAGGACTGGCGCGGGGCCTCGATCCCGCTGCGCAGTTTCACCGATTTCCGCGATCTGGTGGTGCTGATCGGCGGGGCCGACCCGGCGCAGCATCCGCAATCCTGGTACGGCACCGAACGCCATGCCTGGCTGCAGGTCCGGCACCGCCAGAGCGGGATCGAAGGCTTCCTCGCCAGCAAACGCATCGTGTTCGTGGACTCGATCACCGACCTCACCCGGTGGCCAGCGACCACAATACTATCTGTGAGTTTAAAAGCGCGCCACTCGCGGCGTGGCGTTGATAACCCCCCGGTACAAAAGCGAGTCGCTTGACCCCATGCTCGCATATCAAGGAAAACCGACTCAGAATGAGTTTGTGATGTTCAGGTGACAATTGGTTTCCGTGACTGACAACTATCTGAAGGATCATCTCCATCGTCTGGTACGGGTGATGGGTCATCTCAGCGTCATTGAAGAGTCTTTGCACGATCTCAAGGGCGGTCTTGCAGTCGTGGAACAAATCGGTCTCCGACCGCTCGACCTCCTTCGCGCGCTGCATCAGGAACTTCGCTTTTCGGTCGTCCAACTGCCTGCGATTGTATCTTGTGCCTTGCCGCTTTTCCAAATTTGTCGCGGCGGAGTATCCTCTTTCAAGTAGTCTCTCGGCGTCGACGATTTTTTTTTCGCTAATCTTCGCCATGTGCCATTGCAACCAGAACAATGGCATTGTTCTAAAATAGTCAATCTTTGAGACATGATCAAAAAAGCGATTTATTTCCGCGAGTTCCTTCACGATAGTCGAAAGCCGGGAATAACGCAGCATCTGAGTAAAAATATACGTTTCATAGTCCGTCTTTCGCCCATCTTGTTTTGCCATTTCCTCCAGCACATGCACAACAGCGCTCACAATTTTTCGGTCATCGAAAAACTCACGCAGGATCAATGACGCACCAATTGCCGGAATGGTTTCCACAAGCCCGCGCTCAACCTTCAGCAAGTGTAAACTACTGTTACCGTAGTTTACATTCCGAATGAGAGCTTGGATGTCTATGCGAAAAATATTCGAGAGAAAAGATACGGGTGGCGGGTCACCAATGTGTTTTGCATACAACGCGGCGACAAGGACATCGGTTGCGGTTGATCCCTTTTCGCCAAGTTTGTTCATCTCCTCTTTGTAGCGGTTTCTGACATGTGGGCTTTTCAAGATATCCAGCAGAACCGCTGGAAGGCTGCGATTGCACTTCCTTTCAATGTAGCGACGCCTTTCTTGGACCGACAAAGCGCCGAGATATACAAACCCTCCGAACTGGTCGATCAATCGTTCCAACACTTCGATCTCACCGTCAGAAAGGCGAGAAAGACGGTACTCGCGGAATGATTGAAGCGGCTTGAGACTTTTGACCTTTCCAGTCTCTGCATCCGCTGCAATGCTGCGCGCTGTCAGCAATAGGATGCCCTCGCTTCCGTCGAAGGCGATGCCAAGCATCTTTAAACGTTCATTTCGAAGTTCGAAGCAGTTTTCCAAAATCAAAACAGCGCTCGAGTGCCGCTCCAGGATACGTGCTACCTCATCTAGAATATCGTCGTAAGCTTGGTGGAGCCAAAAAATAGGGCGCTGCACGGAAAGGCGCTGCGCGATATCTTCAGCAAGAATGGTCTTTCCATCGCAGACTTCGCCACTGATTAGAAAGACTCGGCCACCAGACGCAATCTGCTGTTCGAACCAGTTCGATGCTTCCCTGAGGACGTGATAATCAGACCGCTGCAGTGATAGGTCTCGTGCTTGCTGTTTTGGCACCTTTTCACCAAAGTAAAGCAAGTCTTGTATCTGTGGGACCGACGGCAGGGAGTCGTCCGGCCGAACGGATTCATACTGGAAAAACGATGAAAGACGCAGCGGAGGAGGAGTTTTGGCTTGCATGGCGGACCTAACGCTCTCCGCTAGTCCTCCAAGTCCAATATACAGAGGATTCCCGAATTGTTCCTGCGTGAGGTGCGCATCTTCATCGCGATCAGCAACCGGTCGATTGATGAAGCAGCACTTCTCTCGAAGCCCGGATGCGTTGAAAAATATTTGGTTCAGATGAAAGTCATTGGCGCTGAAACCGC
>JBCKXH010000091.1:0-2500 GCA_038921555.1 Paracoccaceae bacterium
GGTGAAGGCGGGGGTTTCACACCCCCGCACCCCCGTGGAGTATTTGTGAAAGGGTAAGGGGGGGGGGTAGATAGGTTTTAGTGGGTCAGGCCCAGTTTGGCGGGCGCTTGTCGAGGAAGGCCTGGATGCCTTCGGCGGTGTCAGGGGCGAGGAGGTTTTCGATCATGGTGGCGGTGGCGGTTTCATAGGCGGCTTGGAGCAGGTGGGCTGCGGCGCGTTTGCCCATGGCGAGGGCGAGGGGCAGTTTTGCGGCGAGGGTGGTGGCGAGGGCGATTGTGTCGGCGTCAAGTGCCTCGGGCGGGGCGAGGCGGGTGACGAGGCCGAGGCTCAGGGCGCGGGCGGCGGAGATCATCTCGCCGGTGGCGGCCAACTCGTAAGCCTGCGCTGGTGCGATCTTGCGCGACAGGGCGACCAGGGGAGTATGGCAGAACAGGCCGATGTTCACGCCGTTGACGCCGAAGCGGGCGGTTTCAGCCGCGACCACCATGTCGCAGGACGCGGCCAACTGGCAACCGGCGGCGGTGGCGACGCCTAAAACCTGTGCTATCACCGGTTGCGGCAGGGCGGCGATCTTTTGCATGACCTTGGCGCTGAGCGTGAACAGCGCGCTGAAGGCGGCCGCGCCGTGGTCAGGGTCGCTGCGGCAGGATTGAATCTCGCGCAGGTCATGGCCGACGCAGAAGTTGCTGCCGGCAGCGCGCAGGATCACCACGCGGGCAGGCGAGGCGGCGACGGCGTCAAGGGCCGCCGCCAGCCGGGTCAAGAGGGCGGTTGACAGGACGTTCATCGTGGCGGGGGCGTTCAGGGTCAGCGTGGTGATGGCATCACGGGTCTGGCTGAGGAGGATGTCGTCAGGCATGGCGGGCCTCATGCGGTTGGTCCCGCGAAGGAATGACCGCGCCACAGCGGCGCGGCCACCGAAAGATGGGCCGGTGACCTTGTTCAGGCCTTGTTCAGCGCGAACTTGCCCTCGATCAGCGCGCCGCTTTCGATGACCAGCGAAGTATAGGTCACATCGGCTGCGACCTCGGCGGTGGCGCGCAGGGCCAGGCTATGGGTGGCGATGCGGCCTTCGAGACGGCCCTTGACCTCAACCGTTTCGGCCGAAACACTGCCGTTCACCCGACCCTCGGCCCCGACGATCAGGCCGCGCGCCGTCAGGTTGCCCTCGATCTCGCCCAGAACCTCGATCGTGCCGGTCGAGGAGATTTCGCCGGTGATCCTGAGATCGGAGGCCAGAACGGATTTGGTATTGCCGCCGGTCGGGCGGCCTGGAACGCCGGAACCGCTGGCGGCAGGGGGCGGATCGGGGGATTTGCTGAACATGAGCTTCGACCTTTTGTCGGGATGCCTGCGATAAGGACCAAAAGCGGGGGGCGGGTCAAGGGGTCGGGGTGCCGGGATGCGGTTTCGCGCCGTGCCGATGTCGCGGATGGCCTTGCGGGCGGGCGGGCGCGGTGGTTGAGTGGCCTGAGAGCTTGGAGGATGACATGGGCAAAGCGGCAGGCGACGGGTTCTTTCAACCGGTTTCGGGGTTTGATCTGCCGCGATTCGCCGGCATCCCGACCTTCATGCGGTTGCCGCATGTGCCCTTTGACCATCCGCGTTTTGGCGAGGTGCAGATCGGGCTGATCGGGGCGCCCTGGGATGGCGGCACCACCAACCGGCCCGGCCCGCGCCATGGGCCGCGCCAGTTGCGCGATCTGTCCACCATGATCCGGGCGCAGAATGGGGCGACCTGGGTCGCGCCCTTTGAACTGGCGCGCTGTGCCGACCTCGGCGATGTGGCCATCAATCCCTCCGACCTGATGGACA
Source organism: Paracoccaceae bacterium (assembly GCA_038921555.1). Classification (GTDB taxonomy): domain Bacteria; phylum Pseudomonadota; class Alphaproteobacteria; order Rhodobacterales; family Rhodobacteraceae; genus Stagnihabitans. The sequence goes on from JBCKXH010000091.1 coordinate 1,816, forward strand.
GCATGGCGCGGATGGAGGCGTTTTATGCCCGGGTGCGGGCGGCGGGCATTCTGCCGCTGACCGGGGGCGGCGACCATCTTTGCACGCTGCCGATCTTGCGGGCGCTGGCGAAGGTGCGGCCTTTGGGTATGATCCAGTTCGACAGTCATACCGATCTGAACGACGTCTATTTCGGCACCTCGCGCTATAACCACGGCACGCCGTTCCGCCGGGCGGTCGAGGAGGGGCTGCTGGACCCCGGGCGCTATGTGATCATCGGCATCCGCGGCACCGCCTATGGCCGTGAGGATTGGGATTTTGCGGCAAGCGTCGGTATTCGCATCGTCCCGATTGGCGAGTTCCATGCCCGAGGGGCCGAGGACGTGATGGCCGAGGCGCGCGAAATCGTCGGGCAGGGTGAGACTTATGTCACCTATGACATCGACTTCGTTGACCCAACCTTTGCGCCGGGCACCGGGACGCCGGAGGTCGGCGGGCCGAATTCATGGGCTGCGTTGCAGGTGGCGCGGGGCTTGCGCGGGGTGAAGATCGTGGGGGCCGATCTGGTGGAAGTGTCGCCGCCATTTGACCCCTCGGGCGGGACGGCCTGGCTGGGGGTCAGCCTGATGTTCGAGATGTTGTGCGTGATGGCGCAGAATTTGGGGGCCAGCCCCCCCTCGCCAATGGTTTCTTGAACCAGTGGCGA
>JBCKXH010000091.1:7500-10415 GCA_038921555.1 Paracoccaceae bacterium
ATAGCGAACCAGTACCGTGAGGGAAAGGTGAAAAGCACCCCGACGAGGGGAGTGAAACAGTACCTGAAACCGAACGCCTACAAGCAGTCGGAGGGGCCTTTATTGCGCCCTGACGGCGTACCTTTTGTATAATGGGTCAACGACTTAGTCTCACAAGCAAGCTTAAGCCGATAGGTGTAGGCGCAGGGAAACCGAGTCTTAAAAGGGCGCCCCTCTTCATTGAGGATATGAGTTTGTGGGATTAGACCCGAAACCAAGTGATCTAGCCATGAGCAGGATGAAGGTTGGGTAACACCAACTGGAGGTCCGAACCGACACCCGTTGAAAAGGGTCCGGATGACTTGTGGCTAGGGGTGAAAGGCTAATCAAACTTGGAGATAGCTGGTTCTCCGCGAAAGCTATTTAGGTAGCGCCTCGGACGAATACCCACGGGGGTAGAGCACTGCATGGGTGATGGGGGCCCACAGCCTTACTGAGCCTAAGCAAACTCCGAATACCGTGGAGTACTATCCGGGAGACACACATCGGGTGCTAACGTCCGGTGTGAAGAGGGAAACAACCCTGACCTGCAGCTAAGGCCCCCAATTCGTGGTTAAGTGGGAAAGCATGTGGGACGGCCAAAACAACCAGGAGGTTGGCTTAGAAGCAGCCATCCTTTAAAGATAGCGTAACAGCTCACTGGTCTAGATAAGCTGTCCTGCGGCGAAGATGTAACGGGGCTCAAACCACGAGCCGAAGCTCAGGATGTGCAGCAATGCACGTGGTAGCGGAGCGTTCTGTGATATGGAACCATGTGTTTTACCGTAGGGTGTGCATTCATGCGCACCATCCGGTGCGAACACGCGGTTTCTTCAGTGAAGCCGGGCTGTAAGGCATCCGGTGGAGAGATCAGAAGCGAGAATGTTGACATAAGTAGCGATAAAGAGGGTGAGAGACCCTCTCGCCGTAAGTCCAAGGGTTCCTGCTTAAAGCTAATCTGAGCAGGGTAAGCCGGCCCCTAAGGCGAGGCCGAAAGGCGTAGTCGATGGGAACCACGTTAATATTCGTGGGCCAGTGGGAAGTGACGGATCTCAAAGATTGTCTGCCCTTATCGGATTGGGTGGGCCGTTCAGAGGTTCCAGGAAATAGCCCCACATCAGACCGTACCCTAAACCGACACAGGTGGACTGGTAGAGCATACCAAGGCGCTTGAGAGAACCACATCAAAGGAACTCGGCAAATTACCTCCGTAAGTTCGCGATAAGGAGGCCCCATATGTAGGCAACTATGTGTGGGGGGCACAAACTAGGGGGTGGCGACTGTTTACTTAAAACACAGGGCTGTGCGAAGCCGTAAGGCGACGTATACAGTCTGACGCCTGCCCGGTGCTGGAAGGTTAAAAGGAGGGGTGCAAGCTCTGAATTGAAGCCCCAGTAAACGGCGGCCGTAACTATAACGGTCCTAAGGTAGCGAAATTCCTTGTCGGGTAAGTTCCGACCTGCACGAATGGCGTAACGATCTCCCCGCTGTCTCTGATGTGGACTCAGCGAAATTGAACTGTCTGTCAAGATGCAGACTTCCCGCGGTTAGACGGAAAGACCCCATGCACCTTTACTCTAGCTTTGCATTGGTATCAGGATTGTGATGTGCAGGATAGGTGGTAGGCTATGAAGCGGGGACGCTAGTCTTCGTGGAGCCTCCCTTGAGATACCACCCTTCGCCATCTTGATATCTAACCGCGGCCCGTTATCCGGGTCCGGGACCTTGCATGGTGGGGAGTTTGACTGGGGCGGTCGCCTCCCAAATCGTAACGGAGGCGCGCGAAGGTAGGCTCAGACCGGTCGGAAATCGGTCGTTGAGTGCAATGGCAGAAGCCTGCCTGACTGCAAGTCTGACAAGACGAGCAGAGACGAAAGTCGGTCATAGTGATCCGGTGGTCCCAAGTGGGTGGGCCATCGCTCAACGGATAAAAGGTACGCTGGGGATAACAGGCTAATGATGCCCAAGAGTCCATATCGACGGCATCGTTTGGCACCTCGATGTCGGCTCATCTCATCCTGGGGCTGGAGCAGGTCCCAAGGGTATGGCTGTTCGCCATTTAAAGAGGTACGTGAGCTGGGTTTAGAACGTCGTGAGACAGTTCGGTCCCTATCTGCCGTGGGTGTAGGAGACTTGAGGAGAGTTGCCCCTAGTACGAGAGGACCGGGGTGAACGAACCACTGGTGGACCAGTTATCGTGCCAACGGTAGTGCTGGGTAGCTATGTTCGGACAGGATAACCGCTGAAGGCATCTAAGCGGGAAGCCCCCTTCAAAACAAGGTCTCCCTTGAGAGCCGTGGAAGACCACCACGTCGATAGGCCAGAGGTGTAAGAGCGGTAACGCTTTCAGCTGACTGGTACTAATTGCTCGATAGGCTTGATTTGATCCAGTAAAAGCATGACCAAGATGGGCAACCATCTAAGGTGCGCAATAAATGCACACCCTACGGAATGCCTGGACAATCAGTAGCACAAACAGACTTGGAACAAATACAGGGACACGCGAAGGCGACCCCCCGGTACTGATGACGCATCTTCCTCGGTTTGGTGGTCATAGCACGAGCAAAACACCCGATCCCATCCCGAACTCGGCCGTTAAGTGCCGTCGCGCCAATGGTACTCCGTCTTAAGACGTGGGAGAGTAGGTCACCGCCAAACCTAGAAAGACGCGTAATCTCTATACGATACAAATTTACAAACGGCCTCGCAGATCTGCGAGGCCGTTTCCGTTTGAAAAGTCAGCGTCCGGCCTGACTGCGGTTATCTCGCGTTCCATGGTAATCGCTTAGGTGTCACATCCCGTCAGGTAGTATGGCTGTTTCTTGAACAGTTCGGGTTTGCGTTTGTGCCAGTCCTTCATCGCCTGCAGGGCGTCTTGCTGCCCAAGGCTGATTGCG
>JBCKXH010000092.1:0-10366 GCA_038921555.1 Paracoccaceae bacterium
ATGATCCAGTTTGGCACATTGTCCGGCACCGAGGCGCTGATCTTGTCCTGAAACGAGCCATAGATCTTGGCCGAGCGCGACTCGTCGATCATCTTGACCGAATTGGTCAGGCTGGCCTTGTCATAGACAAAGAAAGCCACCGCGATCAAGAGCACACCGCGCGCCACGCCGAACAGAAAGCCCAGGCCCTGATCAACCCCGCCCAGCGCGGAGCGCTGGATGATCGAGGAAAGCAACGGCGTGAATAGTGCTGCGACGATCAGCCCGACGGCAAACACCCCGGCAAAGGCCGCCACGATCGATAATTCGCAGTTGTCGGCGAGGAAATCGTTGAGGACCGGCACTTCCTTGATCAAGGGCTGCACCGAGGGCGCAAAGATGAAGGCCAGCGCCGCCGCCCCGACCCAGCCCGCAATCGCCATCGCCTCGCGCACGAAGCCGCGCGAATAGGCAAGGATCGCCGACAGCACGATCATACCGGCCGCGATACCGTCGATCAGGGTGAATCCGTCCATCATACTCTCCCAAAGGCCTCAGCCTGCCCGCAACTCAGCCTGCCCCGTAACTCAGCCTGCCCGCAACTCAACCGGCACCGAACATCTCACCGACCAGAGTGGTCAGATCCGGCATCTCGCGCAGCCGCATTTCGGTGGCTTGGCCGATCTTGGACCCGGTCGGCGCAATTGCCTGTGTGAAACCAAGTTTTTCGGCTTCTTTCAACCGGTTTTCGGTCTGACTGACCGGACGCAACGCGCCAGACAGGCTAATCTCGCCAAAAAGCACCATGTCTGGCGGAATTGCCACATCTTCACGGGCCGACAGGATGGCCCCGGCCACGGCAAGGTCGGCGGCGGGTTCCGACACGCGCATACCGCCCGCCACGTTCAGGAACACATCAAGCCCGGCATAGGAGATGCCGCAGCGCGCCTCCAGCACCGCGAGAATGGTTGACAGCCGCCCGCCGTCGATGCCGACCACCGTGCGGCGCGGGGTGCCCAGGGTCGAGGGGACAACCAGCGCCTGAATCTCGGTCAGCACCGGCCGCGTGCCCTCGATGCCCGCGAAAACCGCCGACCCGGAGGTAGCCTTTTCGCGGTCCGACAGGAACAGGGCGGAAGGGTTGGTGACCTCAGCCAGCCCGTCGCCGGTCATCTCGAACACCCCGATCTCATCCGCCGGGCCGAAGCGGTTCTTGACCGCGCGCAGGATGCGGAACTGGTGGCCGCGTTCGCCTTCGAAATACAGCACGGTATCGACCATGTGTTCGATCACCCGAGGGCCGGCGATCTGGCCCTCTTTGGTGACATGGCCGACCAGAATGACCGACACGCCACGCTTTTTGGCGAAGGTGACCAGTTCATGGCTGGCGGCGCGGACCTGAGAAACCGAGCCGGGGGCGCTGTCAATGGTGTCCAGCCACATGGTCTGGATCGAGTCGATCACCACAAGGCCGGGCCGGTGGGTGTCCAGCGTGGTCAGAATGTCGCGCAGGTTGGTCTCGGCCCCCAAGGCGACCCTGGCATCCGACAGGCCAAGGCGCTGCGCCCGCATCTGAACCTGCGCCGGGGCCTCTTCGCCGGAAATATACATGCAGGACAGGCCCTTGCGGGCAAAAGCTGCCACGGCCTGCAACAGAAGCGTCGATTTCCCGATCCCCGGATCGCCGCCCACCAATATGGCCGAGGCCGCCACCAGACCGCCGCCCAGCACCCGGTCCAACTCGTTGATGCCGCTGGCGGCCCTTGGTGGTGCGGCCTCTTGCGTGGCAAGATCGCTCAGCACAATCGAGCGGCCCTTGCCGCCCAGCGCCCGCGGCCCCGCCGACAGCGCCGCCTCCTCGACAATGCTGTTCCACGCCCCGCACCCCTCACAGCGCCCGATCCATTTGCCATGGGCGGCACCGCAGGCAGTGCAGGTGAACGAGGCGGAAGATTTGGCCATGCCGCTTGATGCCTTGGAACAGGGGGTGAGGCAAGGGGTAGGGGAAATCTGGTAGTGGGTCAGGTTGAAATCTTGGTGGCAAGAGCGCGCGCCGGGTGCCATACTGCCAGAATGACCGACAAGATAGCCAAACCCGCCCCGAAGAATCGCCTCTTTTACGGCGACAATCTCGATGTGCTGCGCCGCAAGGTTGCCCCCGAAAGCGTCGATCTGTGCTACATCGACCCGCCGTTCAATTCGAAGCGCAACTATTTCCAGATTTACAACAATCAGGGCAGCGAGGACCGGGCGCAGGCGCAGGCGTTCGTCGATACCTGGGAATGGGGCGACGAGGCGATTGCGGGGCTGGCCTATATTCTCGACATCGAACGGCTGCACTCGGGCAAATGGACCGAGCAGACGGTCGAACTGATCCGGGGGCTGGAAAAGGTGCTGAAGCGCGGCTCGCTGCTCGCCTATCTCGTCTCCATGACGCTGCGGATCGTCGAAATCCACCGTGTGCTGAAGCCGACCGGCAGTTTCTACCTCCACTGCGATCCGACGGCATCGCATTACCTAAAGCTGGTGTTGGATGCGGTGTTCTGCGGGCAGGGCGGGGATTACAAGAACGAGATAGTCTGGGAACGGCTTAAAGGCGCGAAGGCTGACGCGAAACAATATGGCCGCAATTCAGATCGAGTGTTATTTTATACGAAGGGCCATACTTTCACGTTCAATCCACCTCGGCTTTCTGAGCACAACGAGAAAACCGTCAAGGATTGGTATAGTAAATCTGATGAACAAGGAAAATATGTCGCCCGACCGTTGACGGCGGCGAGTCCTTCCGCTGGCGATAGCGGTCAGCCGTGGCGTGGGCGTCCGCCAACAGGACATTGGACAGTGCCGCATATTCTGGCGGACAGATATGAGGCGGCAACTGGCAAGTCTTTGGTTGGAACCGTCAGGGAGCGGTTAGACTTTCTGGCGGATGCGGGCTTCATTGATTTTAGCCCAAGCGGTCTGCCTTCATGGCGTCGGTATCTCGACGAAGCCGAAACGCCCCGGGTTCACGACATTTGGGCTGACGAGGAAGTCAAAGCTATTTCAAGAACTTCAGCCGAGCGCCTTGGCTACCCCACCCAAAAACCCGAAGCCCTGCTCGACCGCATCATCCGCGCCTCCTCCAACGAAGGCGATACCGTGCTCGACGCCTATTGCGGCTGCGGCACCACCGTCGCCGTCGCGCAGCGGCTGGGTCGCCAGTGGATCGGCATCGACATCACCTATCAGTCGATCTCGCTGATCCTCAAACGGCTGCATGATAAATTTCCCGATGACTGGCCCGCCATTGAGGCCGACATCCTGCTCGACGGCGTGCCGCGCGACATCGAATCGGCCCGCGCGCTCGCCAACCGCAAGGACGACAAGACCCGCAAGGAATTCGAGAAATGGGCGGTGCTCACTTACTCGGACAACCAGGCGCGGATCAACGACAAGAAGGGCGCCGACGCCGGGATTGACGGCATTGCCTATTTCCTGATTGGCAAGGACCAGAACGGCAAAGCAATCTTTCAGGTCAAATCGGGCGGGGCCAACCGCGCAACGCTGGCCACACTGAACAGCGACCGCCAGCGCGAAAAGGCCGAGTTCGGCATCCTCATCACGATGGACTTGCCGACCAAGGCGATGCGCGACGAAATCGCGGCGGCGGGCAGATACAAGCACCCCTTGCTCAACCGCGAGGATGATCGGCTGCAAGTGATCACGGTCGCCGAGATGTTGGCGGGCAAGCGGCTCGATCTGCCGATGGCGCGGGGCGATGCCGTCAAATCCGCCGCGGCCGTCGGTGACAGCGACAAGCAGGAAAGCCTGTTCTGACCCGTAGCCTTGAACGCAGCGGCAAATAGGCAGCATAATTTCGAACTGACCCACTACCGGAAACCTGCCGCGAAATCCTGCAAAATCGTGGTTAATGAAAGCCTAACGAAAAACCACTATATATATCAATATCAAGATGTTAGCATAGTCTCTCACGCGTGAGAGCCCCCCTGTCTCACAGGTCTTTTCCGCGAAATCCCGATAGCAGGACCGAGGCGAGGATGCAGCCCGAAAACAGGTAAAGCCCCCAGGCAACCTCAATCGTGGCTAGGCCGACCCCCTGCACCACGACGATGTAAAGCGCCAGCAGAAAGACATCCGCCATGGCCAGCTTTCCCAGAATTTGCAGGGCGGGCAGCAGGCGGGGGGACAGCAGGTTCCAGTCCAGCAGGGCGAGGCCGAGAGTTTTCAGGAAGGGGGCAAAGATGGCAAGGAAAGTGACCAGCAAGGCCAGCACGACATCGGTGCCCCACAGGGATTGCAGCCCCGAGATGACCGAGATTTCATCCATCCCGAAGATCGGCAACAGGGCCGCCCGCATCAAAGGGGCGAACCAGGCGATCGGGAACAGGATCAGCAGAGCCAGGTTCAGCCAGCGTGCCATCTCAGCGCCCCGCCTCAATCGGCCCTTCGGCGCGGCCGTGGATGAATTGTTGCAGGTAGGGGTCGGCGGCGGCGTCCATTTCACCGACCGGCCCGGTCCACTGGATGACCCCGTCATGCAGCATCGCCACCCGGTCGGCGATGGCACGGACCGAGGACATGTCATGCGTGATGGTCATCGCCGTCACCCCCATTTCGCCGACAATCTCGCGGATCAGGGCGTTGATGACGCCGGCCATGATCGGGTCCAGCCCGGTGGTCGGCTCATCGAAGAAGATGATCTCAGGCTCAGCGGCGATGGCGCGGGCAAGCCCCACCCGTTTCTGCATGCCGCCCGACAACTCAGCCGGGAACAGATCGGCGACTGCGGGTTTCAGCCCGACCCGGCGCAGCTTTTCGACGGCAATCGCGCGGGCCTGATCCTTGGGCAGGGCGCGGACCCCGCGCATCAGGCGGAAGGCGACGTTTTCCCAGACCCGCATGCTGTCAAACAGCGCCCCGCCCTGAAACAGCATGCCAAAGCGGGCAAGGAAGGGGTCACGCTCGGTCTTGGTCACGTCAACCTCGTCAAGGGTGATGGTGCCGCGGTCGGGAATAACCAGGCCGAGGATGGATTTCAGCAGTACCGATTTGCCGGTGCCCGAGCCGCCGATGATGACCATGCTCTGACCCTTCTCAATGGTCAGATTGACGCCCTGCAACACCCGGTTGGGGCCGAAGGCTTTGTGAACTTCGCTCAGGGTGATCATGATGTGAAAAAAAGCCCGGTCAGCACGTAGTTGGCCGCAAGGATCATCACCGAGGCCGCGACCACGGCGGATTTGGTGGCGGCCCCGACGCCCTGCGCGCCGCGGCCCGAGTTCAGGCCGAAGTAGCAGCCCATCAGCGCCACGATGAACCCGAACACCGCACCTTTCACCAGGCCCGAGCCGACATCCCAGAACTCCAGAAAGTCGGTGGTGTTTTGCAGATAGCTGGCCGAGTTGAAGCCCAGCCGCGAGATGCCGACCAGCCAGCCGCCTGCGATGCCGATGCTGTCACCCACCGCAACCAGCACCGGCACCGCCAGAGTGGCGGCAAGGACGCGGGGCACGGCAAGGTATTTCATCGGATTGGTCGACAGGGTGACAAGGGCGTCAACCTGCTCGGTCACTTTCATCGTGCCGATCTCGGCGGCGATCGAGGAGGCGACGCGGGCGGCCACCATCAGGCCACCCAGCACCGGCCCGAGTTCGCGGGCCATGGCGATGGCGACGATCTGCGGCACCACGGCTTCGGCGTTGAAGCGCGAGCCGCCGGAATAGATTTGCAAGGCGAGGGCTCCGCCGGTGAAAAGGGCGGTCATGCCGACGACAGGCAGCGAGAACCAGCCGATCTGCAACAGGGCCGCGCCGAATTCACGCAGGTAGAAGGGCGGGGTGACGAGGTGGCGCAGCACTTGCAGAGCAAAGAGCGTGACGCGGCCAAAGGCGGCGAGGGCGGCCAGAACCGGGCGACCGATGGCGGCGAGGAGGCGGGTCAGGATCACCGCAGCGTCTCCAGATACCTGCGTTTCAGGCGGGGGCCGAGGCCGGTGAGGATCTCGTAGCCGATGGTGCCGGCAGTATCGGCCAGCTGATCGACGCTTTGCATCGGGCCCAACAGGGCAAGGCTGTCGGGCACCGTGGCAAGATCGGTCACATCGACGGTGATCAGGTCCATCGAGATGCGACCAACCACCGGGCAGGGATCTTCGCCCGCCCACAGCAGGGCGACATTGGAAAGGCTGCGCAGGAAGCCGTCGGCATAGCCGCCCTGAACGGTGGCAATCAGCGAGGGGCGTCCGGCGGTCCAGGTGCAGCTATAGCCGACCGGTTCCCCGGCCGCGACAAGGCGGGTCTGGATGACCGGCAGGGACAGCGAGACGACCCGGGCGGCACCCTCGTAGGGCCGGCCACCGTAAAGGCCGATGCCGGGGCGGGTGAGGTCAAAGTGATAGGCCGGGCCAAGCAGGATGCCGCCGGTTGCGGCCAAAGAACGCGGCAGGCTGGTGCCATCGGTCATGGCGTGGAAGTTGGCCAGTTGCACCTCGTTCAGCCCGTGATCGGGATCATCGGCGCAGGCGAGGTGGGACATCAGCAGCTCTGGCCCGGCATCGAGGACGAAGGGGGCTATGGACTCCCATTCGGCCTCTGCCATGCCGAGGCGGTTCATGCCGGTATCCAGTTGGACGCCGAAGGCATGGCCGGGCAGCACTTCAAGATGGCGGGTGACCTGATCGAGCGAGTTCAGCATGGGCGTCAGGTCGCAGTCGCGGATCAGGGCGGTGTCGCCCGTCATATGGCCGGACAGGAGGTTGATCTGCGGCCCTTGGCCAAGGGCTACGCGGGTGTCGGCACCCTCATCCGCGGTGGCGACAAAGAAGCGCCGCGCCCCGGCCCGGGCGAGGCATTGCACGACCGGGCCGAGGCCAAGGCCGTAGGCGTCGGCCTTGACCACGCCTGCGGTCTGCACCCCTGACGCCGAGGCACGGTCAAGGGCGCGCCAGTTGGTCGCGATTGCGTCGAGGTCGATGGAGAGGACGGGGCTGGCCATGTGATCGGGGTTTTGACAGGCAGGCGGGCGGGGTCAAGGGAAATCTTCGCGGCGATCGCGGTTTTGAAAGCCGGGGGGGCAAGACCTGCGGTCGCTGCCTTGCGGGGCAATCCGACGCCGTGTCACGCGATGTCGTTTTGCGCGATATCGTGTTTTATCACGCATAAACAATGTATTATAGATATTTGTTAATCAAAAATTAGGAATTGTCGCGGGGCCATTCCGGGGGGGCCTTGATCATTTTCCGCTGCCCGGGGTGAGCCGCATCAGCGTTGGCAGCCTCCGGCGGGAGTATTTGGCAAAGGGTAAGTCGGGGGGGGTAAGTCGGGGCCTCAGGGCGTGAGAGCGCGGTCGAGATGGGTATAGCCGCCGTCAACATAGAGCCATTGGCCGGTGGTATGGGCCGAGCGGGGCGACAGGGCAAAGACCACGGCAGCGGCGATTTCATGGTCGTGGGTCATCCGTTGGCCCAGCGGAATCCGGGCGGTGATGGTGGCAAGCTGGGCGGCGGGATCGTCGAATGTCTTGAGCCATTGGGCATACATCGGCGTCATCACTTCGGCCGGGATCACGGCATTGACCCGCACGCCCCAGGGTGCCAGGGCGGCGGCCCATTCGCGGGTCAGGCCAAGCTGGGCGGCTTTGGCGGCGACATAGGCCGAGGTCTGGCCCTGACCGGTCACCGCGGTCTTGGAGGAAATGTTCACCACGGCGCCGCATTCGGCCTTGATGTCTTCCTGCAGCAGGTGAAGCATTGTGTAATAATGCACCAGATTCTGGTCGAGCGAGGCGCGGAAGGCCTGCGGCCCGGCGTCGAGGCCAAGGCTGTCGTTGCGCCCGGCGTTGTTCACTAGGCCGTAGATGCGGCCCCATGTCGATTGCACCTCGGCCACGGCGGCGGCGCAGTCGGCGTCTTGTGACAGATCGGCCCGCACCCAGCCCGCACGCGGGCTGAGGGCGGTCAGGCGGGCTAGGAACGTCGGGTCGGGTGTGCTGCGGGCGAGGATGACCGGCACGGCACCTTCGGCAGCCAGAGTTTCGGAAATGGCGGCGCCAATGCCTGCCCCACCGCCGGTGACGATGACGAGTTTGTCTTTGATGGCGAGGTCCATGGCAGTCTCCTGGAGCGTGATGAGGAAAAGTGGTTGCCGGTTTTTTTTAATGATCCGGCGACCACCAAGAAACAAGATCGGGATGCTGTTTTCGATCAAGCATCATCCTGATCTGGCCGGGCTGCGCCATGGTGCCCGGTAGAGACGCGCTTGCCAAGGGGGTGTTTGGCTTGTGCCGGACAGTGGATTGTTGAAGGGTGGCGCGAAGGGAGACCTTTCATGTCTGATCACGGTCATGCCCGCACCAGCGGAGACCACGCGGGCAGGGACCACCCGGGCAGGGACCACAGCCATGACCAAGACCCCGGTGTCGCGCTGACCATGCTGACCGTGCTGGGGTTGGCGGTGGCGCTGGTCGACCGCTTTGTGCTGCCGCTGCCGCTGCCCGCGGTGCAGGGCGGACTGGTGCTGGCCTTTCTGGCGGGCGGGGTTCCGGCGGCCTGGGTGGCGCTGAAGGCGCTGTTCGGGCGCGGGCGGCTGGCCATCGACCTGCTGATGGTGATTGCGGCCGGGGCGGCGGCCTGGGTTGGTGCTGCGCTGGAGGGGGCGGTGCTGTTGGCGCTGTTCTCGCTGTCGGGCACGCTGGAGCATCGGGCGATGGGGCAGGCACGGCGGGCGGTCGAGGCGCTGATGGCGCTGCGGCCCGACCACGCGCTGCGCTTGATGCCCGATGGCAGCACCGAAGTGGTGGCGGTGGCGGCCCTGGCTGTCGGTGACCGGCTGGTGCTGCGGCCCGGCGCAAGGGTGCCGGTCGATGGCCGCGTCATGGACGGGACCGGCGAGGTCGACGAAAGCACGATCACCGGCGAGGCCATGCCGGTGACCAAGGCCAAGGGCGATCTGTTGCACGAGGCGACGGTAAACCTGCATGGCGTGCTGACGATGGCGGTACTCCGGCCCTTGGCTGACAGCACGGTGGCGCGCATGATCCGGCTGGTCACCGAGGCGCAGGCGACACGGGCACCGTCGGAGCGCTTTTCGGAGTGGTTCGGGGCGCGCTACACCGTTTTGGTGCTGGTGGGCTCGGTCGCGGTGTTCGGGGCGCTGCTGGGATTGGGCTGGACGCTGGACGCGGCGCTGTACCGGGCGGCGACGGTGCTGGTGGCGGCCAGTCCCTGTGCGGTGGTGATCTCGGTTCCGGCGGCGATCCTGTCGGCCTTGTCCTCGGCGGCGCGGGGCGGGGTGCTGTTCAAGGGTGGGGCGGCGCTGGAGATGCTGGCCGAGGTCAGGACCGTCGCCTTTGACAAGACCGGAACGCTGACGACCGGGCGGGCCGAGCTCACCGGGCTGCTGGCGGTGGCGGGGACCGAGGCGGAGGTGCTGGCGCTGCTGGCCGGGATCGAGGCGCAATCGGAGCATCACATCGCGGCTGCGGTGCAGCGCTATGCGCAGGTGCTGCAGGTGGTGCCGGTTGCGGTGGTGGAGGTGCAGGCCTGGCCCGGCGAGGGGATCACCGGGCGGGACGGCGCGGGGGTGCTGTGGGCCGGCAATCTGCGGATGGTGGCGCGGATGGCGGCGGATGCGGGCCTAGTGGCGCGTCTGGCCGAGCGCGCCGAGACGGTGGTGTATCTGGGGCGTGGCGCGCGGCTGCTGGGGGCGGTGACGGTGGCGGATGCGCCGCGCCTGACGGCGCAGGCGGGGATTGCGGCGCTGCGCGCAACCGGGGTCGGGCGGATCGTGATGATGACGGGCGACCGGCGCGAGGTCGCCTTGCGGATCGGGCAGGGTTTGGGTTTTGCGCCGGATGAGATTCACGCCGGGCTGTTGCCCGCCGACAAAGTGCGGCTGGTCGGCGAATTGGCGGCGAAGGGAAGGGTGGCCTTTGTCGGGGACGGGGTGAATGACGCGGGCGCGCTGGCGCGGGCCGATGTCGGCATCGCCATGGGTGTTGCGGGCAGCGAGGTGGCGTTGCAGGCGGCCGAGGTGGCGCTGTTGTCGGACGACATGGGGCGGCTGGCGCTGGCGCACCGCCTGGCGCGGCGGACGGCGGCGGTAATCCGGCAAAACCTGACCTTTGCCATTGGCGCCATGCTGGTGCTGGTCGTCGGCGGATTGTTCTTTGATCTGCCCTTGCCGCTGGTCGTGATCGGCCATGAGGGCGGCACTCTGCTGGTGGTCCTGAACGGCTTGCGGCTGCTGCGCGACCCGATACGGACCAGTTAGAGCGCGTCGCTTTTGATCGCAGCCAGTGCCACGGCGGGGTCTGCGCAGAGGACCGGATGTGCGACCTGCCTGTGGCAGGTCGCCCGGTCTGATTGCCCGAAGGTGCCAAGCCGCAG
>JBCKXH010000093.1:0-10290 GCA_038921555.1 Paracoccaceae bacterium
ACGCTGTATGTTTTGGAAACCGGGCTGGCCGAGATCGAACGGGTTCTGATCTCGATCAAGGGGCGGGCAGGCTGAGGGGGGCGGGCATGAGCGACTTTGACCAATTGGCGCATGAGGATCAGTCGCAGGTCTTGCTGGACCTCGCGCGCAGTGCCACGGGAAACTGGGCTCTGCCCGAGGGGCTTGCGGTCGATCTGATCAACCTGTCGGAAAACGCGACCTATGCCGTCGCGGCACCGGATGGCCGCAAATGGGCGCTGCGCATCCACCGCGACGGTTATCATTCCAAAGCGGCGATCGCGTCGGAATTGGCGTGGCTCAGGGATCTGCGCGCCTCGGGTATTGTGGTGACGCCCGCTCCGGTTCCGGGGCGCGACGGCGAGATCATTCAGGTTATCGGTCATCCAAAGATGCGCAATCCGCGCCATATCGTGCTGTCGGATTGGGAAAGCGGGGCAGAGCCCGGCATCGGTCAGGATCTGCGCCGCCCCTTCGAAATACTTGGCGAAGCAACCGCACGGATGCACCGCCATTCGCGCGCCTGGGTGCGGCCTGCGGTGTTTACCCGGCCGATCTGGAATTTTGAGACCGCCCTGGGCGAGGCCAACCCGCATTGGGGCCGCTGGCGCGATGGCATCGGGGTGGATGCGGGCAAAGCGGCGCTGTTCGGGCGAACCGTCGATGCGATTGGCAAAAGGCTCGGTGCTTATGGGCAGAGCGAGGATCGCTTTGGTCTGATCCATTGCGATCTGCGTCTCGCCAATCTTCTGGTCGATGGCGAGACCGTCAAGGTGATCGACTTTGACGACTGCGGCTTCAGTTGGTTCATGTATGACGCGGCAACGCCGGTGTCGTTTTACGAACACGAACCGCAGGTGCCGGAACTGATCGAGGCGTGGAAACAGGGCTACCGCCGCGTGCTGGAGCTGTCCAAAGCCGATGAGGCCGAGATTCCGACATTTGTGATGCTGCGCCGTTTGCTTCTGGTGGCCTGGATCGGGTCGCATTCGGAAACCGATCTGGCCAAGTACATGGGCCTGCCCTACACCGAGGGCACAACCGGCCTGTGCGAGAGCTACCTTTCGGCATTCGGCTAGATCAGGATGATGTTTTGCATCAAACATCATCCTGATCTAGCGCGGCTGTCGGCCTCAGGCCTGCGCCAGCGCGTCCAGACTTTCCGGCAGGATTTGGCCGCCATCGACGACAATCGTCTGACCCGTCACATAACCGGCCTCTTTCGACGCGAAAAACAGCGCGGCATGGCCGATGTCGGCCACAGTCCCAAGCCGCCCCAGTGGCACCGAGGCCGCCATCGAGGCCTGATACTCGGGCCCCATGCCCGCCAGACCTTCGGTGACGATATTGCCCGGCAACACAGCGTTTACCGTGATGCCATATTTGGCAAGTTCCATGCACGCCGTGCGCATGAAGCCCAACTGGCCAGCCTTGGAGGCGGCATAATGCGTCCAGCCCGGAAAACCGGTAATCGGGCCAGTGATCGACGAGGTCAGCACGATGCGCCCCTGATCAGAGTTTTTCAGATATGGAATGGCGGCCTGCACCGACAGGAAGCTGCCTTTGAGGTTGGTGTCGATGACATGATCCCATTCAGCCTCGGTCATGGTTTCCAGCCGGGCCGATGGGAAAACCCCGGCATTGGCGCACAGCACGTCGATATTGCCAAGCCGCCTTGCCACTTCGGCAAAGCCCGCAACGAGGCTGGCACCCGAGGTCACATCCCCGGCAAGGCCAATCGCACCATGGCCGATGGCCGCAGCCGCGGCCGCAGCCTGATCCTCATGGCGCGCCAGAATCGCCACCTTGGCGCCCGCGTGGGCAAAGACCTGCGCAATACCGCGGCCGATGCCCTTGGAACCGCCGGTCACGACAACGACGCGGTCCTTGATCGAATGAGACATGTCATACTCCCTGCTTGAAAAGGGGCAACGGAATGCCGCTGCCCCCGCGGACCTGGCCCTTTGGCTCAGACTTCGTCATTCACCATATCGCCGCTGTTCTTGTAGCCTTCGGGGTTGATGCTTTTCAACACAAAGCCCCAGATCAGCCCGAAAATGATCATCACCAGACCGATCACCGGGATCGCATTGGCAAAGCCCGAGGTTCCGGCAAAGGTCGAAAGGTTCGAGACTGCCAGGTCATGTCAAGCGCCGAGCTTGCTCGGATGATGGCCTTGAAATAGCCGCCAGAAATCGCCGTGAAGCCATTCACGCGACTTTACTCGGATTGGAATCTGTGCTTGCATTCTATGTGGAACTTCCAATAGAACGGCACAGCGCAACAACATTCGGGGGGTGGCATGGCCAACAGCAGCAGGATTTCACGCCGTAACTTCATGCAGCAGTCGGCACTCTGGGCCGCCGCAGCTTCAGGCGCAGGCAGCCTGATGCCGGGGGCTGCACATGCAGCCCGCGAATTGGAACTCAACATCCTGTGCTGGGAGGGTTACAATTCGGCGCAGGTGCTCGATCCCTTCCGCATCTTGACCGGTGCGACGGTCAAGGCCGAATCGCTCACCAATGATCCGACCATGATCAACCGCCTGCGCGCGGGCGAAACCAATGTCTGGGATCTGATCAACGTCAACAACCCCTGGGCCCGCAAGGTGATGCTGCCCGAGAACCTGATCAAGCCGCTCGACCGGGCGCGGTTCGAGCCCTATTTCGACAAGATGCTGCCGGCCTTCAAGCCGCCCTACCGCTGGGCGCTGGACGAGAGTGGCGAACAGTTGATCGGCATGGCCCAGCGTTTCGGTCCCTACAGCTTTGTGGTCAACACCGACAAGGTCAGCCGCGCCGCCGCCGAGGATCAGGGCTGGAACCTGTGGAACGATCCGGCCAATGCGGGCAAGTATGGCGTCCTCGAATCCGACGATTGGAACGTCTTCGGCATCTGCTGCATCGCGGGCTTCGATCCGTTCAAGGTGCATGGTGATGACGAGCTGGCGAAATTCGCCGATGCCGCCAGTCGGGTGTTCAAGGGTGCTAGGGTGGTCGGCGACATCGCCACCATGAACCAGTCGCTGATTTCAGGCGAGATCGACTTTCACCTGACGGGCGGCACCTATTCCGCCTCGCCGGCGCGCGCCGACGGCCATCCGGAAATTCGCGGCATCACGCCGAAATCGGGGCCGATGGCGGGCGGCAAGGGCGGCATCGCCTGGATCGAAATCACCTCGCTGGTCAACAACCCGCAGCTTTCCCCGCTGGCGGAACAATTCCTCGAATATGTCCAGTCGCCGGAAATGTCCTATAAGGTGGCCTTTGCCGAAGGCACTTTCAATCCGGTGTCGCAGATGGGCAATCCCGATTGCTTCAATCTCTTCACCAAGGAAGATCTTGATGCGATCCAGTGGGACAGTCTTGAGGAGGAAATGGCGGGTTCGGTCGAATATGACATCGTGCCGGACTACGACAAGTTGCTCGACCTCATGACGGCAGCCAAGCGCGAGGCCTCTGGCGGCTGAGACCCCGCATAGTCCGGCAGCCCCGGAGACCGACCGCAGGAGCTCTGCATTGGAAGAAAGTCTGTGCCGAACATGGCGGAAGTGCATGGAATTCTGAGCCTGATATCGGTCAGCAAGCTGTTCGGATCCCTTGCGGCGGTGGATTCGATCAATCTGGAAATCGCCGAGGGCGAGTTCTTCACCATCGTCGGACCATCAGGCTCCGGCAAGACCACCTTGCTGCGAATGCTGGCCGGCATGGACACGCCGACCAGCGGCGACATTCTGCTGCGGGGCACCCGGATCAACGATCTGCCCGCCAACAAGCGGCCGACCTGCATGGTGTTCCAGTCGCTGGCGCTGTTTCCCCACCGCAGCGTCGGACAGAACATCGAGTTTTCGCTGAAGATGCGCGGTGAAGCGCCGGACAAGCGCAAACTGCGTGCGCTGCAACTGATGGACCTCCTGCGCCTGCCGCAGGCCTACTACGACAAGAATGTCCTGAAATGCTCGGGCGGCGAACGCCAGCGCGTGGCGCTGGCCCGCGCCCTGGCCTATGATCCGCAGATTCTGTTCTTCGACGAACCGCTCTCGGCGATCGATTACAAGCTGCGCAAGTCGCTCGAAAAGGAATTGAAGGATATCCACCGCGAGACCAAGAAGACCTTCGTCTACATCACCCACTCGCTGGAAGAGGCGATGGTGATGAGCGACCGCATCGGCGTCATGCGCGCGGGCAGGCTGGTGCAGGTCGGCACGCCCCACGAGATCTATTCGATGCCCAACACGCGATTCGTGTCGGAATTCGTCGGTGACGTGAATGTTCTTGCGGTGTCGCTCGGCAAGGATGGGCTGTTGCTTTCGCGCGAGACCGGCGCGCGCCTGCTGGCCCCGCCGATCCCGCCGGGCTTCAGCGAAGGCTATCTGGTGATCCGTCCGGAATTCATGCGTTTTCTGGACGAGGCCACCGCGGCCGACAATGCCGTGACCGGACGGCTCTACAATGAATATGTGCTCGGATCGCGCATCCAGTATCAGGTCCGCGTCGGCGACAACGTCTTCGCCGTCGAGAAGCTGCGTCAGCAGGCCTTCACCGGCAAGCTCGATGATGAAGTGACCATCGGCTGGGATCGGCAAGACGCCATTCTGGTCAGGGACTGAGATCATGGGTTTGGGCCAAGGCGAAAGATCGTCGATCCCGGTGCTGCTCTTGCTGATTGCAGGATTTGCCGCGCCGCTGATCGCCGTCATCTGGTTCAGCTTCATGCCGCCGCGCAGCTTTTCCTTCGCGGGCGTCCCGACGCTGGAGAACTACCGCACCATCTTCCAGAGCACGAGTTACATCTCCTTCCTGTGGTCGCTCGGATTGGCCGTGGTCACCGTCGTCCTCTTGGCGCTGATCTGCTATCCGGTCGCCTACGGGCTGGTGCGGGTTTTCGGCAAATGGGCGATGTTGCTGACGCTGCTGTTCGTCATACCGCTGTTCGTCTCCGAGAATATCCGGCTCTATGGCTGGGTGTTGTTCCTGATCAAGAACGGTGTCTTGCTGGGCAGCCTGAAGTCGATGTTCGGGCTGGAGCTTGAGAGCATCTTGTTCACCCTGCCCGCGATCATTCTCGGCATGGTCTATGTCTATCTGCCCTTCATGCTGTTCCCCTTGACGCTCGGCATCAGCATGGTGCCCGAAGAGACCCGCGAAGCGGCCTTCGATCTTGGGGCTTCGCGCTGGCAGGTCTTCCGGGAAGTGGAATTGCCATTGTCGATGCCGGGCGTGGTGATCGGCTTTCTGCTCAGCTTCGTGCTGGCGGTCGGGGCGATCGCCGAGGCCAAGGTGATGGGCGGGCAGCAGGTCATCCCGATTGCCCATGATATCGAGATCGCCTTCACCTATGCGCAGAACTGGCCGCAGGGGGCCGCCCTCTCGGTCCTCTTGATGCTGGTGGTCGGGGTGCCGGTCTTGCTGGCGCTGCGCCGGTTCGATCTCGACAGTTTTCTCGGGCGGAGATAGCAATGAAATCCCGCGCCCAGCGCCAGCGTCATGCAATGATCACCTCCTGGACCCTCGCCGTCATCGTCTTTCTCTACTTGCCGACGCTCTGCATCATGCTCGCCTCCTTCACCGCCAGCCGGTATTTCCAGTTCCCGATCGCGAAATGGGGGATCGAGTGGTGGCAGAAGACCTTCAGCTCGATTGAAATCCGGCAGTTGCTGTCAACCTCGGTCTCGATTGCGCTCTGCGTGACGGTGATCGCCGTCACCATCGCCTTCTTCGGGGCATTGGCCTTCGCGCGCCATGACTGGAAGGGGCGGTCCATCTATCAAAAGCTGATCCTGCTGCCGATCTTCTTTCCGCAATCTGTGCTGGGTCTTGCCCTCTTGTTATGGTTCAATACGCTTGGGCTGCCGCTGTCGTGGCAGACGGCGGTCTTCGCCCACCTGGTGTGGATCGTGCCAGTGGTGACGCTGGTGATTTCGATTCAGGTCTACAGCTTTGATCCGGCACTGGAAGAGGCGGCCTTCGACCTCGGTGCCTCGCGCTGGCAGGTGCTGCGGGAGGTGACGCTGCCGGTGCTGTTCCCCGGACTGTTCTCTGGCGCGCTGTTCGCATTCCTGCTGTCCTGGGGCAATTTCCCGCTGTCGCTGTTCACCACCGGGGCCGATACCACGGTGCCGGAATACCTTTATGCCAAGATGGTGGCGGGCTACACGCCGGGGGTTCCGGTGCTGGGCACCGTGTCAACCATCGCTGCCGTCGTTCTTCTCATTGGCGGCTACGGCCTGATCCTTGCCACGCGACGCGGCAGGTCCGCCAGTTAGTCGCCATTCAGGGCGCGCCGCTTCCAACTCCTCGCCGGAGCGGAAGACGGTGCGTCAATGCAAACCTCCGGGACGAAACAGTTTCCGGTTCGTGTGCGTTTGCAAAACAGATCGACCGAAAGGACGTTTTCCAGCCCATGCTTGCCTCAAAATCTGTAGGTGAACACGCCACGCTTTTCATAGACCTGTGCTGCTTCAAGGATGAAATCGGCGATCAACGGCGCATGGTATTGCTCGCGCAGCAGGGCGGCGCGGTCCACAAGCTCTTGCATCTTCTTGGCCCGCCCGGGGCGCAGCAGTTCATAGGTGGACATGATGAGGTCTTGCGGCACGGCCACCAGTTCGGCCGCGCGGCGAAAGTTCAACCCCAGCGTTGGGCGACCGGCGTCATCGGCCACCTCGGCCTGATCTTGCAGCGCCCCCGGCGTGATCTGCAAATCCTCCATCGTCACTACGCCCGCCATCACCGCAGCCAAAGTGATGTCGTTCAACGCCACGCCGCGCTTGCCGCGGATCTGGTCGGCGCGGGTTTCGGCCAGCGGATAATCCGCCACTCCCAAGCCTTTCATCGCTTGCCCTCCAAGAACTTCAGTCGAATTTCTTCCGGTGCCGCACCTTCTTCGATCAGCCCGGTTTCGATGGCGTAGATCAGCGCGACCCTTGCGTGATAGCGCGATCCCATCCCCTCGCCGCGCGTCGGCACCATGATCGGTTCGGGTGCCTCGCCCAAAGCATAGGCAGCGGCGTTGCGAGCAAAACCGGCATAATGCTCCAGACTGGTGATTGGCGCGTTTGAGAACAATTCCAGATTGTTATGCGGCAGCCTTGCGGCCGAGTGGATCACCGCCGTGCCTTTGGCCTGAATGCCGATGCCGATACCGGACCCCGACAGCCGCGCCGCTGAAAGGCCCAGAAACGAGGTGTCGGCAGTATGGCGAAACCGCACCACCCGCGCGCGCAAACCCCGGCTTTCGATGCCTTGCACAAGCACCCGCAGCACCTCGGACAATTTGTGCCCGGCGGTGGTCTGAAACAGCTTCAAGCCAAAAGCCGGGCTGATGCCGATCACCACCTCATCGGCACCAGCACCTTGCAGGGCGGGGCCCGCGACCGGATAGGCGATGCGCGCGGCCTCGCCTGCCTGGTGTTCTGCCTCGGCACGCAAGACCACGTCCTGGTCCAGCACATCGCGGATGTCGTTGATGTCCTGACGACGGGCCTCTGTCATCCGGTAACCCGATCCGGGGCCCTGATAATCGTTCGGATCGTTGATCGCGGATAGGACACGCCCGCCACGCACCATCGCAGAAGTCTGCAAATAGTCGCCTGAAACCCGCAGCTTCACGACGTTCAGCAGGTTCTGCGCCTCGCAGGCAAAGCCGCGCCTAGCCAAGGCTCTGATCACATCAATCACCGTGATGTCGCGGCCTTGAATGGCGGCTGATATCGCCGCGACCTCGCCGGGGGAATAGCTGCGCGTATCATCCGACCCCGAGGCCATCACCACCGAGGCCTTCATGTCTTGGCTGGGATGGCCCAGCCCAAGTTCCTCAAACACTGCCGAAATCGCATCGACCGCCCGCACCCGCAAGTCCAGCGCGCGATGTTCTGCCAAGGGCGTCAGCCCGCCATCGGCCTCGAAATCGCGTTGCAGAACAAGGTAGTCCTCCATCTCTTCGGCGTTGAACAGCGATGGGTTGAAAGAGTTGTCATAGGCCAGAATCGAGCCAAACCCCGAACAGATCAGGTCAGACCCAGCGATCAGATAGGGCAGAATCTTTGCCCCGATCCGGATTTCCGACTCCGACGACCGCGCGTCATTGCCGCTGGCGCATTCCAGATCCAGCCAGACCGCAATCAGGTTTTCCGCCATCAACTCGCGCACCCCCCCCGGCATGGTGGCAGTCAAAGCCGCGCCGTCGATGCCACCGTTCTGGGTGCCCTGAACCCCCATGCCGCGTTGCAGGCACAGGCAGCGCGCCTCAAGGTAAAGCAAGGTTTGCGACTGGTGAAACCCCATCAGAAGCTCGGAACCCGCCCCCGAGGTGCAGCGCATCTTGATCCCGCGTGAGGCATAGGCGGCGGCCAAAAACCCCTTTGACCATGGCGTATCGTCGCCATCCGTAAAGCTTTTCTCGGTGCCATAGACCGACACGGTTTCGGCGTAGGAGGTGAAGCCAGCCATGCCGATGCGCAGCTCTTCGGCCTCTTCGGACGAGCACTGAAACAGCACACCCCAGCGCCCTACCGCCGCCCCAACCGCACAAGCCACCGCGTTCGACCACGCATTGCGCGCCACCCGCGTGGTGGTTTCCACCTCGTCAAAGCCGTAAGCCACTGCCACTGCGGCATCGGCGGCCAGTTGCAGCGGGTCGTCCTTTGCATTGGTCACATGCGCCTGATTGCCCGGCGTCTTGCGGGCGCGCATTTTCGAATAGGCGAATGCAATCTCCAGCGCATTCAGCTTTGATACCACATCGGCCAGCTTGGCGGGCGTCAAGCCATGCGCCAGCCGCACCAATTCGCTGCGCGGCACGTTCATGTCAACCAGCATTCGCGCCAGGGTTTCCGACGGAATTGCCATCGCCTCTTCGACAACCCGGCGGTCAAGGTGATGTGCCGCGATGAAGGCGTCGATCATGTCGAAGTCATGCGCCAGAACGCCGTCCATGGCGGCGATCTTGCCCGCACTTAGCGCGATGCCCGGTTTGGGGTCATGCGGGCTGCGAAAGGCGGAAAAGCCGTTTGCCGGATCTTCCCTGGCGAACCTATCCAACCGCAGCGGGCGTTCGTCCCATTCGGCAAAGCGTTGCCAGCGGTTTGGACGCGATGTTTCGCTCATGGTTCAGTCCCCCAAGGGGGAATTGGACCCTCCTCAGGTTTCCATGTCAATCAGTTCATGACCGAACCTGCATAAATTTTGCCGCCGGAGTTTGCTTGGTTCAGAAAAGAAGGAGGCTCCAGATGTTCTTGCAAGACCGTGTTGCCATTGCAACCGGCGCTGGTTCGGGCATTGGCCGTTCTGCGGCGCAGATTGTCGCCCATGAAGGCGCGATCGTTGGTGTTGCAGATCGTGGCCGGCTATCGGGGCTGAATGCCGCGCATAGATTGAGGAGGCACAATGACCGGCCCAGAGTTTCGCGCAGGCCGGGGGACCCTCGGCCTGACGCAGACCCAGCTTGCCGAGATGTTCGGCGTCCGGCGCAATGCCGTTGCTGTTTGGGAGCGCGATATGGCCCCAGCCCGCCTGCCGCGCGGTGTCTGGCGCTGCTCCTGCAATACGGCATCCCCCGATAAGGGGCCGTCCAGCGTGACGGAACCCCGAACAGACGCACCGATCCTTCGTCACAACCCAGAACAACCGCCACCCAGGGCGCGACACATAATGGGCAATCCTCTGAGAGTTTTACCCTCCGGCAAAGCCGGGGCGGTTCGCCTGGCAACACAAACGATTGGGGTGACCAAGCAATACTCAATGGAGAAAAACACCTATTCCGACCGATCCTGCCGATCATCCTTCAAACAGAAAGATTTCTGCTGTCATTGATCTGGTGCCGGGGGGGATCACCCCACCGGACCGCCAAACATAGTTAACACCTCCTGAACGCCACAATTATTCCCCATCCATATCAACCCCTTACCCCATATCGCGCGCGTGCGATCACCCCTTCACCCGCTCCCCCTTCGGATCATACAGCGCCTCGAAGGTCGCCAGCGCCGGAACCCGTTCCGAGGCGACCTCCAACTCCCAAACCCCCGCCTTCAGATAGGCCTGATCCACCCCCACAGCCCGCACATACCCCATCCCGACCGGCAGCCCCAGGCTGTGCCCGAAGCCGCCCGAGGACAGCCAGCCGACCCGCTCGCCATCGCGATAAATCGTCTCGCGGCCCAGCAAAATCACCTCGGGATCCTCCACGGTAAACGTCGCCAGCCGCTTGCCGACCCCGCCCGAAACCTGGCGCTCCACAGAATCACGCCCCTTGAACGGCAGCCCGGATTTCATC
>JBCKXH010000094.1:0-10273 GCA_038921555.1 Paracoccaceae bacterium
GTGGCGACGCTGATCAAGATGCCCTTCACGCTGATCCTTGTGGTGGCGCTGCTGCTGGGGGGCACGATCAACCCGTTGTATTCGCTGCTGATTGCCCACACCAACGACTTTCTGGCCAAAGAAGAAATGCCCTCGGCCAGCGCCAGGCTGATCTTCTTGAACGGCTTTGGCGCGATCTTCGGGCCGCTGGCCTCTGGCTGGTTGATGGAGATGGTCGGCGCGCCGGGCTATTTCCTGTTCCTGTGCCTGTTGTTCGCCGCCCTTGCCTTCTATGCCGCCTGGCGGATGGCGCAGCGCGCGGCTCCGCTGGAGCAGGGCCAGTATTCCGGCCTGATACCGACCGCCTCGTCGCTGGCGGTGGGCGCGGTGTTGGAGAAGGACGGCCGGCGCTGAGGTTGCGGGGCGCTGAGGTTGCCCGCTGCTGAGGTTGCGGGGGGCGGCAATCCCTGTCAGGTTGCAATTTTGTTGGAGGTGTCATGTCGGATCCGGTGGAAGTGTTGGACTATTGGCTGCGCGAGGTTGGCCCGGATGGCTGGTATGCCGGGGGTGCGGCGCTGGACGCCGACATCAGCGCCCGGTTTGCCGACTTGTGGCAGGCCGCGCGGGATGGCGGGCTGGATCATTGGGGCGAGGGGGCGGCGGGGTCGCTGGCGCTGATCGTGCTGTGCGATCAGTTGGCGCGCAACATGCACCGCGACCGGGCTGCGGCCTTTGCCACCGATCCCCTGGCGCTGGCCACGGCGCGCCGCGCGATTGCTGCGGGCTGGGATATGCAGGTGCAGGGGCCGGAGCGGCATTTCTTCTATATGCCCTTTGAACATTCCGAAGCTGCGGCGGATCAGGCCCTGTCGGTGCAATATCTGTCGCAAGGCAGCAGTCCTGACGCCGAGAGGTCGCTGCATGCCCGCGCGCATCTGCAGGTGATCGAACGCTTTGGCCGCTTTCCCTATCGCAATGCGGCTCTTGGCCGGGACAACACCGCAGCCGAGGCGCAGTTTCTGTCCGAAGGCGGCTATATGTCGGTGGTAGGCGCCCTGCGCGCCAGCCAAGCAGGCGGCGCATAGGGCTACGAAAAGCAGTTTGGAGGAAAACATGGCGAGCCAGAGCTTTGACGTGATCGTGATCGGTGCCGGACCGGGCGGCTATGTGGCGGCCATAAGGGCCAGCCAGTTGGGCCTCAAGGTGGCCATTGTCGAGCGTGAGTCGCTGGGCGGCATCTGTCTGAACTGGGGCTGCATCCCGACCAAGGCGCTGTTGCGCAGCGCCGAGGTCTTTCACCTGATGAGCCGCGCCAAGGACTTCGGCCTGTCGGTCACTGGTGCTGCCTTTGACCTTGAGGCCGTGGTGGCGCGGTCGCGCGCTGTGGCCGGGCAATTGTCGGGCGGCATCGGCCATCTGATGAAGAAAAACAAGGTCAGTGTTTTCATGGGGGCGGCGACGCTGCCGAAGCCGGGCGTCGTGGCGGTCAAGAATGATCAGGGCAGCGCGGAACTGACCGCCAAGTCGATCATCCTTGCCACCGGTGCGCGTGCGCGCGAACTGCCGGAGCTGGAGGCGGACGGCGACCTCGTCTGGACCTATCGCCACGCCCTCTTGGCCAAGCGGATGCCGAAAAAGCTGCTGGTGATCGGCTCGGGTGCCATCGGCATCGAATTTGCCTCGTTTTTCAACACTTTGGGCGCCGATACCACGGTTGTTGAAGTGCTGGACCGGGTTCTGCCACTCGAGGATTCTGAAATCTCGGCTTTCGCCAGGAAATCTTTCGTCAAGCAAGGCATGAAAATCCTGGAGAGAACCACGGTCAAGCAGCTGGACCGCTCAAAGGGCCGCGTCGTGGCCCATCTGGAAAGTGCCGCAGGCTTGGTGACGCAGGACTTCGACACCGTGATTTCCGCCGTCGGCATCATCGGCAATTTTGAAAACCTTGGGCTGGAGGCTTTGGGCGTCAAGATCGACCGCAGCCATATCGTGACCGATGACTACTGCCGCACCGGGGTTGCCGGGCTTTTCGCCGTGGGTGACATCGCGGGCGGGCCGTGGCTGGCGCACAAGGCCAGCCATGAGGGCGTCATGGTGGCCGAACTGATCGCGGGCCGCCATCCCCACCCGATCAAGCCCGGTTCGATTGCCGGTTGCACCTATTGCCAGCCGCAGATTGCCAGCGTCGGCATGACCGAGGCACAGGCGATAGAGGCCGGGTTTGCGGTGAAGGTCGGACGCTTTCCCTTCATCGGCAACGGCAAGGCGATTGCCTTGGGCGAGGTCGAGGGCATGGTCAAGACCGTGTTTGACGCTAGGACGGGCGAGTTGCTGGGGGCCCATATGATCGGCGCGGAAGTGACCGAACTGATTCAGGGCTATGTCATCGGGCGGCAGTTGGAGGCGACCGAGCAGGACCTGATGAACACCATCTTCCCGCATCCGACCTTGTCCGAGATGATGCACGAATCGGTGCTGGACGCCTATGGGCGCGCGCTGCATATTTGAGAATTGGGGGGCCAGCCCCCCAAACCCCCCTGGGATAGTTATGAAAAGATGAAATGCGCAGCGTTTCTGATCGCCCTTTCCCGGCGGGGAATTGCCCTGCACCAGAGTCTGGCGGCGCGCCGGATCAGCGGGTGATCTGACCGCCCGCCTTGGCCCAATCGCGGATTGTGCCAATGTTATGCGCGTCATAGCCCAGCTTCTTCAGCGCCTGCACTGCCAGCCCTGACCGCATCCCCGAGGCGCAATAGACCGCAAATCGCAATCAAGCCAGCGAAATCAGCAGGCTGCTTGGGGAATGCGGGATTAGATTAGTCGATAAGACCGTGGTAGTGGCCAACAGAGATTGCAGCCTCCACAAAGCTCTTTGCCGTAGCGCGATCCATGATCACGGTTTTGCCGTTGACGGTGAGATAGATGCTGTCCTCACCCGTACGACCGCCATTCAAAGGACTGCCGGAATAAAAGGACGACCGACCAAACTCCACATCCATGACGTGCTCGCCACCTTGGTCCTTCACTGCTTGCTCAAAATACATAGTCGTTGCCATTGGAGGGTCCCTTCACCGTGCCACGAAAGGAGAGAGATACGCATGACTTGCCGAAAATGCAAGGTGTGACCGCGAACCGGGCTGGCCGGGTTTCTGATCGGCTTTTCCCTGTTGGGAATTGCCCTGCACCAGAGTCTGGCGGCGCGCCGGATCAGCGGGTGATCTGACCGCCCGCCTTGGCCCAATCGCGGATTGTGCCAATGTTATGCGCGTCATAGCCCAGCTTCTTCAGCGCCTGCACAGCCGAGCCTGACCGCATCCCCGAGGCGCAATAGACCGCAACCGGCTTGTGAAGGTCAAGCCCCTTGGCGCAGTCCGGGGCCTTGGGGTCGGCCTTGAGCGGGATCAGCGCCAAGGGGATGTGCAGCGCCCCCTTGGCCCGGCCCGAGGCGGCAAGCTCGGAGGCTTCGCGGACGTCGATCACGGTGACAGCGCCGGTCCTGGCCTTGGCGACAGCTTCGGCAGCCGTCAGTTTCGGGGTGGCGGATGCCGGGCGCAGGAAATTGAACATGTCGGGACCTTTCAGGTTGATTGCCTTCTTATATATTCCAATAAAGGAATGTGTAAAGAGCATCCACAGAAGAATTGCCGACCCGGGCAAAAGTTCACCATTCGTTCACACTTTCCGGTTGGAAAGCCCGCGATTTGCCACTATCTCTGTCGCTTCAGGCGAGGTGGGGCCAGGCGAGGTGGGTTGTGGCGGAACAGAAGTTCATCGAGGTGCGCGGCGCGCGCGAGCATAACCTCAAGAACGTGGATGTCGATATTCCGCGCGACCGCTTGGTGGTGATCACCGGGCTGTCGGGGTCGGGCAAATCCTCGCTGGCCTTTGACACGATCTATGCCGAAGGCCAGCGGCGCTATGTCGAAAGCCTGTCGGCCTATGCGCGGCAGTTTCTCGATATGATGGGCAAGCCGGATGTCGACCATATCAGCGGTCTGTCGCCGGCGATTTCGATTGAACAAAAGACCACCTCGAAAAACCCGCGCTCGACGGTGGGGACGGTGACCGAGATCTACGACTACCTGCGCCTGTTGTTCGCCCGGGTCGGCATTCCCTACAGCCCGGCGACCGGCCTGCCGATCACCGCCATGCAGGTGCAGGACATGGTTGACGCCGTGATGGCGCTGGCCGAGGGCACCCGCGCCTATCTGCTGGCGCCGATCGTCCGCGACCGCAAGGGCGAGTATCGCCGCGAACTTCTTGACCTGCGCAAGCAGGGTTTTCAGCGCGTCAAGGTCGATGGCAGCTTCCATGACCTTGACGATCCGCCGGTGCTGGACAAGAAACTGCGCCATGACATCGACGTGGTGGTTGACCGGATCGTGGTCAAAGCCGGTCTGGAGATGCGGCTGGCCGACAGCTTTCGCACCGCGCTGAACCTGGCCGACGGGATTGCCGTCGTTGAACTGGCCGAGGGTGAGGGGCGACGGATCACCTATTCCGAGAAATTCGCCTGCCCGGTCAGCGGTTTCACCATTGCCGAGATCGAGCCGCGGCTGTTCTCCTTCAACGCGCCGTTCGGGGCTTGTCCGATCTGCGGCGGGCTGGGGGTGGAACTGTTCTTCGACGAACGCCTGATCGTGCCGGATCAGGGTCTGACGCTGGTGCAAGGTGCCATCGCTCCGTGGGCCAAGTCGAAAAGCCCGTATTTCCTGCAAACCATCGACGCCATGGCCGCCCATTACGGCTTCGATGCGAAGCAGAAATGGAAAGACCTGCCCGACACCGTGAGGCAAGTATTCCTGCACGGCTCAGGCGGTGCAGAGATCGAGTTCCGCTATGACGAAGGTGGGCGGGTCTATCAGGTCAAGCGCGTCTTCGAAGGGGTGCTCCCCAACCTTGAACGGCGCTACCGCGAGACTGACTCAGCCTGGTCGCGCGAAGAGATGGAGCGTTTTCAGAACAACCGCTCTTGCGGCACCTGTGCCGGTTACCGCCTGCGGCCTGAGGCTTTGGCGGTGAGGATCGCCGGTCTGCATGTCGGCCAGGTGGTGCGGATGTCCATTCAACAGGCGCATGACTGGATAGCTGCCGTGCCCGCAACCCTGACCGGGCAGCAGAACGAAATCGCCCGCGCCATCCTCAAGGAAATCCGCGAACGCTTGGGGTTTCTGGTGAATGTCGGGCTGAACTATCTGACGATGAGCCGCAATGCCGGCACTTTGTCGGGCGGCGAGAGCCAGCGCATCCGGCTGGCCAGCCAGATCGGCTCGGGTCTGACCGGGGTTTTGTATGTGCTGGACGAACCTAGCATCGGCCTGCACCAACGCGACAATGACCGCTTGCTGACCACGCTGAAAAACCTGCGCGATGCCGGCAATACCGTGCTGGTGGTCGAACATGACGAGGAAGCCATCCGCGCGGCGGATTATGTCTTTGACATGGGGCCGGGGGCGGGGGTGCATGGTGGTCAGGTCGTATCACGCGGTACACCGGCGCAGATCGCCGCCGATCCGGCCAGCCTGACCGGGCAATATCTGTCGGGCAGGCGCGAGATCGCGGTGCCCAAAGTGCGCCGCGCCGGGACGGGCAAGAAACTGACTGTCGTCGGGGCGACCGGCAACAACCTGAAAGGCGTCACCGCCGAATTCCCCTTGGGCAAGTTCGTCTGCGTGACCGGGGTTTCGGGCGGCGGCAAATCGACCCTGACCATCGAGACGCTGTATAAAACCGCCGCCGGGCGGCTGAACGGCGCGCATGAAACCCCGGCTCCCTGCGAGACGATCCGGGGCTTTGAGCATCTCGACAAGGTCATCGACATTGATCAGCGCGCCATTGGCCGCACGCCACGCTCCAACCCCGCCACCTATACCGGGGCCTTCACCCCGATTCGCGACTGGTTTGCCGGCCTGCCCGAGGCCAAGGCGCGCGGCTATGGCCCCGGCCGCTTCAGCTTCAACGTCAAGGGCGGGCGCTGTGAGGCCTGTCAGGGTGACGGCCTCATCAAGATCGAGATGCACTTTCTGTCCGATGTCTATGTGACCTGCGAAACCTGCAAGGGCCGCCGCTATAACCGCGAGACTTTGGAAATAAAGTTCAAGAACAAAAGCATATCCGACGTTCTTGATCTGACTTGTGAAGATGCAAGGCTGTTCTTTCAGGCCGTCCCAGCCATCCGCGAAAAGATGGATGCCCTGTGCGAGGTCGGTCTTGGTTACATCAAGGTCGGCCAACAGGCCACCACCCTGTCCGGCGGTGAGGCGCAGCGCGTGAAACTGTCCAAGGAGCTTAGCCGCCGGGCAACCGGCCGCACCCTCTATATCCTTGACGAGCCGACCACCGGCCTGCATTTCGAGGATGTCCGCAAACTGCTGGAGGTGCTGCACTCCTTGGTCGATCAGGGCAATACCGTCGTGGTGATCGAGCACAATCTTGATGTCATCAAGACCGCCGACTGGATCATCGACATCGGCCCCGAGGGTGGCGACGGCGGCGGGCTGATCCTTGCCACCGGCACGCCTGAACAGATCGCCAGGGTCGCGGGCAGCCACACCGGGCGCTATCTGAAAGCCATGCTGAAACCGCGCCGGGTGGCGGCGGAATAGGCGGCGGAATAGACGGCGGTTGACCCGGCCCGGCGCGGTTTGCCGTCAGGCGGCGTGGATCACGCCCTTCATGCTGGGATGGATCTTGCAGAAATAGGCAAATTCGCCCGCCGCCGCGATGGTGACACTGGCGCTTTGGTCTTTGGCCAGTTTGCCGGTCTCGAAACTGCCGTCCTTGGCAGACCCGGTGTGCGGGGCTCTGTCCATATTGGTGAAGGTGACGGTGTCACCGACCGCAACGCTCAGCTCGGCGGGGTCGAACTTCATGCCCTTGATGGCGATGGCGTGATCGGTGGCGGCCTGGGCCGGGATTGCGGGAAGCGCGGCAATCGCGGCAAGGCCAATCAGAACGGTACGGCGGTCAAACGTGGTCATCTGGAATCCTTTCAGGTGCAACCTTGTGGCAGATTGTCGCATCGCCGGTTCAAAAGCAAGCCCGATTTAGGGGCGTCTGGCCCATGTCATTTCCTGACAATTGGTTAACGAAAATAGGTAACTAAATGATATAAATAGATAAAATATTATGTCATGGCGGCAATTCGCGCTATTCCATCGCTTTGAAGTTCAGGCTGGCACCCTCTTTCATGCCGCTCGGCCAGCGCGAGGTGATCGTCTTGGTGCGGGTATAAAAGCGGAAAGCGTCCGGCCCGTGCTGGTTCAGATCGCCAAAGACCGACTTCTTCCAGCCGCCAAAGGTATGATAGGCCAAGGGCACCGGGATCGGCACGTTGATGCCGATCATCCCGACATTGACCCGGTTGGCAAAGTCGCGCGCCGTGTCGCCGTCACGGGTGAAGATCGCGGTGCCATTGCCGTATTCATTGTCCATCGTGATTTTCAACGCCTCTTCATAAGTCTTGGCGCGGACGGTGGTCAGGACCGGCCCGAAGATTTCCGTGCGGTAGATCTCCATATCGGTGGTGACGTGGTCGAACAGATGCGGGCCGACAAAGAAACCATCCTCATAGCCCTGCAACTTGAAGCCCCTGCCATCGACCACCAGCCTGGCCCCGGCGGCAACACCGCTTTCGATCAGCCGCAGGATGTTGGCCTTGGCGGCGGCGGTGACAACCGGGCCGTAATCGACATCGTGGCCGCCGGTAAAGGGCCCGACCTTCAGCCGCTCGATGCGCGGGATCAGCTTGGCGATCAGGCGGTCGGCGGTTTCATCGCCGACCGGAACCGCCACCGAGATGGCCATGCAACGCTCGCCCGCCGCACCGTAACCCGCCCCGACCAGCGCGTCGGCGGCCTGATCCATGTCGGCGTCGGGCATGATGATCATGTGGTTCTTGGCACCGCCAAAGCACTGCATGCGCTTGCCGTTCGCAGTGCCGCGGGCATAGATATACTGTGCAATCGGGGTCGAGCCGACAAAGCCCACACCGGCAATCTGCTCATTGTCCAGAATGGCGTCAACCGCTTCCTTGTCGCCGTTGATCACCTGCAGCACGCCGCCCGGCAGGCCGGCTTCTTGCAGCAGTTCGGCCAGCATCAGCGGCACCGTCGGGTCACGCTCGGACGGCTTGAGGATGAAGGCGTTGCCGCAGGCCAGCGCCGGGCCCATCTTCCACAACGGAATCATGGCGGGGAAGTTGAACGGCGTGATGCCCGCCGCCACACCGATCGGCTGGCGCATCGAATACATGTCGATGCCCGGACCGGCGCTGTCGGTGAACTCACCCTTCAAGAGATGCGGCGCGCCGATGCAGAACTCGATCACCTCCAGCCCGCGCTGAATGTCGCCCTTGGCATCGGGCACGGTCTTGCCATGTTCGCTCGACAGCGCCAGCGCCAGCCTGTCCATGTCGCGGTTCAAGAGGCGGACGAATTCCATCATCACCCTGGCGCGGCGCTGCGGGTTGGTCGCACCCCATTTGACCTGGGCCGTCGCGGCATCACTGGTGGCGGCGTCCAGTTCGGCCTTGGACGCCAGCGCAACCCGCGCCTGCACCTCGCCGGTGGCGGGGTTGTAGACATCGGCGCTGCGCCCCGAAGTGCCCGCAACATGTTTGCCGTTGATCCAGTGACCGATCTCTTTCATGGCACTCTCCAAGTGAACTGGCTCCCTTTTGTGTTGTCGCCACATTAGTCTTGTGAAGATGCCAGCAACAGAGGCAAAATCTCATTTGGGTTTTGCAGTTTTGCAAAGCGCCGCGAAATCAGGGGAGAAACCGATGAAGCAGATCATCAACATCGCGGATGCCAAGACCGGGCCGGTTGGCAATGGCGCGAAATTCGTGGCGGAATTTGCCAGTCTGGGCGGCCAGATCGGTGCCCGCAAGCTGGGGGTCAGTCTGGCCGTTGTGCCGGCCGGCAAGCGGGCGTTTCCCAAGCATGCCCATCATGTGAATGAAGAGATGATGTTCATTCTGGCGGGCGAGGGCACCTATCACTGCGGTGCCGAGTCGGCAAAGGTCAAAGCGGGCGATCTGATTGCCGCCCCGCCCGGCGATGGCACGACCGCCCATCAGATCGAAAACACCTCGTCCGCCCCGCTGCGCTACCTGACCTTTTCGACCAAGCTGGAACCCGAGGTCGTGGAATATCCCGACAGCGCCAAGTTCGGCCTCTCCTCCTTCGCTGGAAAGGACCGTCCGACCCTGCGCTTTCTGGGCCGGACCGAGACCACTCTGGACTATTACGACGGCGAGGACTGACCTTGGATCAGGATGAGCGGATTGACAGACTCGGCCGCGAAGCGCAGACTATGTCTGACAGAGAAAGGGAGATCCCATGCTCGTCAGTCAAATCCTGAAATCGAAATCCGATGTTGGCGTGGTCACGCTGCCGCCCGACGCGACCTTGGTCGATGTGGTCGAAATGCTGGCGGCCCGGCGGATCGGGGCGGTTGTCATCTCGCAAGACGGCAAGCAGGTCGTCGGCATCGTGTCCGAACGCGATGTGGTGCGCGAACTGGGTCGGCGCGGGCCGGCCTGTCTGGGTGACAGTGTTGACCTGATCATGACCGCCAAGGTCAAGACCTGCGCCCTCGACGACAAGGCCGATGATGTGTTGCGGATTATGACCGATGGCCGGTTCCGCCATTTGCCGGTGGTCGAGGCCGGGAAGATGGTCGGGCTGATCTCGATCGGCGATGTGGTCAAGGCACGGCTTGCCGAATTGTCGATGGAGAAAGACTGGCTGATAGGTATGGTCAAGGGGTTCTGACAGCCCCCTTGCAATCGGCGCTGCAATCCAGTTGCCTGCGGGTCAGTCAACGCGAGGCAGCCCATGCGCATCGGTCTTTATCCCGGAACCTTCGACCCCATCACCCTGGGTCATGTCGATATCATTCAGCGCGCCATGGCACTGGTTGACCGCTTGGTCATCGGCGTGGCGATCAACCGCGACAAGGGGCCGTTGTTTTCGCTGGAAGAGCGGGTGGCGATGGTCAAGGCGGAATGTGCCGCCATCATCGCCAAGACCGCCGGCGAGATCGTGGTGCATCCGTTTGAAAACCTGCTGATCGTCTGCGCGCGCGACGTCGGGGCCGGGATCATCATCCGCGGCCTGCGCGCCGTCGCCGATTTTGAATATGAATTCCAGATGGTCGGCATGAACCGCGCGCTTGATGCCTCGATCGAGACGGTGTTCCTGATGGCCGATGCCAGACGGCAGGCGATTGCCTCCAGACTGGTCAAGGAAATCGCCCGGTTGGGCGGCGATGTCTCCAAATTCGTGACGTC
>JBCKXH010000095.1:0-10235 GCA_038921555.1 Paracoccaceae bacterium
GTGGAGCGCCGCCTCGGCCTTCAAGTCTTCGGGGATGCTTATCCCCTTAAGTCCGGAGGCCCAACATGTGGTGGGATGGGCGGTGCCGACCTGATCGTCTCAGGCTGAGGCGGCAAGGCCAAAGCGCTGCACCGCCTCGCGCGCCGCGGCAAAGCGCGCGGCCCAGGCGGCGGGCTGTGGCCGGGGTCGCAAAAGCCTGCCGCTGCGCGTCAGGTTCAGCGGCAGGCCCGCGCCATCGGCGGCAAGTGCGGCGGTGCCAAGGGCGGTCAATTCGGGCTGATCCGAGATCAGCAAGTCGCGACCCAAAGTGTCGCAAAGGAACTGGCAGAACCAGGAATTGGCAATCATGCCGCCATCGACCGAGATCGGGTCGCGCAGCTTCTGGCATTCCGCCATCGCCGTGATCGCCTCGGCCATGCGAAAGGCCACGCCTTCCAGCAGCGCCTGCATCATGTCGGAGGGTCGGGTTTCCAGCGCCAACCCCATCCACGCCCCGCGCGCGCGCCGGTCCCAATGCGGGCAAGCCAGCCCCGCCAGTGCCGGCACAAAGGCCAAACCGCGCGCGATGGCCGGCTCTGCCTCGAAATGGCTGATCGCGGCATGATCGCTGAACAGGCCCAACCCTTGCGCCCAGTTGACCGCAGCCGAGGCCGCATAGACGCCGCCGTCCAGCGCGAATGTCGCAGGCTCGCCCTGCCGCGCCCAGGCCAGTGTGGGCAGCGGACCGCAGGGCCTTAGCAGCCGCGCGCCGGTGACCACCAAAGCGAATGCACCGGTGCCGAAGGTGATCTTGGCATCGCCCGCCACTCGGCAGCCATGACCATAAAGCGAGGCCTGCTGGTCCACGACCGAGGCGGTCAGCGGGATCTGCCTTTGGCCGCAATCGAGCAGGCCCAGATTGCCGGTGGTCGGCGTGATCCGAGGCAGCGCCTTGATCGGCACGCCGAACAGCGCGCAAAGCTCGGGGTCCCAACTGCCGCGCTCCAGATCCATCAGGCTGGTGTGCGAGGCGGTGGTCGCGTCGGTCTCGAACCTTCCGGTCAGGACATCGCGGAAATAGGCGTCGGTGGTGCCAAGGCGCAGCCGCCCCTGTGCTGCCAGTTCCGCAGCACGCGGGTTGTTGCGCATGATCCAGCCAAGTTTGGCGGCAGAAAAGTAGGGGTCGAGCGGCAGTCCGCTGCGGGCCATGACCAGCGCCTCGGCCCCGTCGCGCCGCAGCGCCTCGGTCACATCAAGCGTGCGGTCATCTTGCCAGACGATGACCGGCCCGATCGGCTCGCCGCTTGCGCCATCCCAAGCCAGACAGCTTTCGCCCTGGTTGGCCAGACCCACTGCCCGCAGATCCTCGATGCCGCCGGCCGCGGCCAGACAGGCGCGCAGTGCCGCGACAAGCTCGGCCGGATCATGTTCGACCCAGCCGCTTTGCGGATAGATCTGGCGATGGGGCAGGCTGAGCAGCGGTGTGACACCGCCATCGGGCGCCACGATCAGCGCGCGGGTGCTGGTGGTGCCCTGATCGATGGCAAGAATGCTCATGGGTCAGGCTCCAGCGTGACCATGACCGGCCCTGCGATGTGATCTGGCAGCGGGATGGTGATCCGGCGTTCGGGTCGGCTGGTGATGCGGTAAGAGACCGGTTGCAGCCCTTCGGAGCGGATCACCAGATTTGCGCGCATGGCCCGGGTCAGGCGCAACTGGAATTCGGGCAATGACGCGCTGTTGCCCCCCGGCGCCAGCCGCTGCGGCAACAGGTATTTCAGCCCTTCACCCGAGGCGATGACCGCATGATCCTCGCCCACCGGCAGGCCACCCTCAAGTGCGCGGGCAATCACCCGCCCGGCGGCGCGACCTTCGGCCCAGCACCAGCCGGCAGTCTCGACCGGGCGCAGCAGATTGCCGGCGGCGAAAAAGGCGCGGTCCGAGCAGCGGCCGAACTGATCGACCGACGGGCCGCCGGTCAGCCGGTCGGTTTTCAGATGGCTGCCCGCCAGCAGCGCCGCTTCGGGGCGAAAATCGCCCGAGACGATCACGCCATCCGCCGCGATCCGCCTTTCGCGACCGTCATGGCGAATGACGATTCCGGTGACCAGATCGCGCCCCTCGATGGCCAGGATCGTGGTGTCGAGAAGCAAGGGAATCCCAAGCAAGCGCGGAAAGACCGCGCTGGGCCAGCGGGCGATGGGCTGGGAGCCGGGCTCGATCATCGCAACGGGCGCGATGCCAAGATGTCGGCAGGTCATCAGCGCCGAAAAGGCCACCAGCTCGCTGCCCAGCACCACCGGACGGCGAAACGGGCGCAGGCCGTCCAGATAGACCAACCCTTGCAGCGCTCCGGTCGAAAGCACGCCGCCCGGTTTGGTGCCGCCGATCAGCCGCTGTGCCCGCGAGGCCTCGCGCACGCCCGTTGCCAGCAACACGGCGCGGGCCGTGATTGCGCCCGGTCCCCCCGGTCTCATTGGGCCGCCGGTGACGGAAAGGCGGGGCCCGGGATGCAGGGCGGTCACGGTGATGCCAGTATGAATTTCCACCCCCGCAGCCATGGCGGAGGCCACCAGCCGGGCGGCATAATCCGGGCCGCGCAGCAGCCGGCGAAACTCGCGCAAGCCATAGGGATAATGACCGCAATGGCGCGGGATGCCGCCTGCATTCGCCTCGCGCTCCAGCACCACGACCCGCGCAACGCCGCATGCGCGCAACTCGGTCGCGGCGGCCAGGCCGGCGGGGCCGCCGCCGATAATGACGACATCGGCCTGATCGGTCAGGTCAGCCGGCATCGGTCATCGGCTGCGCCAGCCGCCCTTGCGTGATCCGGGCCAGCTCGGCCATGCAATAAAAGCCCTGGCACCGGCCCATCGTGACCCTGGTGCGGCGTTTCAGCCCGGCTAGGCTTTGCACGGCCAGCGGGCCCTCCAGCGCCGTCTCGACCTCGCGCCTGGTGACCAGTTCGCAATGACAGAGGATCCCGCCATGGCCTGGCTTTTGCCAGTCCCGCTCGGACATCTCGCCAAGATTGGCTACTTTGGGCCAAAGCGGGCCGGCCAGTTGCCCCTGCGCCAGACCAAATCCGTTCGCCAGTTCAAGGACATGCCGTGCGATGCCAAGGGCCGCACTCAGGCCGGTCGATCTGATCCCGCCGACGGTGATGTAGTTGCGTCCCGCATGGGCGCGGATCTGAAAGTCCTTGAACTCGCTCGCAGGCCGCAGTCCGGCATAGATTGCGGTCACCTCGTGGCCTGCGAGTGCCGGCAGGATCTCGGCGCCGCGCTGGCGCAGGGCGGCCAGCGTTTCGGGGACCAGAACGGCGGTTTCGCGGTCGTCCTGATCCTCGGCGGTTGGCCCGACCAGCAGATTGCCAAAGACCGTGCGGCAGACGACGATCCCCTTGGTCTTGGCACCCGGAACCGGCAACAGGATATGGCGGGCCAGCGCCGCCGCAGGCTTGTCATAAACGATGAACTGCCCCTTGCGCGGCCTGATGGTGAAATCGCGCCGCCCAAGCAATGCGTCGTCCAGACTGTCGCCATACAGGCCGGCCGCATTGATCACCAGCCCAGCCTGAACCGCACCCCGGACCCCGCCCTGCGACATGCGCAGATGCCAGTCGGCACCATCGAATTCGCCACCCGTCACATGGGCTCCGCGCCTGATTTCCGCGCCATTGGCGATCGCCTGCATGAGATAGGCCAGCGGTGCGGACCAGGGGTCGATCAGCGCCTCGCCCGCGACCCGGAAACCGGCCCGGACCGAGGATGCCAGGTTCGGCTCGAGCAACCGGATCTGGCCCGCAGTCAGCATTTCGACCGCGGCGACATCATTGGTGCGGGCCTGCTCGATCAATGCTGGCAGGGCCGCCTCCTGTTCAGAGGTCCAGGCCAGCACCAGCGCGCCGGCGGGGTCAAGCGGCAGGCCAAGCCGGGCATGGATCTGGCGGTATTCAGCATAGCCTGCGGCGATGCAGGCTTGTTCAAGCGATCCGGGCGGCGCGTCAAAGCCGGTGTGCAGGATCGCGCTGTTGCCCTTGGAGGCGCCGTCAAGAATATCGACCGCCCGTTCCAGCACCGCGACCCGGGCACCGGCAAGGCAAAGGCGCCGGGCGATGGCGCAGCCGATCACACCGGCC
This sequence comes from Paracoccaceae bacterium, assembly GCA_038921555.1. Taxonomy (GTDB): domain Bacteria; phylum Pseudomonadota; class Alphaproteobacteria; order Rhodobacterales; family Rhodobacteraceae; genus Stagnihabitans. The sequence goes on from JBCKXH010000095.1 coordinate 4,121, forward strand.
CCGACGATGACCGCATCGAACCTGCCCTTCAAAGCCGGCTGATCTTGCATCGGGGCGTCATCTGCTGCGGCTTGCATCGCGTTTGCGGCCCTCTGGAGCAGTCCTGCGGAATATCTGGCATGGCATGACTGTTCAGTCAATCTTCGGGCGAGTTGGCGCGCCATCTTTGCGGAAACGGGCGAAAAATTGTTGACATGGTCAAAATCGCATGGCTTAATTGGCTTACATCGGGGGGTGGGTTTGAAGCCGAAAGAACGCCAGCAGCGGATCCGTGACGTGATCGGACAGACCGGCGAAATGTCGGTCGAGGCGCTGGCGCGCCAATTCGACGTTTCGGCCGAAACCATCCGACGCGACCTTGGTCAACTGGCGCAAAGCGGCGCCCTGCAAAAGGTGCATGGCGGGGCGCGGCGCAACCAGCTGCATGCCGAAGGCAGCTTTCAGGAACGCATGTCCGAACAGGCGGGGGCCAAGGCCGAGATCGCCCGAAAACTTGCCCGCATGGTCAAGCCGGGCGACACGATCTTCATCGACACCGGATCGACGACGCTGATCTGCGCCGAGGCGCTGGCCGAGACCGATGATCTGACAATCATCACCAATTCGCTGCGCATCGCACAGGTCATGGGCCGGACCGGGCGCTCGCGGGTCTTTTTGCTGGGCGGCAGCTTCAGCCCTGACAATGCCGAGACGCTGGGGCCGCTGGTGATTGAGCAGATCGGTCGGTTCCAGGCGGATCATGCCGTGCTGTCGGCGGCAGCGGTCGATGCGAAGGCTGGCGTCACCAATGCGGATTTCGACGAGGCCCTGATCGCCCGCGCGATGATGGATCGCTCCAACCATGCCGTGCTGGTGGCCGATCATACCAAACTTGGCCGCAAGGCCGCCTTCCGGATCTGTGGACTAGACGAAGTCGATGTGCTTGTCTGTGACCAAGCGCCCGATGCCGGATTTGCCGGTGCGCTGGCCTCGGCCGGGGTCGAATTGCGATGAGGCCGGGACAGATGGCTGGGGCCAGAGACAAGCCGGGGCGGGCCGGGGCCGGGGCGGGGGACGCTGAGTGATGCAAAAGCTGATGAGGAACTATGTCCGCGTGATGGACCGGCTGGCCGATTTCGTGGGACTGGCGGCCATGTATCTGATCTTCGTGATGGTGGCCGTGCTGCTGTTGGACGCGGTCACCCGCAACGTGATCATGATGCCGCTGCACTGGCCCGTTGAGCTGGCGCAGTTCACCCTGGCCGCCTTCTATTTCATGGGCGGTGCCATGACGATCAAGAACAACGACCATGTGCGCATGGACCTATTCTATGAAAGCCTTTCGGAACGCGGCAAGGCGCGGATGGATCTGATCACGGTGGTCTGTCTGATGTTCTATCTTGGCGTGATGCTCTGGGGTTCGATCAGCAGCCTGACCTATGCGATCGAAACCGGCGAGCGGCGCTTTTCGATCTGGAATCCCTCGATGATCCCGATCAAGGCGCTGATGGTCGGCTGTCTTGTCCTCATGCTGCTGCAGGCGGTCTCGATGGCCTTCAAGCATGTGGCCACGCTGCGCGGGGAGCCTATTTCGTGACTTACGAAGCCATAGCAATCCTGATGTTTCTGTCGATGATGGTCCTGTTGTTGACCGGCCAGCGGGTTTTTGCGGCCGTCGGCGCTGTCGCATCGGGCGCGGTTTTGCTGCTTTACGGCACCGGCGGGGTCGAGATCCCGTTTGGCATGACGTTCAAGCTGTTCAACTGGTTCCCGATGCTCACGCTGCCGCTGTTCATCTACATGGGCTATATCCTGTCGGAATCCGGCATCGCCGAAGATCTTTACAAGATGCTGCATGTCTGGTTCGGCAAGTTGAGCGGTGGGCTGGCGATCGGCACCATCATCTTGATGGTGGTCATCTCGGCCATGAATGGCCTGTCGGTGGCCGGCATGGCGATCGGCGCCACCATCGCCTTGCCCGAGATGCTGCGGCGCGGCTACGACAAGGTGCTGATCTCAGGCGTGGTGCAGGGCGGATCCTCGCTCGGCATCCTGGTGCCGCCAAGCGTGGTCATGGTGCTTTACGGCATGATCGCGCGGCAGCCGGTCAGCCAGCTCTGGCTGGCGGGGGTAGTGCCGGGCCTGCTGATGGCCACGATGTTCATCATCTACATCTGGGTTCGCTGCCGGATCAACCCCGCGCTCGCGCCGACGGTCAGCGAGGAAGAACTCAACATGCCGCTGCACGAAAAGCTGGCGCTGCTGCGGGCCGGGATCCTGCCTTTCCTGATCTTCTTCACCATGACGGGCTTTTTCGTCATGGGCCTGACCAGCCTGGTCGAAAGTGCCGCCGTCGGCGCCACCGCCGCGACGCTGGCCGCGGCCTGGAAGCGCAGGCTGTCTTTGAGGGTGATCCACGAAACCGCGCGCAAGACCCTGGCGATCTCGTGCATGTTCCTCTGGCTGATCCTGGCGGCACTGGCCTTTGGCGCGGTCTTTGACGGGATCGGCGCGGTTCGCGCGGTCGAGTCGCTGTTCATCACCCGCTGGGAATTGACCCCGTGGCAAGTGATCATCATGATGATGTTCAGCTTTATCATCATGGGGATGTTCCTGGACGATACCGCCATGCTGATCATCGTGGCACCGCTTTACATTCCGCTGGTCAAAGGGCTGGATCTGGGCTTTGAAGGAACCATGATCTGGTTCGGGGTGCTTTACACCATGACCTGCCAGATCGCCTACATCACCCCGCCTTTCGGCTATAACCTGTTTCTGATGCGCGCGCTGGCGCCGAAAGAAATCACGTTGATCGACATCTATCGCTCGATCTGGCCTTTCGTGATAATGATGGCGCTGACCATCGCTTTGGTCATGGTTTTTCCACAGATTGCGCTCTGGCTGCCGCAAAACCTGCCATTGCGATGATATGACAAGACGATAACAACAAAACGGCCCATCAAGAGGTCGCCGCCGCAACCCAATATGGAGTAAGCCCAATGACAGACGACAAGAAAACCCTTTCCCCATCGGAAAAGATCCTTTCCAGCCGGCGCAGGTTCATGGCGGCGGCCGGTTTCGGCGGCGCGGCCGCACTCGCCGCACCCTATGTCAACGCGCAATCCGCGCCGATCAAGTGGCGTCTGCAGACCTATTCCGGCGCACCGCTTGGCGCGCATGTGATCAAGCCGCAGATCGAGGCATTCAACGCCGCCGCCAATGGCGAGATGGAGATCGAGCTTTACTACGCCGACCAGCTGGTGCCGACGTCCGAGCTGTTCCGGGCGCTGCAGAACGGCACCATTGATGCGGTCCAGTCGGACGAAGCGACCATGGCCTCGCCGGTCGATATCTCGGACTTTGGCGGCTACTTCCCCTTCTCCACCCGCTTCAGTCTCGACGTGCCGTCGCTTTTTGCCTATTATGGGCTCAAGGAAATCTGGGAAGAGGCTTATGGCGAGGTCGAAAATGTGACCTGGCTTTCGGCCGGTGCCTGGGACCCCTTGCATATCTTCACCGTGAACAAGCCGATCCGCAGCCTGGCCGACATGAACGGCCTGCGGGTGTTCGGTGTGCCGACGGCGGGCAAGTTCCTGTCGCGCTACGGCCTGATCCCGGTCACCGTGCCATGGGACGACGTCGAAGTGGCGATGCAGACCGGAGAGCTGGACGGCGTGGCCTGGTGCGGCTTTACCGAAGCCTATGAGGTCGGCTGGGCCGATGTGTGCAACTATGCCCTGACCAACTCGGTCACCGGCGCCTGGTTCGGCAGCTATTTCGCCAATACCACGTCGTGGAATGCGGTGCCGCCGCATCTGCAGCAACTGTTCCGCTCCACGATCGACCAGTCGCATTACTATCGCAACGTCTGGTATTGGGGCGGCGAGGCCAAGTTGCGGGTCGAGGGCGAGAAGATGGAGCTGACTTCGATCCCGGCCGCGGAATGGGCACAGGTCATAGCCGACAGCGGAGGTTTCTGGGACGAGATGGCCGCCAAAAGCCCGCGTTCAGCCAAGGTTGTGCAGGCGTTCAAGGACTATGCCTCGGTCATGGATAAGGCCGGCTACCCCTACCGCTGAGCGGCCTGACGCGACATTGTCCGGGGCGCAGCTTCTGCGCCCCGGACTTAATTCAACCGACCGCCGACCATGCCTGCGCCCTCAAGTGTAAACTTCAGCCGGTCACATGTCTCATCTTTATTGGCACGGAGGGGGAGGCAAGATGTGCAATCTGGTTTTCGCTTTGTTACTGTCACGTCCCGTCAGGTAGTATGGCTGTTTCTTGAACAGTTCCGACTTGAGTTTATGCCAGTCCTTCATGGTCTGCAAGGGCGTTTTGCTGCCCAATGCTGACTGCGGCAGCTGCTGGTTGTAGAGCAGCACATAGCGGTGCAGCGTGGCTTCCAGACCCTCGCCGGTGGACTCTGTTGCCCAAATGGTGTGAAGGGATTCACCTTGTGAATCCAGCGTGATGGCTGGAGGGCATAAGCAGACCGAACTCCCCTGTCTACAAGACAATGAACTGGCCCGCCTGCACCCAGGCGCGCAAGCGGCGGGGCTCGCTGACGAGCCGTTGGCCGGCAGGCGATTGCAAGGCAATCGCCGATAGGCTGGGTTGACCCCGAGATGACCTGGGGAGGCCGCGCCCACCGGCAGGCGTGGTCGGCAGCGGTGAGGAGGATCAGAAAACAGTCCGGGGGAGAGTTTTCCCGACAAACGCCATCCAGACCTGCCTGACGATGAAAGTGCTGTTCGGCATGGCGCTGCCGCAGATCGAGCCATGGAAACGCCACTGGTCCGAGTGACCATGGCGAGGCGGGTTCGTGGAGAGCCTGTTGCGGCTCATTGGCCTGAACCGGGCGGTGCCGGACTTCAGCACCCTCAGCTGTCGCCAGAAGACCCTCGCCGTGAACATCCCCTGCCGCGGTTCCAAAGGCCCGCTGCACCTGCTGATCCCCTCTCGTGGTTTGAAGGCAAACCGCTTCCCGTTGCCTGGCAGGGCATGCCTGCATGCCCGAGAAGGGGGCAGCGGATGCGACTTCCGTGAAACTGCTGGGCCAGCGCCTCATGGCGCGGGACTTCGACCGTCAGGTGGCCCGAGTTCCAAGTCAGAGTGGCCGTTCTGAACCGCTTCACCGCCCTTGGCATACCCGTCACTCAGCCCGCAGCATAAGTCCGTCCGGGGCAAGGGGAAGTCCGGCCATCAGATGATTTGTGCAACAGAGCCCATCAACTCAGTCGGTAAACCCGCTTTGCCGTCGAGCCAAGTATCAGGGCTTGCTCATCCGCCCCAAGCTTGGCCGCCCAATCGCGCACGAGGCCGATGGTCTGCGCGTGACCCGCCGCAAGGGTGCAAACCGGCCAGTCAGAACCGATCATCAGCCGACCCGGCCCAAAGCACGCGAGCACATGATTAAGGTAGCGGGTGAAATCCGTGGTTTGCCAGGCCGACCAATCGGCCTGGGTTACTAGCGATGACAGTTTGCAGGTTACGTTCTGCCGCTCTGCCGCGCGCGCAAGTCCGTCAAAACCGCCTGATACAATCCTCGCCGTATCGGCCCTGGCGGGCCAAGGCGGCCAGTCAGCCGCCAGCTATATGGAGAGCGCTGCTGCCTGGCCGCCTCCTCGTGGCGCGCGTCACACCCAAATCCAAAGTGGCCGACTTTTGCGCCACCCAGTGGCCGGATTTTACTCCACCGTTGACACTCTTTCTAGGGCCTGTTGACGTTCATCTTGTCCTGATCACCGTTGCGACGAGAGAGATGAATGCACCGAAGCTTTCATCGGTTTTGCAGCAGCGGGTGGCGATACCTCTGAATTCCTTTAACTTTCCGAAGAAGCTCTCGATCAGGTGCCGCCATTTGTAGATGTCACGGTCGAATTCGGCGGGGAAGCGGCGATTGGATTTGGGCGGGATGACCGCCACGATCCCGGCATCGGCCAGAGCTCGCGTAGCCAGTTCGCGTCAAAGGCCCGGTCCGCAAGGAGTTGCCCGCAGGTCAGGGCCGCCGTGCCGCGCAGATCGTGCGCCTGGCCGGGCAGCAGGCAGAAGTCGATCAGGTTGCCAAGCGCGTCGGCCAGCGCCATGATTTTGGTGGTTATTCCGCCGCGAGAGCGCCCGATGGCCTGGTTCTGGG
>JBCKXH010000096.1:0-10202 GCA_038921555.1 Paracoccaceae bacterium
GTCAGGCCGTATGACAGCGTATCCCCGCCGGTCAGCCCACCCGAAGTGTTCAGGAAAATCGCCCCGGGCACCGCTCCTGCGACGTGCGGCAGCATCAGCTTGGCCGTGCCTGACTGATGCAGATCGGCCAGCCGGGTGGCCCCTTGCCGCAGGGCAAAGGCACCAAAGGCCGTGCCCCGGCTGCGCTGCAGGCTTGGGTGGTCTGGTCCGTCAAGCATGGCTTCCCCATTCGTCGCCCTATCCTTGCCGCCCGTAGCACGGTTGCGACGCGACGCTTTCAGGAGGACGGCATTCGTGTGGCAGGCGGCAGGCCTGCGGCGCGAAAAGCGGCGGGATGGCCAATATACCGGCAGCAGAAGAAGTGCGGTTCCGGGTGCCCCCTGACGATTTGGTGAGGGTTGCGACCTTAAACTGACGGCCTGACCGGAGGACACATCCTGCGCAAGGCCCCACGTTCCGCATCACAACCTGTCTTGTGCCCAGTGCTGCGCCCAATGATGCACCCATGGCTGCGCCCGGTGATACACCCATGGCTGCGGCTTGGCCTTGCCGGCTTGGTGCTGGCAGGCTCGCTTTGGTATATCTGGCACCGGATGCAGGGCTTTGACGGCCGGGCGGTGCTTGCCGGGCTGGGTGAGTTGTCGCGGGCTCAGGTGGTGATCGCGCTGGTGGCGGTGGCCACGGCTGTCGCCGCCGAGGCGGGGCAGGAACGCGCTGTCGTGGCGCATCTGGGGCTGAACCTGCCGCCCGGACGGGTCGGGCGCGCGGCGGCGGCGGTGGCGCAGACGGTGGGGCTTGGCCCGGTGGTGGGCGCTTTGGTGCGGCGGCGGCTTTTGGCCGAGGTGACGCTGGTCCAGTCCTTTGCCATCTTGGCGGGCATCACGCTGGGCTTTCTTGCCGGGCTGGCCGTGCTGACACTGGCCAGTTTCGCCGGGCTGCCCGGATGCCGCAGCGGTGGCTGTGGCATGGCAAGGGAGCCATGGCCGCGAGGGCGGCTTTTCGATGGGCCGGTGGCAGCGGACCCAAGCCGCCGGGCAGCGCGTGATCACGGCCCGCGCGCCGGGCGGCGCGTTGCTGGCTTTTGTCAGCTTTCACCCGGGCGGCGCGACTTGGGCGCTGGATCGGGTCCGCGTCAAACCCGGCGCGCCGGATGGCACGATCTATGCCATGATCGGCCATGCCCTTGCAATGGCGCGCTGGCTTGCGGGGCGCGAACTGGCGCTGGCAGCGCTGCCCGAAGCCGCCTTTGGTCTGACCGGGCCATGGGTCACGATCATGCAGCGAGCCACCGGGGGCTCGGTCGGGCTTGCCCAGTTCAAATCAGCCTTTGCCCCGGCATGGCGTTCACTTCATATCGCAGCGCCCAGCCGTCTGGCCCTGCTGACCGGCGGGCTGGAAGTGGCGCGCGCCATTCTGCGCCCCGCAGCACTGGTCAAGGGTCGCGGGGCGCTGGTCGTGCTGGACGGCGCCGAGGCCGGGTGCTGCGCGGTGGCATTGGCGGCAGAGCGGGCGGCCTGAGGCGGGTTGGGGGGGCGCGTTGGAATGGTGCGCTGAAGCGCACCTTACGCGTTCCTAGGGCTTTATTGGTAGCGGGCAGGCCAAGCCGCTGTTGGGCCGCTGCAGCCAAGGGCAAGGTGCGGTCGCATAGGGTTGATGACCAATGGACCATCCCCTCGGCATGATCGACAAAGCCGGGCACGCCGATGCCGATGCCGGACCAGTCGCGGCGGGTGACGCCAGCCTTCTGGCAGACCCGGTCCAGCAGAGTCTTGACCGAATTCGGCATCTCGTTCAGGGTTGTCGGCAGGGCTTCGCGGGCGACGGAGTGATCGGCGAGGATGTTGCCGGAAAAGTCGCTTGTCACCGCGGTATGTTCGCGGTCCGACAGTTTCAGACCCGCCATCAGATGGGCGCGCCCACTGACCCAAACGCCACGGACGGCCTGCCGCGCCGGATGCCGCCGTCGCCGTCGCCCTCTACAATCAGGGCGTCGTCCAGCAGTTCCGCGGTGCTGGTGGTGACCGAGGCCGGGCTGACGCCAAGATCCTTGGCGACCGGGGCGCGCGAGATCAGCCCCGAGGCGCGGACGCGGTCAAAGATCGGTTGCCGCATCGGGCGCTGCGGATCCGTCCAGAGCGTGATGAGCTTACCGCAGCCCTTGTGGGTGTCGCCATCGGATACCACCAAGCCTGGGGGCGGATTTGTTCACTCACCGAAGGAAAGCCCAAGTATTGTCACCGCAGCCGACCAATCATGCTGCGATGCGGCGAAATCGGACGCCATTTTCGCCCGAGACTAGAGGATGCGGCAGCATTTTTATTTTGACAACTGAATCTATTGGCGGCAGTTGTCCGGATGGCTTGACGAATCTGTCGGGCTGGCCATGCGCTGGCCACATCCACAGGGAGGATATAATGCGTAAGATACTTTTGGCCGCCGTTATCGCGGCAACCGGCCTGTCAACCGCTGCCATGGCGGACGGCAAGAAAATCGGCGTGTCCTGGGCTTCGTTCCAGGAAGAGCGCTGGAAGATCGACGAAGCGGCCATGGTTGCCGCCATTGAAGCTGCTGGCAACACCTATGTCTCGGCCGACGCGCAGTCGTCGTCCGAAAAGCAGTTGAGCGACATCGACGCGCTGATCTCTCAGGGGGTTGACGTGCTGGTCATCAACGCCTGGGACAAGGACGCCATCGGGCCGGCCGTTGAGAAGGCCGCGGCTGAGGGCATTCCGGTTGTCGGCTATGACCGTCTGATCGAAGATGCCCGCACCTTCTATCTGACCTTCGACAACATCGGCGTCGGCCGGATCATCGCGGAATCCGTCGTGGCCGTACAGCCCGCCGGCAATTTTGCCATCATCAAGGGCGACCCCGGTGATCCGAATGCCATGTTCCTGCTGCAAGGCATGATGTCGGTCATTCAGGGTGCCGTGGACGCCGGCACGATCAAGATCGTCGGCGAGTCGTTCTCGGACGGCTGGAAGCCGGAGAATGCCCAGAAGAACATGGAGCAGATCCTGACCGCCAACAACAACGCCGTTGACGCCGTTCTGGCCGAAAACGACGGTATGGCCGGTGGTGTGGTGGCTGCATTGTCGGCTCAGGGTATGGTGATCCCGGTCGGTGGCCAGGACGGTGACCTTGCCGCCATCAACCGGGTGGCACGCGGCACGCAGACCGTTTCGGTCTGGAAGGACGCGCGTCAACTGGGCAAGGCCGCGGGCGAGATTGCCTCGGCTCTGGCCAATGGCGATTCACTGGACTCGATTGCGGGTGCGGTGAAGTTCTCGGGCGGTGAGAAGGGCGTTGAAATGAACGCGATCCTGCTGGCGCCGACGCCGCTGACCGTGGCCAACCTGAATGTTGCGATCGATGGCGGTCACATCACCAAGGAACAGGCTTGCGAAGGCGCAATGGCTGGCGTTGTCGGCTGCGAATAGGCTGAAATCCGGGGCGCTGGCGGTGACGCTGGCACCCTGAACCCTTATGGCGGCCGGTCTTCGGGGATAACAGCCTTCGGGCAGGGCCGCCATTCGTCCGTCGAACGGCTTGTGGCGCGCCACGGCGTTCGCGCAACGCATTTTGCCAACTCATTCTGGACGTGACATGACCGATACACCCGACAAGCCCGGTGTCGCAGAGCAGGGCGGCCCGATTGCCCAGTTCATGCGGGCGACCGAGATCGACCCGCGCCTTCTGGGCATGGTCGGCGCGCTGTTGTTGATCGGGGTCGGCTTTCACGGCTACAGCGCCTTGTTCATGGGCGATGGCACCTTCCTGACACCACGCAACCTGTGGAACCTGTCGGTGCAGACCGCCTCGATCGGGATCATGGCGACGGGCATGGTGCTGATCATCATCGCGCGCAACATCGACCTGTCGGTCGGGTCGCTGGTCGGGGTCACCGCCATGGTGATGGGCATCTTGCAGGTCGAAATTCTGCCGAAATATCTGGGGCTTGGTCATCCGTCGATCTGGATCGTCACGGTTGTGGTTGGTCTGGTGGCGGGCACGCTGATCGGGGCGTTTCATGGCTGGCTGTCGGCTTACGGCGGCATCCCCTCGTTCATCGTGACCTTGGGTGGCTTGCTGGTCTGGCGCAGCGCCGCCTTTCTGGTGGCTGACGGTCGGACCATTTCGCCGGTCGATGAGACTTTTGCTTTGCTGGGCGGCGGGCCTTACGGTGCCATCGGGGCGAGTGGCAGCTGGATCGTCGGCCTCTTGGCTTGCGGCGGGCTGGTCTGGCTGGTTTACCGCGGGCGCAGCAACCGGCAGCGCCACGGCTTTGCCCTGCGCCCGATGTGGGCCGAGATCTTCATGGGCAGCCTTGGTTGCGGTCTGGTGATCGGCTCGGTTCTGGTGGTGAACGCCTATCCCTGGCCCAAGGGCATTCTGAAGCAGTATTACGACAGGCTGGGGCAAGAAGTGCCCGAGGGCATCTTCATCAGCCATGGTTTCGCCTATCCGGTGCTGATTCTGGCGGCAGTCGGGGTGGTCATGTCGATCCTGATGAAAAGCACGCGCTTTGGCCGCTATGTCTTTGCCATCGGCGGCAACCCCGAGGCGGCGGCGCTGGCCGGTATCAACACGCGGGTGATGACGGTCAAGATATTCGCGCTGATGGGGGCGCTGGCGGGACTGGCTGGGGCGGTCGCCTCGGCCCGGCTGAATTCGGCGACCAATGCGCTGGGGGTCGGCGACGAGCTTTTCGTCATCGCGGCGGCGGTGATCGGGGGCACCTCGCTGATGGGCGGCGTTGGCACGATTTACGGCGCCATTCTTGGCGCGCTGGTGATGAAAAGCCTGCAAACCGGCATGGTGCTGATCGGCTTTGACACCGCAGTGCAGAACATGGTGGTGGGCGGCGTTCTGGTGCTGGCCGTATGGCTGGACAACACTTATCGCAAGCGCATCAAGTAGGCAGGAGGCTTTGAGCATGACCACCGATCGCGGCACCCCTCTGGTCGAGTTGCGCAACATCTCGATTGCCTTTGGCGGGATCAAGGCGGTCGATCATGTGACGCTCGATCTGTATGCTGGCGAGGTTGTCGGCCTGCTGGGCCACAATGGCGCGGGCAAATCGACGCTGATCAAATGCCTGTCGGGCGCTTACCTTGCCGACAGCGGTGACATTCTGATCAATGGCGAAAAGGTCTCGATCAGCAACCCGCGCGACGCGAGGGCGTTGAACATCGAGACGATCTACCAGACGCTGGCCCTGGCCGACAATCTGGACGCCGCCTCGAACCTGTTTCTGGGGCGCGAACTGGTCAGCGCGATGGGCTTTGTCGATGAGGCGCGGATGGAGGCCGAGACCCGCAAGATCATGGCGCGGCTGAACCCCAACTTCCATAAGTTCCGTGTGCCGGTCAATGCCCTGTCCGGCGGTCAGCGCCAGTCGGTTGCCATTGCGCGCGCCGTCTATTTCAACGCCCGTATCCTGATCATGGACGAGCCGACGGCAGCACTTGGCCCGCATGAGACTCAGATGGTGGCCGAGCTTATTCAAGAGCTCAAGGCGCAGGGTCTGGGGATTTTCCTGATCGAGCATGACATTCATCACGTCATGAAACTGTGCGACCGTGCTTCGGTGATGAAGAACGGCCAGTTGGTCGGCACGGTGAACGTGAACGAGGTCACCGACGAGGATATCCTTGGCATGATCATCCTTGGCAAGAAGCCCGCCAGGGTCAATTGACCTCGCCCCCCCTGTTTGGAGCATCCGATGTTGCACAAGATTGTGCTGGCGATGGTGATGGCCCTTGGTCTTCCTGGTCTGGCCAGGGCGGCTGAGGGGCGGCAGGTGATGGTGCAGTGGTACCAGCTGGTGCTGGAACTGGTGCGCCATACCCCGACCTACTCGCCACCGGTCGCCAGCCGGGCTTTTGGCTATCTTGGGGTGACGGGCTATGAGGTTCTCGCCTCCGGCCGGTCAGAGATGCAGTCGCTGGCGGGGCAGTTGAACGGGTTGCAGGAAGTGCCGCAGTCCGGCGCGAGCCTGGACGAGGGTCTGGACGAGGCGGTGGTGATGCACGCCGCCATGGCGCAGACGGTGCGTAACTTTTTCGGCAACACCGGCCCCAGCGGTCAGCAGGCGATGGAGCGGATGGATGCCGTGACGGCCAAGCAAGTCGTGGCGGGGCTGGCGGGCGATGTGGTGGCGCGCAGCGAGGCTTACGGGCGCTCTCTGGCGCAGCATGTCTGGCTGTGGTCGCTCGAAGATGGCGGGGCGGTTATCGACAACATGGGCTTTCCGCGCCAATACACCCTGAACCCTGTGCCGGGGCATTGGAGGCCGACCTCAAGCATCGCGCTGCAACAGACGCCCTTGTTGCCGGGTTGGGGCGGCAACCGGCCCTTTGCCATGCCGACGGGCACGGCCTGCCGATTGCCGCCGCCGCCAGAATATTCCGAAGACCCGGAATCGGAATTCTACCGACAGGCCATGGAGGTCTATGACGCGTCGCGCACCCTGACCGAGGAACAAAAGACCATCGCGCGGTTCTGGTCGGATGACCCGATGCTGTCGCCCACCCCGCCCGGCCATTGGGTATCGCTGGTTCTGAGCCTGATCGAGCAGGACGCGCTGGACGGCCCCCAAGCCGCCGACGCGCTGATGCGGGTCGGCGTTGCGGTGGCCGATGGCTTCATTGGCTGCTGGGCGGCCAAATACGAATACGACACCATCCGCCCGGTTACCTACATCAAAGCCGTGATCGACCCCAAGTGGGAGCCGCTGCTGATCACGCCGCCGTTCCCGGAATACCCCTCGGGCCATTCCAGCCAGTCAGGGGCGGCTGCCGAGGTTCTGACGGCGATCTTTGGCGAGAATTACCGCTTTGGCGACCCGACCCATGAGGAGGACGGCATTGCCACCCGCCAGTTCGGCAGTTTCACCGAAGCGGCACAAGAGGCGGCGATGTCGCGGCTTTATGGTGGCATCCATTTTCGCGCGGCGAATGAACGCGGGTTGGAGCAGGGTGCTTGCATCGGGGCCTATAGCGTCGCGCTGCGGACCTTGCGATGACGCGCCTGTTGGCCCTGCTGGCGCTGATCGCCACGCCGGGCTTCGCTGCGGATCATCCGCAAGTGCCGCGTTTCATCGATGAGACCGCCGCCTCTGGCCTGCAATCGGTCTATGCCGGGGAATGGCTGTTCATGGTGGGTGGCGGGGTCTCGACCTTTGACTGCAATGACGACGCGCTGCCCGATATGGTTCTGGCCGGCGGCGAGGGGCTTGCCAGCCTGTGGCAGAACCGCTCCGAACCGGCGGGCGGCCTGCGCTTTGAACGGACTGCGGCGTCGGGGGTCGAGATGACCTATGTCACCGGCAGCTATCCGGTGGACATAGACAGCGACGGCATCGGCGATCTGGTCGTGCTGCGGGTCGGTGAGAACGTGGTGCTGCGCGGTCTGGGTCAGTGCCGGTTCGAGCGGGCGAATGAGGCCTGGGGCTTTGACGGCGGCGATGGCTGGTCAACCGCTTTGGCCGCGACCTGGGAAAAGGGCGCGGATTGGCCGACGATTGCCGTCGGTAACTACATCGACCGCTTTCAAGAGGCGTTTCCCTGGGGGTCCTGCACCGACAACTGGCTGCACCGCCCCCAGAACCTCACGGGTATCGGCCAGCGCTTTGCCCCGCCGGTGGCGTTAAAACCCGGTTACTGTGCGCTGTCGATGCTGTTTACCGACTGGGACCGCTCGGGCACCGCGTCGCTGCGGGTCTCCAACGACCGGGAATACTATAAGGGCGGCCAAGAGCAGCTGTGGCATCTGCCGCCGGGCGGCGACCCAGCACTTTACACCGAACAGGAAGGCTGGGCGCGGCTGCGGATCTGGGGCATGGGGATTGCCAGCGATGATCTGGATGGCGACGGCTATCCGGAATACTACCTGACCTCGATGGCCGACAACAAGCTGCAGGGGCTGGTCAAACCGGCTGAGGCTGCGGCCCTGATCCCGAAATACGCCGACAGCGCCTTCAAGCGCGGTGCGACGGCGCATATGCCCTATACCGGCGGCGACCTGCGGCCCTCGACCGCGTGGCACGCCCAGTTTGGCGATGTGAACAACGATGGTTGGGCCGATCTGTTCATCGCCAAGGGCAATGTCGCTTCTATGCCGGATTTCGCCAAGGATGACCCCAACAACCTGTTGTTGCAGCGCCCGGATGGCACATTCGCCGAAAGCGGCGACAAGGCTGGGATAGCCTCGATGCGGCAGGCGCGCGGGGCGCAGCTGGTTGATCTGAACCGCGACGGAATGTTGGATCTGGTGGTGGTGAACCGCAATGCGGGCGCCGAGGTCTGGCGCAATGCTGGCCCCTCAGTCGGGCATGGGCTGGGCGGTCATTGGCTGGGATTGCGGCTGCATCAGGCGGGGGCGAACCCCGACGCCATCGGCGCGCGGATCGAGGTCAGGGCGGGCGGGCGCACATGGACGCGCGAGACAACCTTGGGCGGCGGCCATGCCAGCGGCAGCCTTGGGGTGCAGCATTTCGGGCTGGGTGCGGCGGATCTGGCCGAGGTTCGGGTGGACTGGAGCGACGGCAGCATCAGCGACTGGGCCAAGGTCGGCGCAGGTGCGGTCTGGCGGATCGAGAAAGGTCGGCCGCCCGCGCCGGTCAACTGAAGCGCTTTGCGTAAGGTCCGGTTCACTGGAACTGACCGCTTCACCGCCGTGATGGACGGGCTGGCCCTGGCGACGGGCGTGTCGTGCTGGCCACGCCGATGAGGGCGGAATTCGCCGGGAAATGCTATTCGCTTGGCCATCCACCCCTCACTCGTTAGTGTCGGCTGGTTCGTCTGATCGAGGTCACCATGCAGCGCTTTGAATACAAGGTCGTCCCCTCGCCCCGTAAAGGCGAGAAATCGCGGGCGGCCAAGACCACGCCCGAGCGCTTTGCCCTGGCGCTGACCACGCTGATCAATCAGCTTGGCCGGGATGGCTGGGACTATCTGCGCGCCGATACCCTGCCCTGCGACGAAAGGGTCGGGCTGACCGGCAGCAAGACCACCTTTCAAAGCCTGCTGGTGTTTCGCCGCGAATTGGCGGCCGGGGTTGCACAACCCGAGCCGCAATTCGTGCCGGTTCTGGGCGCGGCTGCGGCAGCGGTCGGGGCGGCGCCGCCGTTGGGGCCGGCCAAGCCGGGACTGGCGGCGGCGTGATCAGCCTGTTTGGCGGAAAATCGGCGATGTCGCGGAATGTGACATCGTGTTTTATCGTTCGTTAACAAGGTGTTGGTCAGTTTCGTTCATAAACGATCAACCATGATTTGAGGACAGGAGGGTGAGGATTTCACCCCGCAAACGGCTGGCCTTGGCATGGCTGGCGGTGAGGTGGATGGGGTCAAACACGGTGAGCGCGGCCTACTTTGCCGCAGCAAACACTGGTTCAACACCTGACTGGGAATGGTTCGCATAGGTATCCCAGGTTGGAGTATATTCAGCGGCCTGATTGCCCCACACGGTCCAGCCCGAACGCCGCCCACGCGCGAAGATCTCCAGCAGCGGGCCGGAACTGCACCCTTCGATGAGGGCATATTGCTGGTCTGGTTTGCGGCTGTGTTCCCGTTTTCGGCTGGAGAGGATGTTCTCCTGCGTTCTGCCCTGTTTCAGGGTCCGGGCATTCTTGCCGCGCAGGCCGAAGAGAAGAACTTCCGTCACATTGCGAAAGTAGAACCCGACACCCCGACGGTCAGGCCTGCCATCCTTGCGGATCTTGTACCAGATGATGTTGCTTTTGTAGCTGAAGCCCCAGCTTTCCATCACCTTCAACCCATCAGGCAACAACGCATTTGGAACTCAAAGGTAAAGATGCGCTGTTTCGGCCACCACTGAGGCGATCGGCAGATCGCAAATGTCCTGCAAAGTCATGGTCTGATAGCGGGACAGGCGCTTGTGCTCTGGCGCCATCTTGCCGGTCCGATTTTGGAACTGCCATGGCGGATCGGCCAAGATGGTTCCGAACTTGGTGGTTCCCACCTTGAGAAGCAGATCATCAGCGGCTCTGCTCATTCTTGGTCCTCTGCCAGCAGGGATTTCGTGATGCCGAACACCAGAAGCGGGCAGCCAGCGCCGCCGCCACCCTGGATTCTTGGCCAGGGCAATCGCGTGAAGGCTTGGAGGATTGCCTTTTGCGGGGAGGCTTGGTTCTTGGATGTTCTTGTCAGATGAGGATATCGCATGGTCCCGCTTTCGCTT
>JBCKXH010000097.1:0-10191 GCA_038921555.1 Paracoccaceae bacterium
CCCGGCCACCCCGCGATCACCCGCCGCCCGGCGCGCGATCTGCAGTCCGACAGCGACCTCGGACCCCGCCTGGTGACCACCGCTGTAGGCAAGCTGACCCAGGCAGAGGCGGGGGAGGCAATCGCCAGCGGTCTTGCCGCCGCCGAAGCGTTCCGCGCGCGCGGACTGATTGAAGCTGCGGCGCTTTTCTTGCAGGCTGAGCGCGAGATCGCCGGCGCGCTGGCGCTGCCGCGACGGGAGAGCGAGTATGTCTGACTTCAGGGTGCGCAAGATCGTGTTGCAACTGCAAGAGATTTTCCACGAAGGCGGCCCGCTGGCCGACCCCGCGCCGCTGAAGGCTGCGGTCTATGCGATCTGCGCCAATCCCTTTGCCGGGCGCTACGAGCCCGACCTTCAGCCCGCGATGGAGGCGCTGAAACCGCTGGCGCTGATGTTGACCGACCGGCTGGTGGCCGTGCTGGGCGGGCGCGCGGGGATCGACGCCTATGGCAAGGGGGCCATCACCGGAGAGGCGGGCGAGCATGAGCACGGCGCGATCTGGCATGTTTCGGGCGGCTACGCCATGCGTGAGCGGTTGGGCGAATGCCGCGCCATCGTGCCATCGGCGATGAAGGTCGGCGGCATGGGAACCACGCTCGACATTCCGCTGGGGCATCTGAATGCGGCCTATGTGCGCTCGCGCTTCGACGTGATCACTGTGGCCTGCGAGGATGGGCCGCGGGCGGGCGAGGTGTTGTTCGCGCTGGCCATGGCGCGCGGCGGGCGGGTGCATTCCCGGATGGGAGGGCTGGAGATCTGGCAAGTCAAGGGGGAGGACGGGCTCAGATGACACGGTTGGCTTTGCCAACATCGCTATTACGGACGGCGGGCATCTTGCTGCTGTGCCTGATGCCGGGCGTGGCCTTGGCTTGCGCCCTGCCACCATCGGTCATCTTGTTGCTGCCAACCGGATATTACATCGCGGCCGCCGGGGTGACGGTGGCGCTGACGCTGCTGATGGTATCTTACACGACGCTTGACCTCTGGCTGTTGTCCACCGCCAGAACCGGATGAACAGGCTGGACATTTCCGGGCCTTCAGGCCCAATTGCAATCGAGCGGCCCGATCCAGAGGCCGCAACACAGTGGAGAGACCGAGATGACACATTCGCTTTACACCCCCTCACGGCGCACGGTGCTGATGGGTGGGGCGGCGGGGCTTCTGACCGCCATCCTGCCCGGCCATCTGGCCGCTCAGGCAAGCCCGATCAAGATCGGGTTCCAGTTGCACCGCACCGGGATCGGAGCCTCCTATGGTCGCTGGTATGAGCGCACGGCGCAAGCGGCGCTCAAGCTGATCAATGACGGTGGCGGGATCAACGGCCGCCCGGTGGAGATTGTGTTCGAGGATGACGCGACGGACCCGAAGCGCGGCTCGGAAGTGGTTGAAAAGCTGACCATGCAGGCAGGGTGCGACGTGGTGATGGGCACGCTGTTTTCCCATGTCGTCATCGGCTCCGCCCCCCGCGCGGGCGAGCTGAAGGTGCCATATCTGGTCTGCTCGGAGGGCTACCATGTCGCCTCCGGCATGCTGAACCGCTGGACGCTGCAGCCTGGCATCACCGATGTGCGCAGCCAGATTTCCGCCATGGCGCCCTGGGTCAGCGCGAACCTCGGCAAGAAGGTCGCGATGATCTTCCCGGATTTCGCCTTCGGCCACGACCACCGCGACTTCTTCACCGCCGCGATGGCAGCACAAGGCGGCGAGGTGATCGCCCAGATTGCCATCCCGCCGACCGAGAGCTCCTTCACCCGCTATTTCCCGCAGATCCCGGCCGAGACCGAGGTGCTTTATCACGTCATGGTCGGCCCGGCGGTGTTGACCTTCGTCAAGGAACTGGGCGAGTTCTATGGTTCGGGGGCGAAACCGCAGATCTTCGGCTTCATCGACAGTCTGGAAGCGGTGGACAGTGCCACTCCGGGCCTTGAATTCCTTGAAGGCAGCCATTTCTGGGAGGCGCATAACCGGGTGAAACCGGCGGATGCCGGCGAACATGAGGCGGCTTACCGCGCCGCCGTGGGCCTGGATGACAACGGTGCCAGCCTGTCGGATGCGGCCGACATCGCCACCTACAGCCACATGTTCTCCACCTGGGAGACGCTGTTCTTCATCAAGGCAGGGATGGAGGCTTCCGGCTATGCCGGCCCCGCTGATCGGCAAAAACTGGTCGAGGCCATGGAAGCGATCAGCGATCTGCCTTACGGGATCGAGCGGCCGCAAGGGGCCAAGGTCTTCAACGGCAAGACCCATCAGGTGTTCGGCACCCAGAACATCAGCCAGGTGCAAGGCGGCAAGCTGATCCGGGTCCACCAGACCACACTGGCCGATGGTGCCTATCCCGACGCCGTGGACTACACCACGATGTCCTTCTGACAGAGTGGCAGACTGGCAGACTGACAGACCGGCACGGTGCGCGCACCGTGCGAACCCCGCGACGGGGAGGGTGCATGCCGAGCACACGCCCTCCCCCCATATCCGGAAATTCCTGACCTGATGGCATTCGGCCCCTTCCTGCTTCTCGCCCTGATGGAGGGCATGGTGACAGCGGCCGTCCTTGCCCTTTCGGCGGCAGGGCTGAGCCTGGTGTTCGGCGTCATGCGCGTGGTCAATGTGGCGCATGGCGAGTTCTACATGCTTGGCGCGGTCGTGGCCTTCGCGGTCACCGCAATTGTCCCCGGTCCGCCGGCGCTGGCCTTTCTTGCCGCGCTGATCTTCGCGCCCTTGATCGTCGGTTGTCTGGCCGCCGCAGCCGATGCAATGATCCTCAAACGCCTCAACTACGACCCCGAGGCGACCATCGTCGCCACCATTGGCCTGCTCTACATGATCCAGCAAGCGACGCTCACCTTCTACGGCCCCAACGCCAACCCGGTCACCGCGCCCTTCGAATGGCGCATCCAGCTGCCGTGGTTCGGCTATTCCGGCTACAAGCTGTTTGTGATCCTGGCCGCGAGCGTTGTGCTCCTTGGTCTTTGGGCGATGATGACTCGGTCGAGGATCGGCCTGATCATGCGCGCTACTCAGGTAGATCGGAGCACCGCCCTTACCTTCGGCATCAATGTTGACCGGGTCTATATGGGCACATTCGCGCTGGGTGCCGGCCTGGCCGCGCTGGCCGGAGTGCTGATCGTCCCGATCCAGCAGGCTCACTACCTGATGGGCGGCGATCCGCTGCTTCTGTCGTTCATCGTGGTCATCATCGGCGGCCTTGGCTCGCTCCGTGGCACTCTCATCGCCGCCCTTGTCATCGGCCTGTCCGACGGCATCATCTCCATGTTCTTCACGCCGACCCTGGCAAAGATCATCGCCACCCTGCTGGTGGCCATGGTGCTGGTCTTTCGCCCGCAGGGCCTGTTCGGGGCCAGGGCATGAGTGCCGCCGCCAAAGTCTGGACCTTGCATCTCCTTTGCCTCGCCGCCCTTCTGGGTGCCCAATTCGTGCTGCCGCCCTATCACGCGGGGAACCTCGCGCGGATCATGGTGCTTGCCGTCTTCGCCATGGGCTACAATCTCGCCTTTGGCTACACGGGCCTGCTCAGCCTCGGCCATGCAATGTTCTTTGCCGCCGGGATGTATGGGGCCGGGCTGCCGATCTGGCTGATGGCGTGGACGAGCCTGCCCGCGCTGGCCGCCGGGCTTTTGGCGGGTGGAGCGGTTGCAGCCGTGGTCGGGCTTCTGGCGCTCAGGACCACCGGGGTCAGCTTCATGATCGTGACGCTGATGTTTGCCCAGGCGGGATACCTCACGATCCTCTATTTCGGGGCCACCACGGGCGGCGACGAGGGTTTCGTGATCGAGGCGGCCGGCCGCAAGATCGCCGGCTTCGACCTTGCCACCGAGCGGCCGCGCTATCTGGCCGCCTTCGGCCTGTTTGCCGCCGCCCTGCTGATCAGCCTCGCTCTCGTGCGGTCGCGCTTCGGCAAGGTGATGGTCGCGATGCGCGAAAACGAAGAGCGCAGCCGGATGCTCGGCTACAATCCCTTTACCGTGAAACTGACCGCCCTGGTGATTTCCGGTCTCTATGCCGGAGCGGCAGGGGCGGCCTATGCGGTGCTTTTCGGCTATGTCGGCGCCAGTTTTGCCACTGTCCAATATTCGATCCTGCCGATGCTTTACGTCCTGCTTGGCGGAGCGGGCACCGTGCTTGGGCCGTTCCTTGGGGCGGCGTTGATGTTCTATCTGATCGACATCGCCTCAGGCTTCACCTCGGCCTATCTGTTCTTTGTCGGTGCGGCGCTGGTGATCCTCACGGTCTTCGCCCCCAAGGGCATTCTCGGCACGCTGCGCGACAGGTGGTTCAGATGGCTGCCTTGATCGAGACCCGCGCTCTTACCCGGCATTTCGGCGGGTTGCGCGCGGTGGACGGGGTGGATTTCTGCCTTCAAGCGGGCGAGATCCATGCGCTTATCGGCCCGAACGGCGCAGGCAAGACCACCTTCGTCAGCCTGTTGTCCGGGCGTCTGCAGCCGCAATCGGGCAGGGTGCTGCTGGACGGGCAGGACATCAGCACCCTGCCCGCCCATGCCCGCGTCCGCCGGGGCATCGCCTACACCTTCCAGATCACCTCGATCTTTCCGCGCCTCTCGGTCTTTGACAACGTGGCCCTCGCCGTGCAAACGCGCAGCACCGGCGACCGCCGCGCCAAAACCCGCAGCGCGCTGGTCCGCGTCGGCCTCGACAGGTTGCAGGATCAAGAGGCGCAGACTCTCAGCTACGGTCACCAGCGGCTGGTTGAGCTTGCCATGGGAATCGCCCTCGCCCCCCGCGTTCTGATCCTGGACGAGCCGACCCAGGGCCTTGCCGGAGCCGAGATCGCGGGCTTCAAGACCCTCGTGAGGGGCCTTGCCCCGGCAACCACGGTGCTGCTGATCGAGCACAACATGGCGGTGGTGATGGACCTTGCCACAAGCATCACCGTGCTGAACTTCGGCCGACTGCTGGCGAGCGGCACTCCAGCCGAAATCCGCGCCAATAGCGCCGTGCAGGAGGCCTATCTTGGCGCTTGATGTAGCCTCCGTAAGCGCAGGCTACGGCCCGGTCACCGTGCTGCACGGCGTCAGCTTCCGGGCCGAGGCGGGGCAGGTGAGCTGCATCATGGGCCGCAACGGCGCCGGGAAATCGACGCTGCTGAAGTGCATCATGGGCCTGGTTCCCGCCGCCTCGGGCATGATCCTGCTTGACGGTGCACCGCTCCACGACCGCCCCGCGCATGAGATTCCCAGGCACGGCGTGGCCTATGTCCCGCAAGGCCGCCGCCTGTTCGGCCCGCTGACCGTGGCCGAAAATCTTGCCATCGGCGGCCTGATTCGTGGCAACAGCACTGCCACGCGCGATCATGTGCTTGGCCTTTTCCCCATCCTGCGCGACCGCTTGAGCCAGGTTTCCTCCACCCTGTCGGGGGGCGAGCAGCAGATGCTCGCCATCGCCCGCGCGCTTTGCGTCGAGCCGAAGGTCCTCTTGCTGGATGAGCCGACCGAGGGGCTGCAACCTTCGATGATCGCCCTGATCCAGCAGGTGCTGGTTGCGCTGAAAGCCTCGGGTGTGGCGGTGGTGCTGGTGGAACAGCGGGTGGATGCGGTCTTGAAACTGGCTGACCGGGTTGCCTTCATGGCGATGGGGCGGATTGAGGAAACTCTGCTTGTCAGTGGGTTGCAGCCCGATGATCAGGCTTTCAAAACCTATGTGGGTGTGTGAATGGGCGGGCTGGTCGCAGGCGTTGATGTGGGGGGGACGTTCACCGATCTGGTGATCTTTGACCCCTTCAGCGGCGATGTGCGGCTGGCCAAGGTGCCGACCACAATGCCCAATCAGGCAGACGGCGTGCTGGCCGCGCTTAACGCTGCGGGTGCGGCGCTGGCCGACATCGACCTCATCGTCCATGGCACCACCACCACCACCAACGCGGTGCTGGAGCGCAGGCTCTGCAAGGCGGGCCTGATCACCACCATGGGCTTTCGCGACGTGCTGGAACTTGGCCGCCGCACCCGTCCGCAAGCCTACGGTATGCACGGCACCTTCACACCCGTCATCCCCCGCGATCTGCGGCTTGAGGTGCCGGAGCGGATGCAAGCCAGCGGCCGCGTCCTGACGCCACTGGACGAAGATGCCGTCCGCGCCGCCGTCCAGCAGTTGAAGGACGCCGGCTGCGAAAGCCTCGTCATCCATTTCCTGCATGCCTATGCCAACCCGGCCCATGAATTGCGCGCGGCCGAGATTGCCGCCGAGATCTGGCCGAACCGCTACATAACCATGGGCCACGCGCTGTTGTCGGAAAGCCGCGAATATGAACGCGGGGTGACGGCGGCGGTGAATGCCGCGGTCCAGCCACTTCTGGACCGCTATGTGGCACGCTTGGCCGATCAACTGGCCGCCAAGGGCTATGCCCGCGATCTTCTGGTCATGAACGGCAACGGCGGCATGGTCGCGGCCCGCGATGTCGCGCGTGAGGCGGTCAAGACAATCATGTCCGGCCCCGCTTCGGGCGTGATGGCCGCCGTGGCCACCGGGCGGCGGGCGGGAATGCCCAACCTTCTCAGCTATGACATGGGCGGCACTTCCACCGATGTGGCAATGATCAGGGGCGGCGTGGCCCCGGTGTCGAGTGAAATCGAGGTGGAATATGCCATGCCGATCCATGTGCCAATGGTGGATGTGCGCTCGGTCGGGGCCGGTGGCGGCTCCATCGCACGGATTGATGCGGGCGGGATGCTGCGGGTCGGGCCGCAGAGTGCGGGCTCCACTCCGGGGCCGATCTGCTATGGGCGGGGTGGGACCCGTGTCACCATCTCGGACGCGAACCTGATCCTCGGCCGCCTGCCTGCCGCGCGCTTCGGTCAGGCGGCTGAGGCGGCGCGCGCCGCGATGGCCGAGCAGATCGGCCTGCCCTTGGGCCTGAGCGTGGAACAGGCCGCCGCCGCGGTGATCCGCATCGCCAACACCCATATGGCGGGGGCGATCCGCATGGTCTCCATCTCGCTGGGTGCTGACCCGCGCGATTTCGCGCTATTTGCCTTTGGCGGGGCAGGGCCGTTGCATGCCGTAGCCCTCGCCCGGGAATTGGCCATCCCGCAGGTCCTGATCCCCGCCCGCCCCGGCATGACCAATGCTCTGGGCTGCGTCGTGGCCGACCTGCGCCATGATTTCGTCCGCACCGTCAACCGCCCGCTCGACAGCGCCGATATGGCGGATATCCATGCAATGCTTGCCCAACAAGAGGCTGCGGGCCGCCGCCTGATCGGGGCTGAGAAGATCACCCTCACCGCCGTCCGCGCCGAGTTTTCCGCCGATATGCAGTTCGTCGGCCAGACCCATCTGTTGCGCGTCCCGCTGCCCTGCGCCACCCCCAGCCGCGCCGACCTTCAGCACCTGTTCGAGGCGGCCTATCATGCCCGTTTCCGGGTAGATCTGCCGACGATCCGCGCCAATCTGGTGAACCTCAACTGCTCGGTCATCGGTCAGCGACCCGAATTGGATCTCTCCCGGCTGATCGACCCAAAGGGCCGCAGACCCAGCGCAGACCCCACCGAGATCCGCCCGGTCTGGTTCGACGGCTGGACTGACACGCCGGTCTATTGGCGCGACCATCTGCCCTTGACGGCCAGACTCCAAGGCCCCGCGCTCATCGAACAAATGGACACGACGACGCTCATCGAGCCGGGCTGCACCGTCAGTTCTGACGCCGATGGCAATCTGATCGTGGAGGTTCCGCGTGCTTGACCCCGTGACTCTGGCCGTCATCCAGGCTGGTCTGCAACAGGTTTGCGACGAGATGGACCTGACCTTCTCGCGCGCCGCCTTTTCCCCGGTGATCGCCGAGGCGGACGACCGCTCCGACGGTATCTATTCCGCCAGCGATGGCAGCCTGATCGCCCAAGGGTCCAAAGGCCTGCCGGTCTTTGTTGGCGTCATGCAGTTTTCCACCCGCACCATTCTGGAACGCATCAGGGCAGGCGTAACCGCCGCCCCAGAGCCCGGCGACATCTACATCGTCAACGATCCTTACCTCGGCGGCACCCATCTGATGGACGTGCGTTTTGCCATGCCGCTCTACCGTGGCGCGGAGATCTTCTGCTGGCTGTCCAACACCGGCCACTGGCCCGATACCGGAGGCTCAGTGCCGGGCGGCTTTTCCGCCAGCGCCACTTGCGCCGAGCAAGAGGGATTGCGCATTCCCCCGGTGAAGCTGTTCAAGAAGGGCATCCTGGATAAAGAGATCTATCAGATCATCTGTTCCAACATCCGGGTCTCCGAACAAAGGATCGGCGATGTGAAGGCGCAGGAATCTGCACTTCTTGTCGGGGCTGAGCGGCTGACAACCCTGCTCGATCGCTACGGCGATGCAACCGTCACCGAGGCCATCGCCGAGATGCGCCGCCTGGCCGCGAAACAGATGCGAGCGATGATCGCGCTTATTCCCGAAGGCCGCTATGACAGCACGGCAATCATCGACAGTGATGGGGTGGTGAACCAGCCCCTGACCGTGGCCCTCAGCGTCACCACAACCCCCGACGGCCTGACCTTCGACTTCTCCCGCTCGTCAAAACCCTGCCTTGGCCCGATGAACTCGGTCCGCGCCACCACGCTTTCCTCGGTCTATCTCGCCATGCGCCACATCTTCCCGGAGGTGCCGATTTCCGCAGGGGCGTTCGAGCCGCTGACGGTCACCGGGATCGCGGGCACCTTTCTTGATGCCCAGTATCCCCGCCCGGTCTCCGGCTGTGCCGCTGAGGTCTCGCAGCGTATCGCCGAGGCGGTGTTTGCAGCACTGGTGCAGGCTCTGCCTGCCCATGTCACCGCTGCCCCGGCGGGCACATCCGGCAACTTCTGCCTTGGCGGCAATGATCCCGAACGGGGCCGCGATTATGTGATGTATCAGATCTCCGGCGGTGGCTACGGCGGCAATGCCCGCCATGACGGCCTGTCCAACGGCTGTTCCACCATCGGCATTTCCAAAGCCCCGCCGGTGGAGATCATGGAGCAGACCTATCCCGTGCTCTACCGCCGCTATGCCCTGCACGAAGGCTCGGGCGGGGCGGGCCAGCACCGGGGGGGCTTCGGGCTGGACTACGAGATCGAGCTTTTGCGGGGCGAGGCGCGGGCCAGTTTTGTCATGGATCATGGCCGCGTCGGCCCACAGGGGGCGTTGGGCGGCCAGGATGGGGCGGCAAACCGGGTCGAGGTGATCCGGGATGGTGTCACCCTGATCCCCGAGCATCTGTCCAAGGCGCAGGACATCACACTGAAGCCGGGGGACCGGGTCCGCGTTCGCACCCCGGGCGGCGGCGGCTATGGAACTGCCGCCTTGCGCGACCCGGCACTGGTGGCCGAGGATATCCGGCTTGGTCGATATGGCAAGGAACAGGCTCTGATCCTATGGCCGTCAGCGGCACAGGATCATTGAACAGCAAGCGGTGCGCCGTTCACAGGTTTGCGGCGTAGCTTCGCGGCAGGAGATCATCCTTCCCTCCGTGCCAACAAGAGTGAGACAATCCGGTGGGTGAAGTTTACGCTTGGGGGCGCAGGAGAATGATCGGGTGGCAATGCCCGAACGCCTGCCCACAGCTTGGCCTGCCTCGTCTGAGGTTTCCGCATCCACTGCCGCATCTGCCCGCATTGCTGCGGCACCTGTTGTGGCGACGGCTGAGCTCACGGCGGGGCCCAAGCGGCGCAGTTTCACGGCGAAGTTCAAGCTGCGCATTCTGGGCGAAACCGACCGGGTGGCGGAGACGGGTGGTGTTGCAAGCATTCTGCGGCGGGAGGGGCTGTAGTCCTCGGCGCTGACCGATTGGCGTCGGCAACGCGCGGCAGGCACATTGGCGCTCACGCCGCGTCCGCGCGGGACGGAAAAAGCTGCTGCGAACCCTTTGCAGGCCGATCTTGCCAAGGCCAACCGTGAGATTGCCGCGTTGCACGGGCGCCTGAATCAGGCGGAGGCGATCATCGCCATCCAAAAAAAGTGGCAAGCCTTGCTGGATATGAGGAGGGTCAGAAAACTATCCGGGGGATAGTTTTCCCGACGATTGTTGGATCCGGCCTCCGGCAGCAGCGGCAAATCGTGATGGCGGCAGTCGTGGCTTTGACCCCGGGCAGTGGCCTGACCACGGAGGTCTGTGCCGCGACGGTCTGTCGCGGGGAAACGTTCTCAAGCACCGCG
>JBCKXH010000098.1:0-9890 GCA_038921555.1 Paracoccaceae bacterium
TTGTGGCCAGCATGCAGAAAGGATAGTTGATGTCGAAGGTTTCCTTGGAGAAACGCGCATCTTGCAGGCGCGCGAATTCAGCCGGGTCACCGGTTTCGCAATATTCAAGGATCGCTGGGATATGGCGCCTGACGAATTGGCCTATCTTCATCGGTTGTTCCTTCCGCTCGTCGAAAGCAGCCTATCGCCGAGAGATCTGGCAGTCGACCAACATTTGGTCGCCTTGGCAAGGCAGTCAGTCAAACACCCGCCCCGGCTGCTCGGCCCACGGCATCTCGGCGATCCTGCACAGATCCTTGATCGTCAGCACCGTGGGCTCACGCTGCGGGACCGGCCGTTCCAGCACCTTCGGCGACAGCCATGCCAGCCGGATCAGGCGGCTGAGGTAGCGGACGGAGAAGCCCGCGTCGGCGGCGAGATCGGCGAGGGTGGTGACCAACTGACCCGTCGCCGCCATAGAAGGTCGGGCCTGGTGCGTGATGAGGAAAAGTGGTTACCGGTTTTCCTCAATATTCACGCGACCACCAACGAACGAGATCGGGGTGATGTTTTCGATCAAACATCATCCCGATCTGGTGCATTTGCACTATGGCGTCATGCCGCATTCCGGGGCAACCTTGGGCGGCAAGACCCAAAGGAGGGCCGCGATGCCGACCGGCTTTTACTTCGACGAGCGTTGTCTGTGGCACACCACCGGCGAACATGTGATCATCGCGCCGGTAGGCGGGTATCTGCAGCCGCCCTCGGGTGCCGGCCATGCCGAAAGCCCCGAGACCAAGCGGCGGCTGAAGAACCTGGTCGAGGTGTCCGGCCTCGGCGACCTTCTGGATTGGCGGCGGGCCGACAAGGTGACGGCGGGTGATATGCAGCGCATCCATACCTTGGACTATCTGAGCAAATTCAAGATGATGTCGGATGCGGGTGGTGGCAATGCCGGGCATAATGCGCCTTTTGGCCGAGGCAGTTTCGAGATTGCCGCGCTGTCGGCGGGGCTGGTGAAACGCGCGGTCAGCGATGTGTTTCACGCCCTTGTGGACAATGCCTATGTGATCTCGCGCCCGCCGGGGCATCACTGTCTGCCGGATGCCTCGATGGGGTTCTGTCTGCTGGCGAACATCCCGATCGCCGTTGAGGCGTTGCGCGCCGAGGTGGGGCCGCTGCGCGTGGCGGTGGTGGATTGGGACGTCCATCACGGCAACGGCACCGAGGCCTGTTTCATTGACCGCGATGACACGCTGACGATCTCGTTGCATCAAGAGAACTGCTTTCCGCCCGATCAGGGCCGGGCGACCACGCGCGGGCAGGGCAAGGGCGCGGGTTTCAACCTGAACATTCCGCTGTTGCCGGGTGGCGGGCATCAGGCCTATCTTGACGCCTTCGCGCTGCTGGTAGCGCCCGCTTTGCGCGCCTTCAGGCCCGATATGATCGTGGTGGCAAGCGGGCTGGACGCCAATGCCTTTGACCCTCTGGCCCGGATGCAGGCCCATTCCGAGACTTTCCGCGCCATGGCGAATGCGCTCAAGGCGCTGGCGGCAGATCTGTGCGGCGGCAGGCTGGTGGCCGCGCATGAGGGCGGCTATTCGGAAGGCTATGTGCCTTTCTGCGGTCTGGCGGTGATCGAGGAATTCGCGGACCATCGCACGCCGGTCCAGGATCCGTTTCTGGCGCTCCTGACCGATCAGCAGCCGCCTGCGGATTTCGTGACGTTCCAGCGCAAACGCCTACAGGATCAGGCGCAGAGCCTCGGGTTGCGCTGAAAGCCATGGTGCATTTGCATCATTTGCAAAGCCGGGCCCAGCGGGCCCCATGACTGGAACAGAACCGAACAGAAACGGGCCGGGGCAACCGGCCGCAACCTCAACAAGGGAGACAAGGGAGACCAGGGAGACAAGGGAGACAAGGGAATGAAATTCAATCGTCGTCACTTCCTGATGACCTCGGTGGCCACCGTCACAGCGGCATCCGTCGCTGCCCCGGCCTTTGCCGCCGACCCCATCGTGATCTTGTGCCAACGGCGCAAACCGGACCGGTCGGGATTGCCGATCAGGCAGATTGGCTGAACGGCGTCACCATGACGGTGGAAGGATCAATCCGGCGGGTGGCGTGAATGGCCCCATGCTGAGGACAAGGGTGGTCGATATCGACCTGCTGACCCCTGAAGGCACGGTGGCGGCGTCAATGTCACGCCGACCTGCTGCATCATTCTGGGAACGCAGCACAACGGTTTGACTCTGCTGAACGTGCAGGCCTTCTGTCAACTGCTGATGAGCGGTATCATCATCGTCGCCATGCTGATTGACAAGGCGACCAGCGGGAAATCGGGGTAAGACATGGCTGATCCAAGGCCAATAGATCCTAAGGCGGTGGGCGCGCAGATCGGAATGCGACTGCCGGGCCTGACTCCGCCGGATGGCAAGGTCGTGGCGGTGGCGCAACGCGCTCGCCAGACCGCCGATCTCAACCTGAGCCGCACCCTGCACGCGGTCCACTCCAAACGTCACATCTGAGGGTCCCATGTCCAAGCCCGTCGTTCTGGTTGCCGGAAGTCTGCACTATGACATCATGGTCGAGGCCGACCACCTGCCCCGGCTGGATGAAACCGCCATCGGCAGGCGCTGGTATCCGAAATTCGGCGGCAAGGGCGGCAATCAGGCGATCTCCGCCGGCAAACAGGGTGCCGCCACCCGCATGGTCGGCGCGGTGGGCGATGATGCCTTTGGCCGGTTCCTGCGCGAAAAGCTGGTCGCGGCCGGGGTTGATGACCGCTTTGTGCGGCTGGCCCCCGGCATCGGATCGGGGATGAGCGTGGCCGTGGTGAACCCCAATGGCGGTTATGCCGCCACCATCGTTTCGGGCGCCAATCTGACGATTTGCGCGGATGATCTGGCCGATCCGGCGATCTGGCAGGATGTCGGCCTGCTGGTCCTGCAAAGCGAAATGCCTGAGGCCGCCAACATCGCCGCCGCCACCGCGGCGCGCCAGCGCGGCATCCGCAGCGTGCTGAACGCCGCCCCTTACCGTGTGATGTCGCCGGACCTGGCCAAGCTGGTCGATATTCTGGTGGTGAACGCGGTCGAGGCCGAGATGATGGGCACCGAGGCCGTCTGCTGTCTTTCCAGCGCCGCCGCTGCGGCCACCAAGCTTGCCGAACGTTTTTCCGCGGTGATCGTTACCGCTGGCGCATCGGGAATCGCGGCGCTGGATGAGGTTGGCCACCTGCTGACCCTGCCCGCCGAAAAGGTTCTGCTCGTCAGTTCGCATGGCGCAGGCGACGCCTTCATCGGCGCACTCGCCTGCGCCCTTGTCGAGGGCGCCGATCTGGCCACCGCCTGCCGGGCCGCCTCATCGGCAGCGGCGCGCCATGTGGCGGGGCTGTCCTAGAGCAGGATTCGGTTGGCTGGAACCAACAGGGTTTCCGGCAATTCCTCCAGCGCGGGATGATGTTTGATGAAAACATCATCCCGCGCTAGTTTTTTAGTGGTCGCGTGATTGACGAGGAAAACCGCTAACCACTTTTCCCCATCACGCTCTAATTTGACTAAAATTTCGCCTCCCTTACCCTTTGTCAAATACTCCCCGGGGGTGCGGGGGTGGGAAACCCCCGCCGACCTCAATGCAGCAAAGCTGCCTGCGCCGCCTTGACCCATCCTGTCCTGAGACACCGCCACCGGTTTTGACCGCAAACGCAGCGCCGTCGCCGGATCGGCGCGCCTGCACAACTGCGGCGGCAGGCCGCGCAGGATCAACTCGGCACCGGCAACCGCCAGTTCGCCAGGCTGACAAAGGGCATCCCGCGTGCCGCCAGTGCGATGCGCCGACCGCAGAACCCCCTAAATCTGCCTGACCTGACCATCCGCCGCCACCGGATCGCCAGCCAGGCGATGGCTTCGCCCGAGGTGTCGTTGTGGCCGCGTTCGCATTCGGTGATTTTCATTTTGCTGCCCTTTCCTGATTGAGCCGGAACAGCCGGGCGAGGATTTCGTCGTCGGTCAGGGTGCCTGCGCGCCAGTCGGTGGCCCAGCCGTAGGCTTCGGCCACGGCCTCGTCGAGGGCTTTGTGGGCGTGGGTCAGCCAGGCGGGCTTGGCGTTATAGAGGTTGGTCAGGGTGCGTTTTTTCAGGGTTGCCGCCGCCTCGGGCGAGACGGGCAGGATGCGGGGGGGGTAGCCCGGCACCACTTCTGGCACGCGCTGCACCAGACCCTCGGGGTTGAGCCAGTTTTCGCGCAACTCGTTCAGCCGCGCGGCGGCGGCGGCGATTTTCTGCGCGCGCGGGTCGGCGGCATAGGCGGCGGCGGGAAGGTTCGGGGTCAGGCCCTCGGGGAAGGGGAAGGTCTCAAAAGTGGTGGAGGGGGTGTAGCGGGGGCGGTCCTCCAGCGAAGTGCCCATGCGCAGCGCCCAGAGTTCATGGCAGCGCGAATGCAGGATGCCGAAGGTGGTGTCGTCATCGCGGGCGATGGCGACGACTGCGGAGTCTGGAAGGATTCGCGTATGACGCCATACAAAGATGCGGTGTTTGGAAACCCTTGGCGTCACCATGATCCGCGCGCACTGGCGCGATGCCGTGTAAAAGTCAGGGCGCGGTCGCCAATACCGCCACCAAAACTTGCGCGCAACTTCTTCGCTGTTTTGTTGGCGCACTGGGTAAATCGTGGTCAAGGCATATTCGAATGGCAGTTCATACCCTGCGCTGGCTTCCTCTGTCGTGTCTGCACCGAAGTCAACAATCCAAATGTCTTGCGGGCGGCGCACAACTTCAGCGCCGTTGACGTAGTGCTTCAAGACATCACTGTTTGGGCGTCCTGTCGGGTTGATCGGTGCTTTGAGCCATTGTCTCGCCAAGTCCCCGCCAACGTCAAAGGGGCCAGTTTTCTGAATGCCTATGAAAGCGACGCCAAGGTTTGAACCAAGGGGAACGGATTTGGTAAGGTCGAAGCTGTCGGCGGTGAGATCGGAAAAAATGGTTGAGACGGAATTTCCGTCAAGCGCGTTCTTCCCGGATTTCTGGAGGTCAAAGCAAACCAGCGAAACCCTTACCGCAGCGCCGTCAACGGTCCATTCTTCGTCGGACCATGCGTTAAATATTCGTCCGCCTTCAACGATAGGATTCAACGCTTCACGGTTCGAACCGCCACGAATCGAATTTGTGGAAACAAGCCCCACACGACGCAGCTTGCCAGCCAGCATCTGTTCCCAAGCCTTTGCAAACCAATAGCAAACGAGGTCTGAAAAGTTCGGAAGAGTTCCCTTGTAGGCGTTGCGCAAGGCCGTGATATACTCAGCCCCAAGTTCGCCCAAAACCCGCTTGCCTCCCAAAAACGGCGGGTTGCCGACCACCACGTCGGCGCGGGGCCACTCGGCCCTTGTGCCATCCGGGGCCAGCACGGCGTCGCGGCATTCGATGGTGTCCAGCGTGCGCAGGATCGGGTTCCTTGCCGCCTCAAAGCCGTTGCGGCGCATCCATTGAATCTCGCCAATCCAGACCGAAACCCGCGCCAGTTCGGCGGCATAGGGGTTTAATTCGATCCCCAGCACCGATTCCGGGCCAATCGTCGGAAAGGCGCGGGGCAGGCCCAGGGCCTCGGCCTCCAGATTGCTGCGGTGTTCGAGGTTTTTCAGTTCCAGCAGGGCAATGTAAAGGAAATTGCCCGATCCGCAGGCCGGGTCCAGCACGCGAAAGGCGCGCAGGCGGTCGAGCCAGGCTTTGTGCAGCGCCTCAGCTTGCGCCAGCGCGCGGTTGCGGGCGGCAAGGTCGCGGCCTGCCAGCAGCTTTTCGCGGGTGGCCTTGGCGGCGGCTCTGGCCAGTTCGGCGGCAATCGTGGCCTTGACCTCGCCCCATTCGGCCAGCAGCGCCTCCACAATCACCGGGCCGACGATCTGCATGATCTTGGCGCGGTCGGTGTAATGCGCGCCAAGCTGGCTGCGCTTGTCGGGGTCCAGCCCGCGTTCAAACAGGGTGCCAAAGATCGAGGGGTCAATATCGGCCCAATCCAGATGGGCGGCGCGTCTCAGGCCATCAATATCGGCGTAGGTCAGGTCCAACGCCTCATCCGTGTCGAACAGCCCGCCATTGAACCATTCGATCTTGTCAAAGCCGACATGCCCACCGCTGCGCATCGCCGCGAAAAGGGTGGCCGCGTAACCTTTGAACAGACGATCGTTGCGCCCGGTGCAGCGGTCGATCATGCCGGTGAAATAGGCGGCGGGCAGCAGGTTCACATCCTCGGCAAACATGCAGAATACCAGGCGGTTGACGAAATGGGCGACGGCTTCGGGGTTGTGGCCACGGGCGCGCAGGCGTTGGGCAATATGGGCGAAATGCCCGGCGGCTTCCTCGGTCAGCTTTTGGCGGGTCTTGGCGGGTTTCAGGCGTTCGGGATCGGTGAAGCAATGGCGCAGAATGTCGCGGTTGGCGGCGTCGGTCAGACCTTCCAGGGCGATGGTGTGGACCTGCTGGACGGTGTTGGTCCAGTTGGTGTGGATGCGGATGCGGTCCATGTCGGACACGATCAGCAGCGGCGGGTTGTCGAGCGCGATGGCATATTGCTGAAGCCCGGCGAAGGCTTTGTCGAGGTTTTTGTGCTTGCCCTTGTATTCCCAGGCGAAGCAATCCTTGCGCCAAACATCGGCCCAGCCCTCGCCGCCCGTGGTTTTGGATGCGCCCTTCTCAAAAGTGAACCACTCGCCCTTGGGGTCCGCCGTCGTCGGATCGGGCAGGTCGAGAAGGCGGCAAAGGTCGTTGAAATGCGATTGCGAGGCGGTGCGTTCCTTGAGTTCGACCCGTCGCCACTTGGCGATAAATTCCTGCGGCGTCATGTGGCGTCCCCTCAACTCTGGGGTGACGTTAAGCCGGGGCGGATTGCCCGGTCAACCAGCCATTGCCGGGGCGGGTCAGGAAAGCCTGTCAAGGTCGGACCTGTTCAGCCGGGTCAGTTCCGCAATTCGGCAAAAGCAGGACCAAAGGCTGCCGGTTTTCCGCCCTGACCAATGGTTACCAAATCACGTCTCCCTTTATCATCAATGCCTTACCTACAATCTCACGCGTGAGAGCCTAGTGCCACGCCCCCAAAAGCACATTCCGCGTCACCCGCTCGACGGCAGGCTCGGCCATGATCAATCCGTTCACCCACTCACAAGACCCCGCATTGAACACCGCCCCCTTGCCGCGACGATATTCCGCCATGCAGCCATTCCCGCGTGAGGCCCGGCCCAGCGTCGCCTCATTCACCGCGCCATAGATCACCCGCGCGGTATCCTCGGCATCCAGATGCCCGATGAACAGGTCGCGGTCGGCCGGGCTGGTATGATGCGACAGCGTCGTTGCGGGCGACAGGCCGACAATCTCCAACGCCCCCTGCAACCCGCAACCTTCGGCAAAGGGCAAGCCGTGCTTCATGCCGTAATCAACCCCGTCCACCTCATAGCCAAAGATCCTCGCCGACGCCCCCAAGACATCGCCATAGCCCAGCCCAGTGTCACGCAGCGACCAATGCCCCGGCCGATAGATCGCAAAGCCGCCCGCGCCATGCGCCGCACAACGGCTCCACCCGGCATAGACCCCCATCGCGCCGGTCAGGCCCATGGTCGCCACCGCAGGCCGCCCGACTTCTGGCGCGTCCCAATAGGTCGTCCGCCGCGCTCCTGAGATCGGGTCCGGCCCGACCTTCCAGCAGGTCTGGGTCAACAGATCGTCCGACAGCCGGGTCTGCCAATAGAAATTCCCGGCAAACCGCGCCACTTGCCCGCCGCGGTCCACCCAAGTTTCCAGATGGTCGCGCATCTGCCAGCTCCAGTATTCATCATGCCCGACGATCACCACCCGCGCGTAACCCTCGGGCACCCCACGCGCATGCAGATCATGCTGCGTCATATAGTCCAGCCCGATGCCCTGCCCTTCGCACCACAAGGCAAAGGGCTTCTCGAATGCGGCCCAGCCGGACGAGGCATATTTCTTCGAAATCCCCCGCGCGCGGGCATAGTCCATATGCGGATAACGCGGGCGCGTCAGCAGCGGTGACGCATAGGGGATACGCGGCGCCCCCTCGGGCCAGCGCACCAAGCCCGTGGCCCATGGCCGCAGCAACGATACCTCGAATGCCGCATCGGTCTGCCGTGGCCCGACGATGCCCTGATAATGGTTCGAGCCGCCCCAGTCGTTATAGGCACACCAGGTTCCGGTCGCCAGCACCAGCAAAATCGCCGATTGCGGCCGCGTCGCGCGCAATACGAACATATGTTCCGTTTGATGGCCCTCCACCGACAGCGCAACCGTGTAAACGCCGGATTTCCAGCTAGCCGGGATCGTCATTCGCAGCCGTTCGGGCCAGTCGCAACCGCTTACCGAACAGTCGTTCGGTGTGGCACAGAACCCTCCGGCAACCTCGCCCTGCCAAACCACCTCGGACAGCAGTCCATCCCGGGCGATCACCACCCGCACCAATGCTGCACTGGACATCACATGCAGCGACACCTCCTCGCCTAGCGCATAGCTCAGCGCGCCGGTATAGCCCCAGACCTGGGCGCAGTCCGGCTCGGCCGCGGCCATCTCATAGTAATGCCCGGTGACCGGATCACCGTCGTCAAAGGGGCCCGGACGGAAGAAACCTTGCAGGCTCATGGCGCAAATGCCCTTGCCAGAAAGCCGGCCGTCCGTTCCAGATAGGTCGCGACATTGCTGCGCCGAAAGACGCCGTGCCCCTCGTCGTAAAACAGCAGAACCTCATGCGGAATGCCCGCCTGCGTCAGTTCCCGCACCGCCACATGGGCGTTCTCGGGCCCGACATTGCTGTCGGCCAAGCCATGCACGATCATCACCTGCCCCTTGATGTTGGCAATGAAATTCCCCGGACTGGCATTGGCGTATTTCTGCGGCAACTCCTCAGGCGTGCCGCCCATCATCTCGCGCGAATACGCGCGTCCATGCGGCATTTCGGTCTCATGATAGTCGATGTCCAGCCGGAACATCGCGCACATCGGGATCGCGGCATTGACCAGATCGCCATGGCGGGTGATGGCAAACCAACTGGAGAATCCGCCGTAGGAATTGCCAGCAACGGCAATTTTCCCTTTCACAGCAATGCCTTGCGCCAAACAAGCCTCAATCCCGGCGCGGATGTCGGCCTGTTCGCGCCCGCCCCAACCATCCTCCTTGACCGCCTCGCGCCAGTCATGGCCAAACCCGGTCGAGCCGCGATAGTTGGGGTCAAGCACGGTGTATCCCAGTTGCACCCAGAAGCCGATCTTGGGGTTCACCCAGTCTTCGGAATGCCAGGTCGGGCCGCCGTGGACATAGGCGATGAAGCCCTTTGCGGGTCCCTCCGGCTCATGCAGCCAGCCCTGACAGGGCCGCCCATCGCCCGACAGCCAGCGATAATCCCGCGGCGCGCGGTAAGTGCGGGTCGAGGCGGCGTGGCGGATCAGCGGCAAGCACGATCCATCGGCACCCAGCCGCATGAGATCGTGTGGAGCACTCGCGTCATAGCCTTCCGCGATCCAGCCGCCATCCGGCAGGGCGGCGTGGGGCCGCAGATAGCGCCGCCCCGATCGGTTGGGCAGGTCGGAAAACCCACCGTCCCACAGCTTGGCATGAGAGCGCGAAAGGTCATGGGCAATCAGCGCAAACCGCCCTTCGCCACCCGCCACCACCTCATGCGGGCAAAGCTCAGGCTCACCGCCCAGCCATTCGACCGCCCCGCTGGCCAGCGTCAACACGCCAACCTGATCGCGCCCCGCCCTATCGGTGACAAAGGCTATATGCTGGTCACTGATCCACTCGCCCCGCGTGTTGTTGTGCTGGCCAAAGCACAGGGCTTCGCGCAATTCGCTTCCATCGAGGCCCATCACCCAGATCTGCGTGCCGCCCGGCGAACGTTCATTCACATTCAACAGAATCT
>JBCKXH010000099.1:0-9772 GCA_038921555.1 Paracoccaceae bacterium
CGGTGACCGCCGTGGCGCAGGGCCGTGATGCGGCGGAAGAGATCAACGCGGTTTTGGTAGGGTAGGGGGCATCATGGCAAATCTGGCATCTGATTTCATCGGCATCAAATCCCCCAACCCGTTCTGGCTGGCCTCGGCACCGCCAACCGACAAGGCCTATAACGTCGAGCGGGCTTTTCAGGCCGGCTGGGGCGGGGTGGTGTGGAAAACCCTTGGGTCCGACGGGCCGCCGGTGGTCAACGTCTATGGGCCGCGTTATGGCGCGATCTGGGGGGCGGATCGGCGGCTTTTGGGGCTGAACAACATCGAGTTGATCACCGACCGGCCTTTGCAGATCAACCTGGATGAGATCAAGGCGGTCAAGCGCAAATGGCGCGACCGGGCCATGGTGATCAGCCTGATGGTGCCCTGCGATGAGGACTCGTGGCGCGATATTCTGGCCCGGATCGAGGATACCGAGGCCGACGGGGTAGAGTTGAACTTCGGTTGCCCGCATGGCATGGCGGAACGCGGTATGGGTTCCGCCGTGGGGCAGGTGCCGGAATATATCGAAATGGTCGCGCGTTGGGTCAAAAAGCACAGCCGGATGCCCTGCATCGTCAAGCTGACCCCCAACATCACCAGTATCCTTGGGCCGGCCGCGGCGGCGAAAAAGGGCGGTGCGGATGCGGTCAGCCTGATCAACACCATCAACTCGATCACCTCGGTCAATCTGGACGCCTTCAGCCCTGAGCCGATGATCGACGGCAAGGGCACCCATGGCGGCTATTGCGGCCCGGCGGTCAAGCCGATTGCGCTGAACATGGTGGCCGAAATAGCCCGCCACCGCGACACCCGCGGCCTGCCGATCAGCGGTATCGGCGGGGTGACGACCTGGCGCGACGCGGCCGAGTTTCTGGCGCTGGGGGCCGGCAATGTGCAGGTCTGCACCGCCGCCATGACTTACGGCTTCAAGATCGTGGCCGAGATGATCTCGGGACTGTCGCAATACCTCGATGACAAGCAGATGAGCCTGTCCGATCTGGTTGGCAAAGCCGTGCCCAATGTCACCGATTGGCAGTTCCTGAACCTCAACTATGTCACCAAAGCCCGCATCGATCCTGATACCTGCATTTCCTGCGGGCGCTGCTTTGCAGCCTGCGAGGATACCAGCCATCAGGCCATCGCCATGTCGGCCGACCACAAGTTCACCGTCATTGACGAGGAATGCGTCGGCTGCAACCTGTGCGTCAATGTCTGCCCGGTCGAGGATTGCATCACCATGGTCGAGGTTGCCAAGGGGGCGATGGACCTGCGCACCGGCAAGAAAGTTGGCGATTATGCCAACTGGACGACCCATCCCAATAACCCTTCGGCGAAGGTGGCGGCGGAGTAGCGCATTTGATCTTCTCCCGACCGCCGGACCGGCGTAGGTCTGGCGCATGATCCGCTATTCCCTGCTTGACCTTGCCCCCGTCGCCGAAGGCGCCACTGCAGCGGCGGCTTTGGCCAACAGCCTTGACCTTGCGCGCCATGCCGAAACCTGGGGCTATCACCGCTTCTGGCTGGCTGAGCATCACAACATGCCTGGCATCGCCTCGGCGGCGACTGCGGTGGTGATCGGGCATGTGGCAGGCGGTACCCGGACAATCCGCGTCGGCGCCGGCGGCATCATGCTGCCCAACCACGCGCCGCTGGTCATTGCAGAGCAGTTCGGCACGCTGGCCACCTTGTTTCCCGGTCGCATTGATCTCGGTCTTGGCCGCGCGCCGGGCACCGACATGGCGACCGCACGGGCGCTCAGGCGGCATATGGCGGCCTCGGACCAGTTCCCCGATGATGTGGTAGAGCTGATCTCCTATCTTGGCCCCGCCCGCCCCGACAGCCGCGTCCATGCCTTTCCGGGCCAGGATACCGAAGTGCCGGTCTGGATTCTGGGCTCCAGCCTCTATGGCGCGCAACTGGCGGCCTATCTGGGCCTGCCTTACGCCTTTGCCAGCCACTTCGCCCCGGCGATGCTGGAGGAGGCCGCCCTGACCTACCGCACCACCTTTCGCCCCTCCCAATGGCTGCACGCGCCCTTATTCATGCTGGCCGCAGGCGTCACCGCTGCTGAAACCGATGCTGAGGCGCAGTATCTGCGCTCATCCCAGATCCTGGCATTTGCCCGCCTGCGCATGGGCAAACCCGGCAGGCTGCCGCCGCCCCAACATGATTTGTCAGAGATACCGCCGCAGGTCATGGCCGGCGTTGCTGAGGCGCTGTCCTGTGCCGCCGTGGGTTCCCCCACCACGGTCAAGGCGCAGCTTGGCGCGCTGATCAACCGCTACCGGCCCGATGAGATCATGCTGACCGGGATGATCCACGACCACCAGGCCCGCCTGCGCAGCTTTGAGATTGCAGCACAGGCGATGCAGGACCTGACCTGACCTCAGATTGCCATTTGCTGACCCATCTCGACCACCCGGTTTGACGGCAGGCAATAGAAAGCCGTGGCGTCGGCGGCGGATTTCGACAGGGCGATAAAGACCCGTTCCTGCCAAAACGGCAACCCTTGCTGGCGGGCCGAGCGAAAGCTGCGGCGGTTCAGGAAGAATGAGGTCGTCATGATGTCGAACTTTTCGCCGCGTTTGCGCGCCAGCGCCAGCGCCTTGGGCACGTTGGGGGTTTCCATATAGCCGAAGGTCAGGATGACGCACAGGAAGTTGTCCGACAGACGCTCCAACGTGATGCGGTTGGCGTCCGACACTGTCGGGGTCGGGGCGACGGCGACGGTGACGATGAAGTTCTGGCTGTGCAGAACCCGGTTGTGCTTGAGGTTGTGCAGCAGGGCTGACGGTGCCGTGGCCGGGTCTTGGGTCAGGAAAACCGCGGTGCCCGGCACTTCGATCGGGGTGGATTTGGCCAGCATCCCGATCAGCTTGATCAGCGAAATCGCGCTGTCCGCCGCCTTGCGCTTGACATGCGCCGTTCCGCGCACCCAGGTCCAGATCAACAGGGACATCGTCGCGGCAATCACCACCGGAACAAAGCCGCCATCGGCCATTTTGGTCATATTGGCGCCGAGGAACAATATCTCGACCAGCAGGATCGGCGCCATGACGGCGAACACCATCGCCACCGGCCATTTCCATGCCTGCATGAACAGCACCGAGGCGAGGATCGAGGTGATCACCATGTCGCCCGACACCGCGATGCCGTAAGCCGAGGCGAGGTTGCTTGAGCTTTCGAAGCTCACAACCAACAGAATGACCGCGATCATCAGGATCATATTGACGCGCGGCATGTAGATCTGGCCGTGCTGGGTATCCGAGGTGTGCCTGATCTCCATCCTTGGCAACAGGCCCATCTGGACGGCCTGCTGCATCATCGAGAAAGCGCCCGAA
Organism: Paracoccaceae bacterium; assembly: GCA_038921555.1. Classification (GTDB taxonomy): domain Bacteria; phylum Pseudomonadota; class Alphaproteobacteria; order Rhodobacterales; family Rhodobacteraceae; genus Stagnihabitans. Next base: position 3,366 of record JBCKXH010000099.1, read on the forward strand.
ATCACCGCCTGGCTGGCGATTACCGTGGCCGCAGTGGCCAGAATGACCAGCGGGAACAGCCAGCCGTCCGGCGCCATCAGAAAGAACGGATTATGTGCGGCTTCCGGGTTGGCCAGAACGTACGCGCCCTGTCCCAGATAGCTGAGCGCCAGCGCCGGAAACACCAATATCCCCCAGGCCAGCCGAATCGGCTTGCGGCCGAAATGGCCCATGTCGGCATAAAGCGCCTCACCCCCGGTCACCGCCAGAAAGATCGAGCCGAGGATGAAGAACGATCCCAGTTGGTTCTGCACCAGAAAGCGCGCCGCATAGCTGGGGTTCAGCGCATAAAGGATCGTGGCATCCGCGCTCAGATGCGTCAGCCCCATGATGCCGAGGACCAGAAACCACAGCACCATGATCGGGCCGAACAGGATGGCAACCCGCGCGGTGCCCTGTGCCTGAAACACGAAAAGCCCGACGATGATCAGTACCGTGCAAGGCACGACGTAGGGGGCGAAGCCGGGGGCGACAAGGGACATGCCCTCAACCGCCGACAGGACCGACATCGCCGGGGTGATCATGGCATCGCCAAAGAACAGCGAGATGCCGATAACGCCGATCGACAACAGCCAGCCCGGCCGCCTTTGCAGCGCCTGCTGCACCAGTGCCACCAGCGACAGGGTGCCGCCTTCGCCGCGGTTGTCGGCGCGCATGACCAGCAGGATGTATTTGAAGGTGACAAGAAGAAGAAGCGTCCACAACAGCAGCGATACCACGCCCATCACTTCGACCCGGCTGGCGTTCTCACCGCCCGCAGCATGAAGGGATTCGCGCATGGCATAAAGCGGGCTGGTGCCGATATCGCCGTAGACCACGCCGACGCAGCCAATCAGCAGCTTCCAAAGGTTCTTTGGTGCCGGGTGAGATGGGTCATGCGGGGGGATTTGGGTCTCGTCGGCCTTTTGCGTGGCCGTGTCGCCTTGGGTGCTGGGTTCGTTCATGACCTTGGCCGTGGACCAATCTGGCGTGCTGCCTACACCTTGGCGCAGGATAGGTCCAGCGATGCTTTGCGGCCACCATGGCCCGCAGCACTTAATCGCTTTTGGCCGCAGCCGGCGTCAACAGGCGGCTGAACAGCAGGGTCAGAAAATCCTGCGCCTCGGCATAGGGGGCGTGACCGGCGCCCAGAACGGCGCGGACCTGCACCTCGAAATCGGCATAATGCTGGGTCAGCGCCCAGATCGAAAAGATCAGATGCACCGGCGGCACTGGGGCGATGCGGCCCTCGGCCATCCAGCGCAACAGGACGGCGGCCTTGTCATCGACCAGCGTTTTCAACGGCCCCTGAATTGCCGCCAGCATGCGCGGAGCACCTTGCAGTATCTCATTGGCGAACAGCCGGCTTTCGCGCGGGTAATCACGGCTGAGCTCCAGCTTGCGGCGGACATAGGACAAAACCTCGGTCACCGGGTCGCCCTTGGGGTTCATGTGGCGCAAAGGGTCCAGCCAGGTTTCCAGCAACTGGTCCAGCAGCGCCTGATAAACCGCATCCTTCGAGGGGAAATAATACAGCAGATTGGGCTTGGACAGGCCCGCCACATCAGCGATCTGGTCCAGCGTCGCGCCGCGAAAGCCGTGCTGCGAAAAGACATCAAGCCCCGCCTCCAATATGGCTTTGGAGTTGCGTTCCTGAATGCGGGTGTGCGGTTTCAGCATGGCGACCTTGGAACGTTCGGGCGTTCAGGTGACCAAAGAACCGGCGGAATGTAAACCGGGAATCCGGTTGTGGCGGGTGATGTGCTGCGAAAAGGCTTGCGGAAAACCACGGGCCGCAGAATCTGGCCGCCAGATCGTTACCGCCATCACCGACTGCCCGATCCGGTCTTTCACGTCCCCAGCAATTGCGTGATGCCGGCGACGACCAGCCGATGATCGTCCAACTGCGGAAGTCCTGACACCGTGGCGACGGCAACCATCCCGGTCCCGGCCACCATGATCGGCACCGCCCCACCGTGGTCGGCATAATCGGCCTCGGACAGGCCATCACTCGCCAGAGTGCGCTTGCGCTCGGCATTCTGCAGACCCACCAGCATCGAGGCCCGCCCCATCATCAGCACCGTATTGCTTTTGCGCCGTGCCCAGTTGTCGTTGTTGGCCGATGCGCCGGGCAGGGCTAGGTGAAACAAGGTGCGCTGCGCGTTGCGGATGTTGATGACGACCGGCAGCCCTTTGGCAAGGCCCATAAGGATCAGCCCCAGCCGCAGGGCGGTCTCTTCGTCAAAGTGCTTCAGGATCAGGCGGGCGGCTTCGGCTTGCAGGGTTTCGATGTCCATTCCGGCTCCGTTCAGTGGTTATGTCAGATTCTCGTTGACCGTCCGGTCAGGGTCTATAGCCTTCGGTTTGACCATACGGTCAGGAAATGAGTCGCGGCAAGGGGCGTCAAGACCTCTGCCTTTCGGGGAGACCAACATGGCGGCTGGCGAGAATCTGCGGATCAACCCGGCGCGGTTGTGGGACAGTCTGCTGGCGATGGCCCGGATCGGGCCGGGTGTGGCGGGCGGCAACAACCGTCAGACCCTGAGCGATGCCGACAGCGCGGGCCGCCATCTGTTCGCGCGCTGGTGTCACGATGCCGGCATGACCATGGCAGTGGACACCATGGGCAACATGTTCGCGACGCGCGCCGGGACCGAGGACCTGCCCGCCGTCTACATGGGCTCGCATCTGGACACCCAGCCGACCGGCGGCAAATACGACGGTGTGCTGGGCGTGCTGGGCGGGCTGGAGGTGGTGCGCTCGTTGAACGACCTTGGCATCAAGACGCGCCACCCCATCGTGGTGACCAACTGGACCAACGAGGAGGGGGCGCGCTTTGCCCCCGCCATGCTGGCGAGCGGGGGTCTTTGCCGGCCTGCACACCGAGGACTATGCCAAAAGCCGCAAGGATATGGACGGGTTGGCGTTTGGCGAGGAACTGGCGCGGATCGGTTGGGTTGGCGATGAGGTCGTGGGCGCGCGGAAAATCCATGCCATGTTTGAATTGCACATCGAACAGGGCCCGATTCTGGAGGCTGCGGGCCGCGTGATCGGCGTGGTCACCCATGGTCAGGGCCTGTGGTGGCTGGAAATAACCCTGACCGGCAAGGATGCGCATACCGGGTCAACCCCGATGGCGATGCGGGTGAATGCCGGGCTGGGGATGGCGCGGCTGGTGGAGCGTGTGCATCAGATCGCCATGAGCCATCAGCCCAATGCCGTGGGCGCGGTCGGGCAGGTCAAGGTTTTTCCCAACAGCCGCAACGTGATACCGGGCAAGGTGATTTTTACGGTGGACATCCGCAGCCCCGAGCAGGCCAAGCTGGACCTGATGCGCGGCGAGGTGGAGCGGGCGGCTTATGCGGTGGCGGCGGAACTGGGGCTGGGGTGCTCGATTGAAGCGGTCGGGCATTTTGACCCGGTGACCTTTGATCCGGGTTTGGTGAAGATCGTCCGGCAAGCGGCTGAAAAGCTGGGATATTCTCACATGGACATCGTCAGCGGCGCCGGCCACGACGCCTGCTGGATCAACCGGGTGGCGCCGACCGTGATGGTGATGTGCCCCTGTGTGGGCGGGCTGTCGCACAACGAGGCCGAGGAGATTTCCCCGGAATGGGCGGCGGCGGGGACCGATGTGCTGCTGCATGCGGTGCTGGAAGTGGCGGGGGTGGTTTGAAGATGTTTTACGTTATTAGGTTCAATGCTGCCTTGGCGGCTATGAACATTTCCCCCAGCATTTTTTCCTCAGATTCTCGGATAACTGCTCAGTTATATGGAAAAGCGCGCGGCTTAACACCGCAGGAGGCGGCACTTGTTCTTGTCGCAGGAGTCTTTGGCATCGACTACCCTACAGATGCTTGCGTTCCGCTTGCTGTCGCAGTTTGGCTTCGTGGTAGCAAGATTTTTGAAACAAAGCCCGAAGTGGAAGACGCATTGATTAAACTTTGTCTGTATTGACGAAACAGGGAGCACACGCCGAAATGACCACCATAATCAAAAATGGCACCATCGTCACCGCCGACCTGACCTATCAGGCGGAGGTGGTGGGATGAAAAGCCTCGGAAGTATTGCGCTTACGGCTGGCACGACCCTACGTGAAAGCACGACCAGAGTTCCTTGTGAAAATCTCGCGTATGACAACAATGAGGCACGGATAAGCTATTCCGTCTTTCCTGCTACTGACCAAACTGGCGCGAGACTTCGCCTGCGAATTCAACGAGCGACGGCTAAAAACGCAAAGATAGGGTCGCTTGATGTATCAATCGCGCTCTTAGTTGAGCTGACCACAGAAGCTCTCCTTCGAACAAACTATCGGCTAAGTCACTGTGAAACAAAGCGGATATTGCTTGCCATTTCATCGAGCTTGGGAACGGAAGCTTCGCAAGAAGAAGGATCATCGCAATGACCACTATCATCAAAAACGGCACCATCGTCACCGCTGACCTGACCTATCAGGCAGATGTGGTGATCGACAACGGCGTGATCACCGCCATCGGGCCGAACCTCACGGGCGACACCACCCTCGATGCCACCGGCTGCTATGTCATGCCCGGCGGGATTGATCCGCATACCCATCTGGAGATGCCGTTCATGGGCACCTACTCGGCGGATGATTTTGAGTCCGGCACCAGGGCGGCTTTGTCGGGCGGCACCACGATGGTGGTGGATTTCGTGCTGCCCTCACAGGGGCAGGGGCTGATGGATGCGGCGCAGATGTGGCACAATAAATCGGGGCGGGCGACTTGCGATTATTCCTACCACATGGCGATTACGTGGTGGGGGCAGAAGGTGTGGGAGGATATGGAACTGTCGGTCAAGGCCGGCATGACCTCGTTCAAGCATTTCATGGCCTACAAGGGCGCGTTGATGGTCAACGATGATGAAATGTATCAATCTTTCAAACGGGTTGGCGATTTGGGCGGGCTGGCGCTGGTTCATGCCGAGAACGGCGATGTGGTGGCGGAACTGACCGCGAAACTGCTGGCCGAGGGCAACACCGGCCCCGAAGCTCACGCCTATTCCCGTCCGCCGCAGGTTGAGGGTGAGGCGACCAACCGGGCCATCATGATTGCCGACATGGCGGGGGTGCCACTATATGTTGTGCATACCTCTTGCGAGGACGCACATGAAGCGATTCGCCGGGCGCGGATGCAGGGCAAGCGGGTCTGGGGAGAGCCGTTGATCCAGCACCTGACGCTGGACGAAAGCGAATATCTCAACCCCGACTGGGACCATGCGGCGCGGCGGGTGATGTCGCCGCCCTTCCGCGCCAAACATCATCAGGACAGCCTGTGGGCGGGGTTGCAAAGCGGGTCGTTGTCGGTGGTGGCGAGCGACCATTGCGCCTTTACCACCGCGCAGAAACGTTTCGGCCTTGGCAACTTTTCGAAAATCCCGAATGGAACCGGCGGGCTGGAGGACCGGATGCCGATGCTTTGGACTTATGGTGTTAACACGGGTCGGTTAACGCCGAATGAATTTGTCGCGGTGACCTCGACGAATATTGCGAAAATCCTGAACTGCTATCCGAAAAAGGGCGCTGTTCTGGTCGGTTCGGACGCCGATCTGGTGGTCTGGGACCCGACGAAGGAAAAGATCATCACCGCTGGGGCTCAGCAATCTGCCATTGATTACAACGTGTTCGAGGGCAAGGCGGTAAAAGGTCTGCCGCGCTATACCTTGACGCGCGGCCATGTGGCGATTGACGACGGCGCGGTCAAGACGCGCGAGGGGCACGGTCAGTTTATTGCCCGTGAGGCGCGGCCCGCCGTGAACCGGGCGCTGAGCGTCTGGAAAGACCTGACCGCCCCGCGCCCGGTGGCGCGGACCGGCGTCCCGGCGACGGGGGTGTGATGAAGGACACTCTGGCCACCCAAGCCCCTGTGCAAGCGCCTGTGATTGAAGCAAAAAACCTCAACCTGATCTTTGAGACCGGTGACGGGCCGGTGCAGGCGTTGAAGGATGTGAACCTGACCATCAACCGGGGCGAGTTTGTCAGTTTTATCGGGCCAAGTGGCTGTGGCAAAACGACTTTTCTGCGGGCGATCGCGGCGCTTGAAAGCCCGACCGGCGGGACGCTTACGGTCAACGGCATGACGCCCGAGGAGGCGAGGAAAAGCCGGGCTTACGGCTATGTCTTTCAGGCGGCGGGGCTTTATCCGTGGCGGACCATTGCGAAGAACGTCTCGTTACCGCTTGAAATAATGGGGTTTTCCAAGGATGAGCGGGCATCCCGGGTTGAGCGGGTGCTGGACCTTGTGGAACTGACGGGATTTGGCCGCAAGTTCCCCTGGCAATTGTCGGGGGGTATGCAGCAGCGCGCCTCGATTGCCCGGGCTTTGGCCTTTGATGCCGATATCCTGTTGATGGACGAGCCCTTCGGTGCGCTG
>JBCKXH010000100.1:0-9674 GCA_038921555.1 Paracoccaceae bacterium
ATCTGGCGGGCGGAGCGGACCAGACGATCGGCGCGGACGCTCATCAAATCGGGGTCGCCGGGGCCGAGGCCTAGGCAGATGATCTTGCCCATGCTATTCGCTCCGCGACGCCAGCGCGTTGACAGCCGCCACGGTAATGGCTGAGCCGCCAAGTCGACCTTTGACGATCAGTGAAGGCACTGGCAAGTCCTGCATCAGCGCCGCTTTCGATTCGGCTGCACCAACAAAGCCGACCGGGCAGCCGATGATGGCGGCGGGGCGCGGGCAAGTGGGGTCCGCAAGCATATTCAGCAGGTGAAACAGGGCGGTAGGGGCATTTCCTATCGCAACGAGTGAACCGGCCAGATCGGGACGCCACAGCTCACATGCGGCGGCAGAGCGGGTGGTGGACATGGCTGCGGCAAGGCCCGCGACCGCAGAATCGTTCAAGGTGCAGATGACCTGATTGCCGGCAGGCAGGCGGGCGCGGGTGATGCCTTCGCTGACCATACGGGCGTCACAGAGGATCGGCGCGCCAGCTTCCAGTGCGGCGCGTGCCTTGGCAGAAAAGCCCGGTGAGAACTGGATGAAGCCGGCAAGTTCGACCATGCCAGCGGCGTGGATCATGCGGACGGCGACGACCTCATCCTCGGGCGTAAAGCGGGCGAGGTCAGCCTCGGCCCGAATCATGGCGAAGGATTGCAGGTAGATTTTTGCGCCGTTGGTCTCATAAATATGTGGCATTACACGGCCTTGAACAGAGTAGTTGCAGCATCGTATCGGCCGAGCGGCGGATCACCTGCCCGTCCGTTGCGGATCAGATCAAAGCCTTCTGATGTGCCGCACAGAGTGACATCGGCGGCAGCGGGATGGGCGCAGCCTTTGGCACAGCCGGAGATATGCAGGTGCTGGCCGGGGGGAACTTGGGGGGCGAGAATACGGGCAAGGTCGCGGGTGGGCTGCTGGCCTTGCGGGCAACCGGGCGCGCCGGTGCAGGCGGTGACGCGCAGGATCGGGTCGGCGGGATCGGTGATCAGCCCGGTCTGGGCGGGGGCGTTGTGGGCGGGGCCAGTCTGGACTGGGGCAGTGTGGCACCCCTCCAGCAAGATCATCCGCCAAGGAGTTATTCGCATGGCACAAACAGCGATTTCGGCCAGGGTTTCCGCCCGGATCTGGCCAAATTGCAGCCCGACAAGATAGCCCAGCGGATGCGGGCCGGGGATGGGATCATGCGATACAGCACTCATCGCATGGTCAAAGCCGTCCGGCAGGGTGCGACCCTTCAGGTCAGCCATCCGGCCACGGCGATTGGCGATGCCGTGGTGCCGGAACCAAGCCAGCAGGCGGCGCAGGGCAGTGACGGCTTGACCCTGCCCTTGCACCACGCAACCGCTGGCAAAGCCGTCTGGCCGGATCAGCCAGCCCTTTGGGTGCCATTCGATGCGGATGTCCGAGGAGACGGCTTGCAGAACCATCGCCTCATCAAGATCAAGACTGACGCCAAACTTGGCGGGCAACAGGGAATTGTCTGGAGAGTTCAAAAGGTTGGTGACCGTTGTCGCCAGAGCGTGCCAATGGTCTGCGGTCCAGAAAGGGGAGACGGTCAGGTTGGGCGTCTGCGCCTCGTCATTGTCCAGCAGTTCAAGGGCGTCAAGATCGTCCAGCAGGGCCAGATGGGCCGCCGGGCGGATGCCGCGCAGTTGCAGGTTGGCGCGGGCGGTCAGGTCGATCAGGCCGCTGCCGTGGCGCAGGGCGGCGCAGGCGATGCCTTGCGCCTGCGCGGTCGTCAGGCGGGCCATGGGCGGGCGGATGCGGACAACCAGGCCGTCGCCCGACAGCATCGGACGAAGGGCGCTGGGGCACCAGCCTTTGATGACAAAACCGCTCATCTCAGCGCCTCGCAGGCCAGAGAATTGCGCCGGGTCAGCCACAGGCCGGCGTCACGCAGGCGTTGGAATGTGTCTTGCAAAGCGGCCAAGGCGGCGGGATTCTCGCGGGTTAGAAAGCCGCATAGGTCGGCGCGGCCAAGGGTGGCCTCATAGTAAAGGTCGAAAAGATGGGGTGGCACGACCTCGGCCAGATGGGCGAAGGCGGCGAGGTGGTCAAGGGTGGCGGCGATCTCGGCCCCGCCGCGAAAACCGTGCTTCATCATGCCATCGGCCCATTGGGGATTGGCGGCGCGGGCGCGCACGACTCGGGCGATTTCCTCGGACAGCAGGCGGGCGCGCGGGCTGTCGGGGCGGGTGGCGTCAAGGTGATAGAGCTTGGGTTGTGGGCCGCCAAGATTGCGGGCGGCGGCGGCGAAACCGGCCTCATGCGAGGCGTAATCACCGGCCAGAAGAAGGTCGGTTTCGGGCAGGTCCTGGGCGTGGACAAAGCTGTCAGCCGCTTTGACGCGTGCCTCTAACGCAGGGCGATTGTTCTGGAAATTGCCATCAAGACCGATCGACCAACTGGAGGCGGCAAGCCAGGCCTCACCTGCCTGCTGACGCGCCTCAGGGGTGAAATCGGGGTTGGGGTCCATCCCTAGGCCATAGCTGCCGGGCTCAGGGCCAAAGACCCGGGGGGTTTGGCTGACATAGGGATTGTCCGCAGCACTTTCGTCCCGTTCGGCCAGCGCCTGCGCGCCACTTTCAAAAAGCTGTGCAAGGGTCGGAAATATATCAAGAAACAGGCCAGAGACCCGCAGGGTCACGTCGATGCGCGGGCGGTCAAGCAGGGCAAGCGGGATGATCTCATAGCCCGAAACACGGTCGCTGCCGTCGTCCCAGCGTGGTGCCAGGCCGGCAAGGTGCAGGGCCATGGCGAAATCCTCGCCCGCCGTTCGCATGGTGGCCGACCCCCAAAGATCGACCACCAGACCGCGCGGATAGTCGCCGTTGTCTTGCAGGTGGCGGCGGAGCAGCGCCTCGGCCAGTTTGACGCCCTGGGCATGGGCCGAGCGGGTCGGCACGGCGCGGGGATCGACCGAGAACAGGTTGCGTCCGGTCGGTAGCACGTCGCTGCGGCCGCGGTGGGGCGAGCCTGCAGGGCCGGGCGGGACGCGGGCACCCGTGAGCGCGAGGCGCAGGCCCTCGCGCTCACCCGGGGCTTGGCCATAGATGTGCAACCCCTCGCCAAAGCGGCTTTCCTTGATGTCGCAGACGAAGCGGTCAATGGCGGTGATCGCCTCAAACGGAGTGCCGGTGAGGCACAGGTCGCGGTCAAGCTCAAGGGTGGCGGCCTCAGCGCGGATGGCGCGGGTCAGGCGGTCGCGGCGGGCGGGGTCAATTCCGTCAGCGGTGGAATATTCGTCGAGCAGTTGTTCAAGGCGGTTGAACCCCGCCGGCAATAGGCTGTCGGCCAAGGGCGGCGGCAGGTGGCCAAGCGTGACGGCCGCGATGCGACGCTTGGCTGCCGCGGCCTCGCCGGGGTCGTTGACGATGAAAGGGTAAATGACGGGCAGCGGGCCGATCAGCGCCTCAGGCCAGCAGGCGGCGGATAGGGCGACGGATTTGCCGGGCAGCCATTCCAGCGTGCCATGGGCGCCCATATGGACTAGGGCATGGCTCTGGCGGGCGCGCAGCCACAGGTAGAAGGCGACAAAGGAATGGCGCGGCGTGGCGGAGAGGTCGTGGTATTCGGCGGCGCGTAGGCTTACGCTGCCACGTTCGGGTTGCAGGGCGACGATTGTGGCACCATGGGCGGTGGCGGCAAAGTGGAAGGCCTCGTCATGGCACAGCGGGTCATCGGTGGCGGCACCCCAGGTTGCTGCAAGCTCGTCCTGCAAGGCTTGGGGCAGGTTTGACAATGCGGAAAGGTAGTCGGTCAGCGGCCAGCGGAGCGTTTGGGTTTGCAGGTCATGGGCCAGGCTCTGGCTGGGGGTGCCGAGGTCGGCCAGCAAGGCTTCAGCCGAGGCTATTGCATCAAGGCCGACGGCATGGGCCATCTGATAAGCGCGGCCCGGATAGGTGGACAGGACAATGGCCAGGCGGCGCTCGGTGCTGGTGGTTTGCGCAAGACGGATCCAGGCGGTGACGCGGGCGATGATGGCGGCGATGCGTTCGGGGTCGGCGCGGTGGGCGAAGCGGGCGAATTGCAGGTCGTTGTCGCGGCGACCGGGGGATTTGAAACTGGCGACACCGGCCAGGATGCGGCCGTCAACCTCGGGCAGGACGACATGCATGGCAAGGTCGGCGGGCGACAGACCGCGGGTTGCGGCGCACCAGTCGCGGCGGCGGGCGGTGGAGAGGGCAATCTGAAACACCGGGCAGTTGGCACTGTCGAGCGGTGAGGTGCCGCCGCTGCCTTTGGAAGAATCAGGGCCCTTGGCAGAAAAGGCGGTGGCGTTGATGATGGCGGAATGGGGCTGGCTGGCCAGGGTTTGGGCGACCCAAAGGGCGGCATAGGGCGATTTCAGGCTGGCGGCAAAGATGCCGTAAGCGGTAAAGCCTGCGGTGGTCAGGCCGTTGATCAATGCGTCAACCGGGTCGGTGTCGGCAGCGGTCAGGTAGGCGCGGTAAAACACCACGGCGATGCGGGGGCCGTGCCCGGCAACTTCGCTCACGACACCCTTGTCCGGCAAGTATAATCCACAATCCGGCACCGACTTTTCACCCGCAACTGGCGCTGCGTAAAGGCCCCCGGCAAGGGCGAGTTGCGCCAGGGCGGCTTGGGCGGCAACCGCTCCACCGGCGTCGCAAAGGGCGGACAGCCGGGCAAGGGTCGATTTCGGCAGGGTGGAATAGAAGTCAAGCGCCGGGTCGGGCCGCCCATCGCCCGGCAGAACGGCCAAAGCGATGCCGCGCCGCTGGGCAAGGTCGCGCAGGGAGGCGAGGCCGTAGGGCCAATAGGCCTCGCCTCCGATCAGGCGGACGAGGATGGCTTTGGCTTGGCACAGGGTGTTTTCGACATAGCTATCGACCGATTGGGGATGGCGCAGGGCCACCAGATTGCACAGGCGCAGGCTGGGCAAGCGGCCTTGAGCCCGGTGCCAGCCCGCAGCAAAGGCACCAAGGTCGCTGTCCGAGAACGACAGCACGATCATCTCGGCCGGGTCAAAGGGTTGTGGTGGTTTCTTCAGGTGATCCTGGCGTCTTTGCCATGGCCTCTGCGGTGTTTGAGGCCGTTGAGGCCAACCCCGAATACGCCGCAATCGACATATCTGTCTTGCCCGGCATCACCGCCATGCTGGCCGCCGCCGCCGCCATCGGCGCACCCTTGGGGCACGACTTTTGCGCCATCAACCTGTCGGACAATCTAAAACCCTGGGCCGTGATCGAAAACCGCCTGCGCCACGCGGCTCAGGGCGATTTCGCCATGGCCTTCTACAACCCGCGCTCAGCCAGCCGCCCCGACACTTTCGCCCGCGTTCTGGACATATTGCGCCACGAATGCGGTCCTGACCGTCTGATCAGCTTTGCCCGCGCCGTCGCAACCCCGGACCAGCATATCGTCACTCTCACTCTGGCCGAAGCCCGCTCTGAGATGGCCGACATGCGCACCGTGGTCATCCTTGGCAATTCCGCCACCCGCCGGGTCGGGCGCTATGTCTATACGCCCAGATCGACCATGGGCGGTGCGGCGTGACCCAGCCATTCCATCACCTCGGCCACTGTCGCCACGGTCGCGCGGATAAGCAGGGCAGGGCGCTCGATGATGATCACCGGCAGGCCCAGCAGCCGCGCCGCATCCAGCTTGGCCCGCGCCCCATCCCCCCCGGCGTTTTTGCTCACCACAACCTCGGTGCCATGCCGTCGCAGCAAGTCCAGATCCTCCTCCAGCCGGAACGGCCCGCGCCCCAGCACGACCTCGACGCGGGGCAGCGGCAGCGGCCCGGCAGGCGGATCGACCAGCCGCAGCAGGTAATGGTGCTGCGGCGACCCGGCGAAATCGGCCAAAGTCTGGCGCCCGATGGCCAGAAAGACCCGGCTCGGCACAAGGGGCAGGGCCGCCGCAGCCGCCTCTCCGGAGGCGACGCTGGTCCAACGATCCCCCGGCCCGGGCTGCCAGGCGGCACGCTGCAACGCCAGCAGCGCCACCCCCGCCTCGGCGCAGGCCTGCACGGCGTTCCGGCTCATGGTGCTGGCAAAAGGATGTGTGGCGTCAACCACATGGCTGATCCCGGCGGAGCGCAGATAGTCCACCAGCCCCGCCACGCCGCCAAAGCCGCCAACCCGTTGGGGCAGCGGCTGGGCCAAAGGGTCCAGCGTGCGCCCGGCATAGGAATAGACCGCAGCCATACCAGAATCCGCCAGCGCCCGGGCCAGAAGCCCCGCTTCGGTGGTGCCTCCCAGCAACAGGATGCGTGTCATGGCTGAGGCCTGGCTTTCGATCATCGGTCTGGGTGAGGATGGACCCTCAGGCCTGACCCAAGCAAGCCGCCTTGCGCTACAAAGCGCCGAATTCGTCTTTGGCGGCAGGCGGCATCTTGATCTGATGGGCATTCAAGGCCAAGTCTGGCCGCTGCCGTTCAGCATTGCTCCGGTTCTGGCGCTGCGAGGCAAGCGCGTCGCCGTCCTCGCCTCGGGCGATCCGTTCTGGCACGGGGTTGGCGGCACTTTCGCCAGCGTCCTTGAGCCCGGCGAATACCGCAGCTTTCCCGCCGCATCGAGCTTTTCCCTCGCCTGCGCCGCCATGGGCTGGCGGATCGAGGACATTATCTGCCTTGGCCTGCACGCCGCCCCGTTGACCCAACTGCGCCCGATGCTGACGCGCGGCCAGCGCATCATCTGCCTGTTGCGCGACGGGCAGGCGGTGGGCGAACTGGCCGCCTATCTTACCCAATCCGGCTTTGGCCCCTCGCAGATCACCGCATTGCAGGCCTTGGGTGGTCCGCGCGAAAAACACTTCAGCTTTCAGGCCGACTGCTTTGAAATCACCGACATTTCCGCGCCTGTCTGCGCTGCCGTCACCGTCCGGGGTGCCCTTGGCCTGCCCACCTCCAACGGAATTGACGACGCCCTGTTCGAGCATGACGGCCAGATCACCAAGCGCTGGACCCGCGCCGTGACCCTGTCCGCCCTTGCCCCGCGCGTAGGCGACATCCTGTGGGACATCGGCGCAGGCTCCGGCTCGGTCTCGATCGAGTTCCTGCTTTGCGCCGCCGCCAGCCAGTCCCACGCCGTGGAATCCGACCCCAGCCGCGCCGCCCGCGCCATCAGCAACGCCGAAGCCTTCGGCCTTGGCCACCGCTTCCACCTGAGCCAGGTCCGCGCGCCCGAAGGACTGGCCAACCTGCCGCGCCCGGATGCCGTATTCATCGGCGGCGGCGCGTCGGATGCCCTGCTGAGCGCGCTATGGAGGCTGATCCCCACCGGCACCCGCCTGGTCGCCAACGCCGTGACGCTGGAGAATGAGGCGCTTTTTATCGCCCTACAGGCCCGCCATGGCGGCACCCTCTTGCGGATTGATCTGTCGCAGGCCACGTCCCTGGGCACCAAACGTGGCTGGCAAGCCATGCGCCCCATTGTCCAGTGGAGTGTCACAAAATGATCGTCGCAGGTTTCGGCTTTCGCAAGGCTGCGTCCCTGGCCAGCTTTCAGGCTGCCCTGAACATGACAGAGGGCGCACAAGCCATTGCAACCATAGCAGAAAAATCCATCGGCCTGACCGAACTTTCCCGCGCCACCGGCTTGCCTGTCATCGCCGTTCCCCGCGCGCTGCTGTCCGATCGCCCCGGATCGCCCCGCGTCAGGGCGCTCTGCGGCACCGGTTCCGTGGCCGAGTCCACCGCCCTCGCCGCTGCCGGACCGGGTGCCATATTGACCCAACCGCGCACCACCTCGCCTGACGGACAGGTCGTCGTCGCCATCGCACAAGGCCAGCCGACATGAGTGTTCACTTCATCGGTGCGGGCCCCGGTGCCGCCGACCTGCTGACGATCCGGGGCCGCGACCTCATCGCCGCCTCAAAGCTCTGCCTTTACGCAGGCTCGCTGGTGCCCCTCGGCGTGCTGGCCCATTGCCCGGCCGGCGCGCGGATCGTCAACACCGCCGCCCTGTCGCTGGATGACATCATCGCGGAAATCGCCGCCGCCCATGCCGCAGGCCATGATGTCGCCCGCCTGCATTCCGGCGATCTGTCGGTCTGGTCCGCGATGGGTGAACAACTTCGCCGCCTGCAATCGCTTGGCATCCCCTATGACCTGACCCCCGGCGTGCCCGCATTTGCCGCCTCAGCCGCCGCCCTCGGGCAGGAGTTGACGCTGCCGGGGTTGGCGCAATCCGTCGTCCTGACCCGCTACGCCGGACGCGCCTCGAAGGTGCCCGAAGCTGAAAGCCTGACCGCATTTGCCAAGACCGGCGCGACGCTGGCCATCCATCTTTCCATCCACGCCTTGGCCGAGGTGGTCGCCGAACTGACCCCGATTCTCGGCCCGGATTGCCCGGTCGCAATAATATTCCGCGCCTCGTGGCCCGATCAGCAGATCACCCGCGCCACTCTGGCCACCATCACCCTTCCCAAGGGCATCGAGCGCACCGCCATCATCCTGGTCGGTCGCGCCCTCGCCGCCGAGGGCTTTGAGGACAGCCGCCTGTACGCCGCCGACTACGACCGCCGCTATCGCCCCCTCGGCCCGCACCCCCGCTTCCCGGAGCAGCCATGACCGCCCCCGGCCTGATCATCTCGGCCCCGGCTTCCGGAACCGGCAAGACCACCGTGACCCTCGGCCTCGCCCGGGCTTTCCGCGACGTAGGGATTGCCGTGCAGACCTTCAAATCCGGCCCCGACTATATCGACCCGGCCTTTCACCGCGCAGCGACCGGCAGGCCAAGCTATAACCTCGACACCTGGGCCATGTGCCCCGCCATGATTTCCGCCCTGCTGGAACGTTCCAGCGACGCCGATCTGGTGCTGGCCGAAGGCTCGATGGGCCTGCATGATGGCGTAGCCACGGCGGGTGAGGTCGGCACCGGCTCCAGCGCCGACCTTGCCCTGCTGCTGGGTTGGCCGGTGGTGCTGGTGCTCGATGTCTCGGGTCAGGCCCAGACTGCGGCGGCCATGGCGGCTGGCCTTGCCGCTTTTCGCCCTGGCCTGCAACTGGCGGGCGTCGTGCTGAACCGGGTCGCCAGCCCGCGCCACGAGCGCCTCATTCGCCTTGGCATGGCACAGGCCGGCATTGCCGTGCTGGGCGCTTTGCCGCGAAACCCCGCCATCACCATGCCCGAACGCCACCTCGGTCTGGTTCAGGCCGAAGAACTGCCGGAACTTGACCCCATCCTGGCTGAGGCCGCCCGTTTCATCAGTGCCCATATCGACCTTGCCGCCCTGCGCGCCTGCGCCCGCCCAACCGCCTTCCACGCCCCCTCCCACGCCCCTGAGCAAGCCGCACCTCGCCCGCCCGGCCAACGCATCGCTTTGGCCCGTGACCCGGCATTCTCATTCGTCTATCCCCATCTTCTGCACGCCTGGCGTGCCCAAGGCGCTGAGATTCTGCCGTTTTCGCCCCTGGCCGACCAATGGCCCGACCCCTCCGCCGATGTCTGCTGGCTGCCCGGCGGCTACCCCGAGCTGCACGCCGGTCAAATCGCCGCCGCCGCCAACTTCCACCGCGGCCTGCACCGCTTTGCCGCCCACAAGCCAGTCCATGGTGAGTGCGGCGGCTATATGGTCCTCGGCGCCGGCCTGATCGACCAATCCGGCACCCGCCACCAGATGACCGGGCTTCTTGGCCTTGAGACCAGCTTTCAGACCCGCCGCATGCACCTTGGCTA
>JBCKXH010000101.1:0-9603 GCA_038921555.1 Paracoccaceae bacterium
TGGCGGGGTTTCTGGCTTACGAGGCCGGTTTCGCCTTTGAGCCGCGCTTTGCAGGCTTTGCCGTGCCGCGCAGGATGCCCCTGCTGCAGTTCGGCGTCTATGACGCGCCCTTGGCCTTTCCCGACCTGACGGCTGGCCCGGTGCGTCTGGCTCCGCTCAAGCCCCTGGTGACCCGGGCGGACTATGGTTTGGCCTTCGATCAGGTCATGGAATATATCGCGGCGGGCGATTGCTATCAGGTCAACCTGACCTTTCCAATGGCAAGCCGCCTCATCTGCGGCACCCCGCTTGAGCTTTACGCCGCCCTGCGCGCGCGCCAAAGCGTCGGTTTCGGCGCCTATGTCGATCTGGGCGGTCAGGTTCTGGTGTCACGCTCGCCCGAGATGTTCCTGCGGCTGGACGCCGGCGGGCGGATTGAGGCCCGCCCGATGAAGGGCACCGCACCGCGCAGCCACGACCCGGTCGAGGACGGCGAACTGGCCGAAGCCCTGCGCCAAAGCACCAAGGACCGGGCCGAGAACCTGATGATCGTCGATCTCTTGCGCAACGATATTGCGCGGATCGCCCGCGTAGGATCGGTCAAGGTGCCCGAGCTTTTCCACGTCGAAAGCTATGCCACGGTTCACCAGATGGTCAGCCGGGTCACCGGGCAACTTGCCGCCGCCGCCTCATTGGCCGGGATCATGCAGGCGCTGTTCCCCTGCGGATCAATCACCGGGGCCCCGAAAATCCGCGCGATGCAGATCATCCACCAGGTCGAACCCCAGCCACGCGGCGCCTATTGCGGCGCGATAGGCTGGATGGCACCGGATGGCTCAGCCGCGTTCAACGTGGCGATCCGCACTTTGACGATTGAGGGTGACGATGTCCGCCTGAATGTCGGCGGCGGGGTGACGCATGACAGCACGGCGGATGGCGAATGGGAGGAGGCATTGTGGAAAGCGCGCTACGTGACGGGGCTGGTCAACCGGGCCTGAAGCTGATCGAAACCCTGGGCTGGACCGGTCACGAGATGCCGCACCTAGCCCTGCATCTGGCGCGCCTGACCCGCTCGGCCGCGCGGCTTGGCTGGATCTGCGATGTGGCGGCAGTGGAACGCGCCCTGAATGCCGCCACAACCAAAGAGCCCGCCCGCCTGCGCCTGACCCTTGACGCTGCGGGCCGGATCGAGGTTCAGGCCACCGCCCCGCCGCCCGCCAAGCCGCACTGGACCCTGAGCCTCGCCACCCGGCGCCTCAACTCCGCCGACCCCTGGCTGAGCCTCAAATCCACCCGCCGGCAAGCCTATGACAGCGCCCGCGCCGCCCTGCCTGATGGGGTGGATGAGGCGATATTCCTGAACGAACGGGGTGAGGTCTGCGACGGCACCATCACCACCCTGTTCTTTGACCGCGGCCACGGCCTGCACACCCCGCCCTTGTCGGCAGGCCTGCTGCCCGGCACCCTGCGCGCCGCCATCGCCGCACCCGAGGAAACCCTTGATGCCTGCGACCTGCCCCATGTCCGCCTCTGGGTTGGCAACTCGCTGCGCGGACTGATCCCTTGCAGCTTCATCTCGGTCTAAATACTCCCGCCGGAGGCTCTTGCCCCCACCACAGGAGCCTCCGGCGGGGATATTTATGGACAGAAAATGGGCCAGAGCTTGACGTGGGGGGACTTGGGGGGGGGGGTTGACTTGGGGGGCTTGCGGCGTTCTATCGGCCCCCACTGAAAACGCCTCGGGAAGGGGACCGACATGCACGCCTATCGCAGCCACAAATGCGCCGATCTGAACGCGTCGCATGTCGGACAGTCCGTCCGCCTGGCGGGCTGGGTGCACCGGGTGCGCGATCATGGCGGCATCCTGTTCATCGACCTGCGCGACCATTACGGCATTACGCAAGTGCTGGCCGACAGCGACAGCCCGGCGTTTGCAGATATCGCAAAGCTCCGGGCCGAATGGGTGGTCTGCATCGACGGTCGGGTCAAGGCGCGCGATGCAGCATTGGTCAACCCCAGGATCGCGACGGGCGAGATCGAGATCTATGCCACCGGGCTGAGTGTTCTGGGCGAGGCCGCAGACCTGCCGATGCCGGTGTTTGGCGATGTCGAATATCCCGAGGAGGTCCGCCTGACTTACCGCTTTCTGGACCTGCGGCGCGAAAAGCTGCACCGCAACATGATGCTGCGCTCGAACGTCGTGCGCTCGATGCGCAACCGGATGTGGGATCAGGGTTTTACCGAGTTCCAGACCCCGATCCTCACCGCCTCATCCCCCGAAGGCGCGCGCGACTTTCTGGTGCCGTCGCGTCTGCATCCCGGCAAGTTCTATGCCCTGCCGCAAGCCCCGCAGCAGTTCAAACAGTTGATCATGGTGGCGGGGTTTGACCGCTATTTTCAGATAGCGCCGTGTTTCAGGGATGAAGACCCGCGCGCCGACCGCTCGCCAACCGATTTCTACCAGTTGGATATTGAGATGAGTTTCGTGACGCAGGAGGACGTGTTTGCTGCGGTGCAGCCGGTCATCCAGGGGATTTTCGAGGAGTTCAAAAACTGGACCGGCAAGAAGAGGGAGGTTGACCCCGTCTGGCCGCGCATCGCCTACAAGGACGCGCTTTTGTGGTATGGCTCGGACAAGCCAGACCTGCGCAACCCGATCAAGATGCAGGTGGTCAGCGAGCATTTCCGGGATAGTAAATTCAAGACCTTCGCCGATATCGTTGCGCGTGGCGAAGAAATCCGCGCCATTCCGGCGCCGACCGGGGGGAAGAGCAACAAATTTGCGAAACAAATGGAGGCGTGGGCTCAAAAAGAGGGCCTGCCGGGGATGGCCAGTATTATCTGGCGGGAAGAAACGACCAAAGAGATGGCAATTCGGCATGGTTTTGGGGACGAAGATCATGAGATTGTGACGATGCTCCAATTGATTGAAGATCATGGGCAAAGTTATGATGAAAGGATTGTGGGCACTGGCCCCATCGCAAAGGCAATTGGGTGGAGCGGTTCAGAGGCACTTCGAGCGCAACTAGGGTTGAACGTCGGCGACGCTGCGTTTTTCCTTGGTGGCAAGCCCGAAGTGTTTGAGGCCGTCGCAGGCCGGGCGCGCAATGAGATTGGTCGGGAACTTGGCCTCACCGAGCAGAACTGCTTCCGCTTCGCCTGGATCGTCGATTTCCCGATGTATGAACGCACGGACGAGGGCAAGATCGACTTCTCGCACAACCCGTTCTCGATGCCGCAGGGTGGGCTTGAGGCGCTGATGGGCGACCCGCTCAAGGTTTACGCCTATCAATACGATCTGGCCTGCAATGGATATGAGTTGATCTCGGGCGGCATCCGCAACCACAAGCCGGAAATCATGTATCGGGCGTTCGAGCTGGCCGGCTATCCCGCGTCCGAGGTCGATAAACGCTTTGGCGGCATGGTCAAGGCGTTCAAGTATGGTGCTCCTCCCCATGGCGGTTGTGCGGCGGGCATCGACCGCATCGTGATGCTGCTGGCCGATGAGGCGAACATCCGCGAGGTCATCATGTTCCCGATGAACCAGCGCGCCGAGGACCTGCTGATGGGTGCGCCAAGCGAGCCACTGGCCAAGCAGCTCAGCGAATTGAGCCTGCGGGTGGTGCCGAAAGACTGATTGCCAAAGGGCGGGGCTGCTCTTGGATCAGACGCAAAACGCCACCTGCCGAGCGCCGGGAGTGTCTTGGCTTGCATTCACCAACCCTGCCTGCATAGTCGGTGCGAACAGGGGGGCGACATGGCAGGGGTCAAGAAGTTCGGCGCAGCGGTGGCAGGGTGGATTGTGCCGCCGCGTCCGATGGGTGAGGTGCTGGAAGGCGATGTCGTCCGGTTGGAACGGATGGACCCCGACGCCCACGCCGCCGACCTGTTTCGCGCTTGGACCGGCCATGATGACCTGTGGGATTACCTGCCTTACGGCCCGTTTTCTTCGGCTTCTGCCTATCATCGCTGGGCCAAGGACAGCGCCACCAGCGCGGACCCGCTGTTCTATGTGATCCGGCAAAAGGCAAATGGGCATTGTGGTGGGGTCGCCTCATACTTGCGGATTGCGCCGGAAAGCGGGTCGATCGAGGTTGGCCATATCAACCTGTCGCCCGAGTTGAGCCGCAGCCGCGCCGCGACCGAGACGATGTTTTTGATGATGGGTTGGGCGTTTGCCAAGGGCTATCGGCGCTATGAATGGAAATGCGATGCGCTGAACATGCCGTCGCGGCGGGCGGCCCAGCGCCTGGGCTTTTCCTTTGAAGGGGTGTTTCGTCAGGCAGCCATCGTCAAGGGTCGCAACCGCGACACCGCCTGGTTTTCGGTGATCGACAGCGAATGGCCGGCCTTGTCCGAGGCGTTCCGGGCCTGGCTTTCCGCCACCAATTTCGACGGCAATGGCCGCCAGAAGGAAAGCCTGGCGGACCTGACGCGGCTGGTGCGCCCGGGGTCTGACCCGGCGCTGGCCTGAGTGCGCGCCAGGATTTTTCGTCGAAAAATCCTGCTTGCCCTGAGATTACCCCGGCTGTGCTGCGCCAAAGCCCTGATCGGTCCCGGCCAGCCTGCGGTTCAGCAACTGGCGCAGATGAGCCAGCCGCTCTGCCTGCGGTGTGCCATCGCGCCCCTCGGCCGCCAAGGCAAGGGCGCTGTCATGGGCGTGGCGGGCGATCCCGGTCAGGAATCCGGTCAGATAGGCCTGGGCCTCGCCGCCCGGGGCGCTACCGCCGGCACCGTCAATCAGTGCGCAGGCGCGGGCGAAATCGTCGCGCAGGGCCAGCCTGTCGGGCGCAATCGCCTCATCCGACGCGGCGGCTAGGCCGATGATCTTTTCCGGCAGATGGCGGATCAGCAAATCCTGAAAGGCGGCCAGGCTTTCCAAAGGTTTGTCGAGAAACCCCGCCGCCCCGGCAGCCAGCGCCGAGGCGCGGCCCGCCGGATCGCCTGAAGTGCCCAGCACGATGGGCCCATGCGGGCGGAGCACGATCTCGCGGATCAGCGCCTCTCCCCTGCCATCGGGCAGGCCAAGGTCGACGATCACCACATTGGGCTTGTACAGCCGCAGATGCGACCGCGCCGCCTGAAGGGTTTCCGCCCGCCGCAGACGCGCGCCCAATCGTTGACACATCAGCCGCAACGCCTCAGATGCAAAGCGGCTGTCCTCGACCGCCAGAATGGTGATGCCGCGCAGGGGCAGGGCGCTGGCCATCTCTCGCCCCGGGACGGATATGGCGCGGTTGGACAATCCGGGCAGGCTGGACAGATCAGGCAATTCCACGGTCGGGTAGTTCGGCATGGCATCCCCCCAGACGCTGGGTGTGAGAAATCAGCCAAGCACATGATCGCTAACCGGCGGTTAATGCCGCCGCCCGCAGCGCGAATATTCCGTCGCCCCTTGCCGATCCGCAGCACTCCGCCCATAAGCCGGGCAAAAGGAGTCCGCCGATGATTGGCCGCCTGAACCATGTGGCCATCGCGGTGCCCGATCTGGCGGCCGCAGTCCGGCAATACCGCGACGGGTTTGGCGCCGATGCCAGCCCGCCGCAGGACCTGCCCGATCATGGCGTGACCGTGGTTTTCGTGACCCTGGCCAACACCAGGATCGAGCTTATGGCCGCGCTGGGTGCCGCCTCGCCGATCCTGGGGTTTCTGGCCCGCAACCCGTCGGGCGGCATCCACCATCTGTGCTATGAGGTGGCCGATATCACCTTGGCGCGCGACCGCTTGCAGGCGAAGGGCGCCCGGGTTCTGGGCGCCATCAAGACCGGCGCCCATGGCAAGCCGGTGCTGTTCCTGCATCCCAAGGATTTCAACGGCACCCTGATCGAGTTGGAGCAAGCATGACCATCACCGGCGCATTTGTGCTTTATTCGGTCACCTGGTTCATGGTGTTTTTCTGCGTGCTGCCCCTGCGCTTTACCTCGCAGGACGAGGCGGGTGAGGTGGTGCCCGGCACGCCGCGCTCAGCCCCGTCGGATTATCTGGTAGCTCGCAAGGCGCGGATCACCACGCTGGTCGCCACCGTGATCTGGGCCGCGCTCTCTGCCGTGATCCTGTGGGGCGGCATCGGGATCAATGATCTGGACGTGTTCGGCATCATGGGCCGCAAACAATGATCAAACCCCAGAGCGTGATGGGGTTTGACGGAAGCGTTGCAAAGGGGCGCCGGGCGCAAGACCAAATCTTTTCGAGCAGATTTGCAATTTCCTTCGAAGGAATTTGGCTCGGGCTGACGAGGGCAGTCCGAGCAGATCTGTCCGCATCCCGCCCTAGTCAGCCGCGGTTAAGCCGATGAAACATATGGGTGAATGTCGCCACACCCAGCACCGGCACCAAAAGATTGACCAGCGGAAAGGTCAAAGGCACCGCCATCAGCGCGCCCGCCAGCCAGATCTGTCCGGCATGGTGCCGCCGCAACTCCGCAGCAGCCAGCCGTCCCAGCCTGCGCGCGGCGACCAAGGTGAAATACTCTCGCCCCAAGAGATAGCCGCTGATCGCCCATGAGATCAGCGGCACCAGCGGCCCGGCAAAGGCCCAGAAGATCAAGAAGATCAGGTTGACGACCAAGAGCAGGCCGACAAACCCCAGCGTATCGAGCAGCGTATCCATTACTCTGGTGCCCGGCGCTGCGGCCAAGCCGGGATAGTGCTGGGCCTCGACCGCGCCCGCTACCTCATCCAGAAAGAAAGCGCTGACGGCTGCGGCGACCGGCATCATCAAAAACACCGACAGCAGCAGCACCAATGCCAATGAACCCCAGCCGAACAGCGTGGTCAACCCGCCGATCTGGCCGATGAAAGGCAGCGAAATGCTGCCCGGCACCAACCACTCGATTGCCAAGGTCAGCGCGGCATAGATGCCGAACAACAGCGCCAGCGCCAGCGCTACTCCCAGCGCCATGACCCGCACAAAGCGGTGATCGCCGATCTGGCCCAGTGCTTTGAGGAAATCGCCCAAGATCATGGCGGTCCCCTCAAATCGCGGCCCAACTCATCAGCCGGTCGACATCGGGGCGCGGACGGTCGGGGGCATCCTCGGGCGGGGTGGCGATATGGACGATGCCGGTCACCACCTCATCGCCGGTGCAGCCAAAGGCGCGGGCGGCAAAGACCGCATCATGCGCGGCCCAACCGGTCAACCAGTTCGCCCCCCAGCCCGCCGCCTCGGCGGCGATCAAGAGGTTCATGCACAAGGCCGCGGCCGAGGCGCGCTGTTCCGCCATCGGTATCTTCTCCGAGGCCTTGGGCGATGAGATCACCACCACCGCCAACAGGCCTAGATCGAACTGACCGCGGCCTTTGGCGATCATCTGCGCGTCGCCGCAGAGTTCGCGCGCCCGCGCCTCGGCCAGCGCCGCCAGCCGCGCCATGGCGGGTTGCGTGACCACGACAAAGCGCCAGGGCTCCAGCTTGCCATGGTCAGGCACCCGCAGCGCCATGGTCACGATCTCGCGCAGCGCCGCCTTGGTTGGCAGCGGCCCGCTGAACAGCTTGGCCGGGCGCGAGCGGCGGCGCGACAGGAAGGCAAGGGCTTGGGCGTCGGCTGCGATCATCACTCACCTCTTGCCGGTTGATTTGCGCGCTCAAGCGGCCTTCGTCAAGGCAAAGGCCGCTTGAGCGCCGCAAGCCCCCCAAGTCAACCCCACGGCCTTTCATCTTTTCATAAATATCCCCGCCGGAGGCTCCTGTGGTGGGGGCAATGGCGACATTCCGGTATTTCATGCGGTTTTTCCACCCGACCTGCGGGGATTGCCAGCGTCATTTCAACCGGTAGACGCCCTCGGGCAGGTCCAGCGCCGCCGCCAGATCGCGGGCCTGACGGATCGACAGGGTGATGCGCACCGGCTCATCGGTTTTCGGGTCAACCTGCTGGATCACCACGCAATCCTCATAGGCCTCGATCGTCACATCCTCCTGCAGATGCACCGAGCCCTCATCGACCAGAGTGATGACGGTCGCGTCGAAATCGTGCTCGATGGTGAACATGGCGCGAGGATAGCGGCCTGTGACCCCCGGTGCAATGCGCCGTGGATTGATCTGGCCAATGCACCGGGGGCTTGATGGTGCAATGCACCGGGGGCTTGATGGTGCAATGCACCGGGGGCTTGATCTGGATCATGGCCCGCCCGCCCGGACTGCCGACAGACTCAAGCGAAGCGCAACCCCGAGGGGACCACCATGGCTGAGCCCGACACCACCCTCGCCTGGAGCCTGACCCGCGGCATGGCCCGCGCCCTTGGGGTCAATCTGGTCGAGGCGGTGACCGAAGGCTGGTATTCCCGCGCCGAACTGGCCCGGCTGGTCGAGACCTGCGCGCGCTGCGGCCGCTCGGATCACTGCCATGCCTGGCTTGCGGTGACCGCCAAAGCCACGGCTCTGCCGGCATATTGCCGCAACAAGCACGCCATCGAAGCGCTGGCCCCCGAAGCGCCGGCCCCCTGACGCGACGATCTACCCCAAGTCCGTCCTGCGGTCAGATGCAATGCACTGGCCATGACAGAGGGGGGATGATGAAACAGCTTCTGGCCCGCGAGGGGCGGCGCTTTGCCAATACCGTGATCTGGTCGCCGGACGACTGGCGCGCCGCTTGGGGCCACGGATAACACCTTGCGGCAACGGCCCGTCGCAGGCGCTGGCCTTTGCGCTGGACCTTTCGGCGGCCGAACGCGGGCTGATCCTCGGGCTGGGCATTGCGGTGCTGGCCGCCGGGGTCATCGTGGCATACTTGTGCAATGAAAGCATCATCGCCCTACCCAAAACCTCACACCATCTCCACCCGCAACCGCCTCCCCACCGCCTTCGCATGTTTCCGCAGCCGTAGGGTGTGCGTTCATGCGCACCATTTTCCCCGCATTTCGGCGCGCATAAATGCGCACCCTGGAAGCCAAAGGCATGATTTTCTCGGGTATGAGCCCGGACGGCAACCTGCCCGAGATCGTCGAGATCGCGGATCACCCGTGGTTCATCGGCGTGCAGCTCCACCCGGAGTTGAAGAGCAAACCCTTCGCCCCGCACCCGCTGTTCGCCGATTTCGTGCCGGCGGCGAAGGGGGTTGAGCGCCTCGTCTAACCATTGCGGCACTGCCCCCGGTCGCCTATACTGACCAGATGCCAACCGTTTTCCGCCAAGATGGCTTTCGCTTCTTCTTCTACTCCAACGAAGGCGACCCGCGAGAGCCGCTGCATATTCACGTGATGGGCGCGGGTGGCGAAGCAAAGTTCTGGTTGCAGCCAGAGGTGGCCTTGGCCGAAAGTGCAGGCATGGACGCAAAGACCTTGCGCCGCCTGTTGGGGATGGTTCAGGACAACCGGGCATTGATTGAAAGGGCATGGCATGAATATTTCGCCTGAAAAAGTCACATTCGACGAGGACACAATGTGGGTCTCCCTCAGCGATGGCCGCACTTTGGGCGTTCCATTGGCGTGGTTCCCGCGTTTGCTGCGGGCAAGCCCGTCCGACAGAACCGACGTGAGCCTCAGCGCGATGGGACTACATTGGGAAGCGTTGGACGAAGATATTTCCGTGGCCGGGTTGATTGCCGGGCGTGGAGATATGGGCGGGATCGGGCGCGTGGCTTAGGTGTGTAGCGGTTGCCTCGCATCCGCCGTTCGCCGATGTAGTGCGG
>JBCKXH010000102.1:0-9475 GCA_038921555.1 Paracoccaceae bacterium
CAGTCCGATCTGGTCGCGGCGGCGGACCCGGCGGTTGATGCCCAGTTGCAAGTGGAACTGGCGGCGACGATGACGGCGCTTGGCTCGCTCAAAGCTGCGGCAGAGGGTGGTATGGCCTATGATCAGATGCTGGCCGCCGGTAACAAGGCAGGCGAGGCGCTTATCATGGCTTCGCTCGAAGCCTTGGTGACGCAGGCCGCCTCGATCGAGCGCGCCATGACGGTGCTTGGCCTGACGGCGGGCGGGTTTGAAGGGTCGGACAGCCTCGACACCCCCCGGCCGCATTTCAATGGCCCATCGAGCGCCCCCTTGAACACCGCTGCCCAGCTGATCCTGTTGGTCAGTCCGGCCCTTTCGCAGACGCTGGACGGCCTTCATCTTCCGGTTGTCCAGCGCATGGTTGCGGACCTTGTCAAGATCGCGGCGGTCCTGACGCCTCCGGTTGATTTCAGCCGTGCAGAGCCGTTTGAGGTCAGGTCCGGCGGCGCGGCCAGCGTGCGGCGGCGCGACACGGGCGATGCTTTTTCGCAGTTTTCGGCCAATATGCCTTTTGACCGCCAGATGGATTTCAACCTTGGCAATGCGCTGTTCACCAGGACATGGGTTGCCGCCCCCTCATCGACGCTGGCCTCGGATGGTCTGGGTCCGCTTCACAACGCGCGCGGCTGTCAGGACTGCCACTTGCAGGACGGGCGTGGCCATGTGCCTGCCGGTGACGAGGCGGCGGTGTCGATGTTCCTGCGTCTTTCCATTCCGGGTGGCACCAGTCCGGACGGGGTTGCGGACTGGCAGGCGACCCAGGCCGATCCGACCTATGGCGGCCAATTGCAACTTTGCCGCGACCGGAATCGCGGCTGAGGGGCGGATGACTATCAGCTATGCCGAAACTCTGGTCGAACTGTCGGATGGCAGCGTGGTGTCGCTGCGTGCGCCCAGCTATTCGGTGTCCGACCTTGCCTATGCAGCCTTGAACCCCGAGGCGATGCTGTCGCCACGGATTGCGCCACGAATGATCGGTTTGGGCTTGTTAGAGGCTATGCCCGTTGCCGATATTCTGACCGGTGTGGACGAAAATGACGCCAATGGCGATGGTATTTCCGGTCGTGCAAGCATCGAGCCAAGTTTGCAGGTTGCGGCACCGATGCTGGGTCGCTTCGGGCTCAAGGCGGGGGCGGCCACCGTGACGGACCAATCGGCCGGGGCCTTTGCCGGTGACATGGGGCTTTCGACCCGGCTGCATCCCGATCCTTGGAGCGATTGCACGACGGCGCAGGTTGATTGCCGGACGGCGCCGGATGGACAAGAGGACGGTCTGCATGACGGGCTGGAGGTGGATCGCCAAAGCCGTGACCTCGTCACCCTATGTGCCCGCAATCTGGCCGTCCCAGAAAGGCGGTCAGTCGATGATCCGGTGGTGCTGCGCGGCAAGGAACTGTTCCGCGGCCTGAACGCACCGGCTGTCACACTCCGAAATATGTCACTTACAGGCTAAAAGACCAGCCGGAGCAGAGCTTTCGGCTGATCTGGCCCTTTGCCGACCTTCTGTTGCACGACATGGGCGATGGGCTGGCCGACAACCGGCCGGAAGGGCGGGCAACGGGGCGCGAAAGGAAGACGCCGCCGCTTTGGGGAATCGGGCTGACACAACAGGTTTCGGGCCAGTGTCAGCTCTTGCACGATGGCCGCGCCCGCAACCTGCTGGCCGCGATCTTGTGGCACGGCGGCGAGGCACAGGCCCAACGGGATACCGCAGCCGCCCTGCCCAAACCCGACCGCGATGCGCTGATCGCTTGTTCTGGAGAGCCTCTGACATGCGCCCTTTTCCGCTTGTGGCGGTGTCCCTGGCCAGCCCCGCTTTGGCCGACTTTCCCGCAACGCTGAAGGATCACATCCTGCCCGGCTATGCCACCTTTGCCAGGGTAGCCACTGCTCTGGCCGACAGCGCCGCGCAATCCTGTGCCACGGCCGATCTGCAACCTGCTTTCAACGCGGCTTGTGACGCCTGGCCTGGCGTGCAGCATCTGCGATTCGGTCCGCTTGAAGAGGATGGCATCGGCCTCTCCATCGACTATTGGCCCGACCCCAAAGGCTCGGGTGCCAAGGCGCAGCGCGGCTTTTTGCTCGGTGAACCGGCGTTGTTAGAGCCTGATACCTTTGCTGATCAATCCGTTGCTGCCCATGGGCTGACCGGGTTGGAAAGGCTGCTTTTTCCCGGGCAACCCCTGCCCGCCGATCCCTGTGCGCTGATCCACGCCACCGCGCTGGACCTTGCCCGTACCGCAGGCAGGATCAGCGACGGCTGGACGCAGACCTAAGCCCAGACCGTGCTGACAGCGGGCGAGCCTGGGAACAAGCCATCTTGACCGAACAGAGGCGCGGCAGACCATGTTCACCCAAGGGGTGACCGGGCTGGAATTTCCGGAAGAACAGCGCCTTGGCCGCCCCTTGGGCAGCTTCGACGCCCCGCATCCCGAACGCGCCGAATCAGTGGCCTCGGGGCGCAGTCTGACCAATATCCGCCTGTCGTTGCGAGCCCTGCGCGCGATGGTCGCGACCTTGACCCCCGATGTGCCTCAGACCATGGCCGCGTTTGATCTGGCCATTGATCTGGCCGACGCGCTGAATGACCCGGTTCTGGCCGGGGTCACCAAACCCGGCACGCGGCTGAAGGTCGAGATTCTGCGGCAGGCCGTTCTGGCGTTACGCGACACTGTTATTGCCGAACTTGGGCCGGAACTGGATGTCGGCATCGGTTTCAACGCGGCGGATGGTGACTGAGATGACCACGCGCCGCGCCTTTCTTGCCGGACTGGCGGCAGCCAGCCTGCCCCGCGTGTCTTGGGCCGAGGTCGGCAGCCCGGCCTATCTGGCAGCGGGCAAAGCCGGAGACGAGTTTCTGCTGCACGGCCGGTCGGCGCAGGGCAAAAGCCTGTTCAGCCTTGGCCTGCCGGCCCGTGGCCATGCCGCCGCCGCGCATCCCACCGAAGCGCTTGCCGTCGCCTTTGTCCGCCGTCCCGGGACTTTTGCCCCGGTGCTTGATTGCGCGACCGGGGCGACGCGGCACCATGCGGCCCAACCTCAGCCTTCTGTCGCCGGATGGATCGCTGCTCGATCAGGTCAGGCTTGATCAGACCCTGCTCCACAACTCGACCCGCCATCTGGTGGTGATGGGCGATGCCGTGGCCTTTGCCATGCCTGGCAAGGCGACACCGCCGAGGCTGTGCCGCAACTGGGTCTGTGGACCCCGGGGCGTGGTCGCGTCCTTTGCCCGCCGCCGAACGGCGAAGAGTTCGCCATGAAAGGCCATGCCGGTTCCATCGCAGTCAGTGCCGGTGCAATTGCCCTGACATCCGCCCCGGCTGGCGTGGCGATGTCTTTCGATACCAATGGCATGTATAGAGCCACATTTCAGCGCGCCGACATCTCTGGTGTGGCTGCCAATGGTCCGGGGTTCATGGCCAGCGACGGGCAGGGCGCGATCTGGGACTATGGGCCACAAGACATGCAGCTTTTGTCGCAGCAGGAGACAAGTGGGCCAATCACCCAATTGCATTGACCGGACGTCCTGCACCAGCCCGTGCCAGGTGCTTTGGTTCCGCCTCTATGGCTCAGTTTCGCCCATCCGTGATCATCGTTCTGAACCTTCAGGGCGTTCCGGCGGTTTTCTCCAAACTGCGCCTGGGTTTCTGTGTTTCAGGCGCTGCCCGAGTTCGATGCCAACACCATGAACACCGTCGGCATCCAGTCGGTCGCCATCGCCTGCGAAGGCTTCGTGCGCGATATCGCCGTGGCCGAGCCGGTCGAGACCTGAGCGATGGACTGGCGCGCCCCCAATACTCTGCCCGTGGTCTGGCCAAATGCCACGATGCGCCCGATGACCGGCGCGGTCGAGTTGACCTTGGCCGAGGCGGCCGAGGGGTCGGGGCGCGCTTTCACTTGGCCAGTGCGGGCCAGCACGGTGATTTCCGCGATGCTCGACCGCATTGACGGGACCGCAACGACGCCTTCTCTGGCGCGGCTACTTGGTTCGGGGGTGCGGGCCTGGTATTGTGCCGGGCCAGGGTGATGACCGGGCAGGACCGCGGCTGGTCTCAGGTGCAGTGTCACGATTGCGGCGCGCCATAGGGCTTTCAACTGGTGCTGGAGCATGTGCCGCGCGGCAGTGACGGGGCATTGTATCCGGTGGTCGAGGTGGCGACCAGCCTTGGTCCGCGCCGCTTTGAGACGCCGAATGGCGGGCATGAGGAGGCGCTGGCGCAAGGCGTGCCGGGCGATCCGCAACAGGCGCTTGTGGCTCTGATGGACCTGGCAGAGACGGTTTCTGCCGATGCTGACACATTCACCAAGGCCGATCTGGCCGCCATTGAGGCGGCACTTGATGCGGCCACCCCCGACATCGGCGACCGGATCGCACTGCGCCCAACCCGCCCGAACCTGCGTGACCGGCGTCTTCGCCCGCGGCGGAACGCCCGCAGCCCACGCAGACCGAACGCCCGCGCATCGTCATCGAACGGATCGACCTTGCCATCAGCGCTGGGGCGTCACCCAGGGGCCAGGCTGATTTCGTGGCCCATCTCAGCCCCGCCTTGCGCAGCCGCTATCTGGGGGGATGAGGCATGGCGTTGGTGGTTTTCTCATTTTCCGCGCCGCTGCAAGGCTTCGCTGATTTCCTTGACGATCCGTTCGCGGGCGAAGTCGTGGTCAGCCTTGATGCCCCGCAGCGGGCGCAGGAAGCCGCCAAGGGTCTGGCGAAAAGCCTGCCGAATTTCTCTTTCTACCGTATCTCGCCGTCTGGATTTCATGGCGAGGCGGGGTTTCAGGACCCGTTGTCTATCCGCGCCCATAGCCTGCTGACCTGCTTTCCTGCCAGTCAGGGCGCGCCGGAAAGCGTTGCCGATCTGCGGGTTCCGGGCAATGCCATGGCCTTGCTGCAATCCGCACCGACCATCCCGGTTGTCCTGCCCGGTCCGGCCCCCGGTGGTGCCCGCCTCAGGATTTTCGCACCCGTTCGCCCTGAGTTACCGCATCCAGCCGGTGCTGCAAACCCTGACGATGGAGGAGATGAACCACATCTGGACGACGCAGGGTGCCGACCTCGCCTATCGTCTGTCGGCTGGGTATGAACTGGCGCTGATCCTGGTTGAACCGATGTCCCAACGCCCGCCCGTGGCGACCCTTCGCGCAGCTGTGCTGGATATTGCCGCCTCGCCGGTTGCGGTGCCTTCGGCCAATGGCACTCTGGCCTACAGCGCCTCGCCCATCGGCATTCCGCTGGCAACTGCGGCGGGCCTTCCGCCGATCAGATGGCTGCCCTAGAGCATGATGATGTTTGATTGAAACATCATCATGCTCTCGTTTTTTAGTGGTCGCGTGATAATTTCGGAAAACCGCTAACCACTTTTCCTCATCACGCTCTAGCAATTGTTCGCGCTGAACACCGGCAGCAGCAATGCAAGGACGGTGGCCGCAGGGACGGCGGCGGTCGATGTGGCGCTGGTCGGGCCGCTGGGGGCCAGGGCCGCGCTGTCCGTGCAGTGGACGCGCAACCTGGTGCGGCGCAGGTGCAGGCACAGCAAGGCTTTACCGTCGCTGCGCAGGTGCCGGGCAGCCCCGCCGCCAAGGTTGCACTGAGCCTGACCAATGCGGCGCAGGGCGACCGGGCGCTGATCTTTGCTGTTTCCGCCGATGCCGCCGGGGTGGCCATCCCGGGTGCCACCCCGGGCAATGTCCTATCCATGACCGTCGAGGCCAGACCGATGAATGCCCCCCACAACCTGACCGGGATGGAAACCGAACCCGTTGCCGCCTGGCTGGACGCCGAATTCGCCCGCATCGCCGCGAGGATCGAACTGGCCGAGGCGATGCGGACAGGTGACCGCGCCAGCGACGACCTCACCGACCGCCGTGCCGCTTTGGGGGCTGCTTGCGAGGATGCGCGCGGCAATGGGGCCTAGGCCGCGCCTTTGCCGCTGGCCCCGCGCGACGAATTGCAGGCTCTGACACGGCTGGATGCTGACCTTTTGGCGCTTGCCGTGACTCCCGTTGCGCGGCCCTCCCTGGGGCCGCGCTTGGATTCCTTGCAGCCGCAGATCGGTCAGTCCTGGCCCGGTCTGGCGCTGATCGCGGAGCTGTTGATGCTGGACGGCGGGCGGCAGAACGCCATGATGATCGACCGGCTGGCCCCGCCCGCGCCTTTGGTCGCATTGGGCCTGATCAGGGTCGAAGGGGCGACGCCGCATCAGGTGATCCGCCCCGCGCTCAAGCTGATCCGGGCCATGCTGGGCCGCGACGACGAGCGCATTAGCCTTGCCTTGCCGCAGGCCGGGCGCAGCGGCCCGGTTCCTAGCGCGGCGCTGGCGGGTCAGATGCCGAAAGGCGGGCACCATGGCCGTTGAAACCCGTGGCGTGATTTTTGAATAGGGGTTGACCATCCCGCCGCTGGCGCTGGTGTTCAATTTCAGCCCGCAGGAAATTTCCCGCACCCGCATTGTCTCGGTCAAGACCGGCAATGCGCCCGGCGCGCGGCGGCTATGACTTTCTGTCGCCTCTGGAAGCCTCGCGGGTCGCGCAAGGGGGCGAAATGCTGGCCGAAGGTTTCTCGATCACCATTCTTCTGGACGCGACCGACAGGCTGAACGATGGCGACAGCCTAGCCAGAATCTTTGGTGTCCAACCGCAAATCGACACTTTTCGCGCCATGGCCGAGCCCAAGGCGCAGGGGCCGGGCGGGGTCAGGGTTCGGTCCTCGCTGGGTCCGGGCGGCGGTCGGGCGTTCGATCGGCATAGGGTTGCCTCGGTTCTGGTCCTTGCCTGGGGGATACCGCTTTTGCCGGTGTTTCTGGCCTCGGTGACCCAGACAGAGAGCCTGCACTTGCCCAATCTGATGCCCTACCGCGCCGAAATGGGGCTGACGATGCAGGTCATCGAATGCGCAAATCGCTCTTTCTGGCCGACAGGGTGCGCCAGACGATGGCTGTGGCGCATACCTCGCCTCCGGTTTCAGGCGGGATAGACATCATGGCCCTGCTCAAAGGCTGCTATTGCGAGGCCACCCGCGCCTTCGATGCGCCCGAATACGGCAGCGCGCCCTTCCAAGGCCTGCGCGCCCGCGCCATCGCCTACCCCGGGGCCATCCTTGAACACCGCATTGCTTTGGGCGACCGGCCCGGCGGCAACCGATATCGGCCCCGCCCTTGTCGCCATGGTCGCCTCGATCGACGTCTGGACAGCGCGGGCCGAGGCGGCAACGGCGACCATCACCTTTGACGACCGCCGCGAATGCGACGGCAACTTCATGCTTGCCGATGCCGGGGTCTTTAACCGCTGGCTGCAAGTGACGATAGGCGTCGATTTCCAGACCCATGTGGAGGAGGTTTTTCGCGGCCGGGTGACCGAGTTGAAACCGCAACTGCCGCAAAACGGCGGCGAGGCGAAGCTGGTCGTCGAACTGCAGAATGACGGCGTGGCGCTCAGCCGCGAACTCATGCGCCGGATCTGGGGCGAGGATGCCCCGATGACCGACAACGCGATCCTGACCGAGTTGCTAGCCCCCCTTGGCCTGTCCGTTGCCGTTGGCTCGGGCGATGGCCAGTCTTCACACGCCCTGTCGCAGGGCGGCCCGGCCATCACCTTGCTGCGCGACCGCGCCCGCGCCAATGGCTATGAGATCATCCTTACCCGCGGCGAGGTCTGGTTCGGCAAAATGCGGCTCGACGCCAGCCCGCAGGAAACCATGATGGCCTATGCGGGTGCTGCGACCAATTTCCTGTCGCTCAATGTGTCCGATGCCGCGATACAGGCCGATCAGGTCGGATTTGAACATGCCCCGCGCACCGAGGGCGCAGATCCGATGGTCGATGTCGTCGGCCCCGCTCTGCGCCTGCTGGGCCGCACCGCGGTCACCGCAGAGGGCACCACCCTCGGCACCCCGTCGGTCACCCGCGTCAGCCACGAAGGCGATGAAACCGAGGCGGAAACCCGCGCCCGTGCCGTCGCCATGGCCAATGACGGCTCGATGCGTATCCGCGCCATGGCCGAGCTGGACGGCACGCTTTGCGGCCAAGTCCTGCTGCCCGCTTTGCCCGTCCGGATCGAGGGTGTCGGCACGCACAACGGCGGGCTCTACTATGTGGTCAAGGTCACCCAGGCCTTCACGCCGGACGGCTATCGCCAGCAGTTTGAACTTATCCGCAGCGCCACCGGCGATGCAGACAGCCGTGGGCCTGGGCCGCTGTCCCAAGCAATGTCCGCCATCGTCAGCCTGTTCTGAGGGGAAACCATGGGCGACTTCAGCAACACCCTCGACCGCAGCATCAGCCAGCTGCACAACAAGTATTCCGGCAATAGCAGAGCCCTTTATGCCGACAATACCGACCCAGAAAACCTTGGCCGCTGCAAGCTGACCATGCCTTCCGTGCCGGGTCGGGCGACCAGCACTTGGGCCTTCTGTGCCTGCCCTACAGTGGCGGGTCGGATTTCGGCTTTCTCGCCATTCCGCCCATCGGCTCGCAGGTCTAGCCCAAGTTTCTTGCGGGCGACGCCTCCTCTCCGGTCTGGACTGGCACCTTCTGGCGCCAGGCCTCGGACTTGTCCTCCGGAAGCGGCGGCGAGCCTGAGGACAAGATACTCAAGACCGAGGCTAGGCACGTCCTCAGCTTTGATGACACCAGCGGGTCGGAAGCCATCACCCTGACCTCGGCGAAAGAGGCGCAGGTGCTGATCGGCCCGGACGGCTCGATCATCCTGACCGACAAGGCGGGCAGCAAGGTCACGCTGGATGCCGCCGCGTCCGAGATCAGGGTCGAGGATGCCAACGGCAATTCCATCGTGCGGTCTTCGACCGGGATCCCCTGCACTGACACCAATGGCAGTAACATCACGGCTTCGGGCGCGGGCGTCGAAATAGGGTCCTCGGCTGTCGTGAATATCGAAGGCTCGATGGTCACCATTGCAGGCTCGGGCGGCGAGCCGATGATCAAGGGCACGACCTTTCTGTCGCTGTTTCACACCCACACCCATGGCAGCGCGATCGGCCCGACCACGCCGCAAATGGTGCCGCTGACGGGCGTTGTTGCAGAACTGCCGCGTGAGGCGTGACTTCCGCTTTCCCCGTTGGCGTCAGGCCAGGCGAACGATCTCGGCGGTGCCGAGGGCAGAGAGGCGGTTCATCTATGCGATGCGGATGTGGATTTCTGCGGTCTGGCGGTCAGGGTCTCTGGCGGCGATGGGTTCGTCGAAGGCCTTGAGGCAGCGCATCCGCTGCCCGGCAGAGGTTTGCCCGCAAACCACGCGAGGGGACCAGCAGGTTGAGCGGGCCGTCGGCGCGGCGGTAGGGGGTCTGGACGGCCAAGGTCTTTTGCCTGCGACACAGGGTCGAATAGTCGGGCACGGGCCAGTCGAGCACGGGCCAGTCGAGCACGGGCCAGTCGAGCACGGGCCAGTCGAGCCCCGCCATCGGCGAGCCATGCTGGCCACC
>JBCKXH010000103.1:0-9268 GCA_038921555.1 Paracoccaceae bacterium
TTGGACATGACCTGGCTGATCGTCGACTTCACGATCCTGACCTTGACGCCCTCGGCAATTTCGACCTCGATCATGCCATCGTCACCGACCTTGATGACCTTGCCCATGATGCCGCCCCCCGTCAGAACCTGATCGCCGCGGCGCACCGCCTCGATCATCGCCTTCAGGTCGCGCATCTTCTTTTGCTGCGGCCGGATCATCAGGAAATACATGATCCCGAAGATCAGGACCAGTGGCACCATGGAGCCAATCAACGAGCCGGCACCATCGGCACCTAAGGCCTGGGCGTAGGCGGGAGATACAAGCATAGTTTCCTCATCGGTCAAATTGTGTCAGGCCTGCCGCTGCGGCAACCCTGATCATTCGGCGGGCACCCTACAGATGGGGGCGGCGATGCGCAAGGCAAGGTCTGTCGCGCCAGGCAAACCGCTAACCTGCCGGTCCCTTTACAGTCGCCCCCCCTATCCCATTCATCTCGGCAAAAATACTCCACAGGGGTGCGGGGGTGTGAAACCCCCGCTTGGCCGCCAAACCAAAACGCCCGACGGATGCCCGACGGATAACCGACGGAAAAACGACGGATAACCTACACCGTTTTCCCGCTTCACCACCAGCGGCCAATCGGGCATATGTCCGCACGACAACCCGATGAGGTCAGCCATGCACGACATTCGCGCCATTCGTGAAGACCCCGCCGCATTCGATGCAGCACTTTCACGCCGTGGTCTGTCTGGAATGTCATTGGGTCTGCTGGCCATGGATGAGGCCCGCCGCAGCGCAATCCATGGTGCTGAAACTGCCGCCGCCGCCCAGAACGCCGCCTCGCGCGACGCTGGTGCCGCCAAGACTCGCGGTGATGAGGCCGAATTCAACCGCCTGCGGGCTCTGGTGTCTGATAAAAAAGCTGAGATTCAACGGCTTGGCGAAGAGTCTTCATCCATTGACGCCCAGTTACGCGACGCCCTGCTGCGCATCCCCAATCTTCCCTTGGATGAAGTTCCCACCGGCCGCGATGAGGCTGACAACCTTGAGATCCGCCGCTGGGGCATCCCGCGCGACTTTGACTTCCCTCCGAAAGAACACTTTGAAATCAATGGCGTGCAGCCCGGCATGGACTTTGCAACCGCCACCAAACTGTCCGGCGCGCGCTTTGTCGTGCTGCGCGGCGCCGTCACCCGCCTTCACCGTGCCCTGGCTCAGTTCATGTTGGACACCCATGTCGAGGAGCACGGCTTGACCGAGGTCTGGGCCCCGGTTCTGGTCAAATCCGAGGCGATGCTTGGCACCAACCAACTGCCCAAATTCGCCGAAGACAGCTACCGCACCACCAACGGCTGGTGGCTGATCCCGACCTCGGAAGTCACCCTGACCAACACAGTAGCGGGCGATATTATTGAGGAAAAACAACTGCCTATCCGGATGACCGCCCATAGCCAATGCTTCCGCTCCGAGGCGGGTTCTGCCGGCCGCGACACCACCGGCATGTTGCGCCAGCACCAGTTTGAGAAGGTTGAGATGGTGACGATCTGCACCCCGGACGCAGCCCTTGCCGAACACACCCGCATGACCAATTGCGCCCAGGCGATCCTGGAGAGGCTCGGCCTCCCCTACCGCACCATTGTGCTGTGTACCGGCGACATGGGCTTTGGCGCGCAAAAGACCCATGACCTGGAGGTATGGTTGCCCGGTCAGAATAAATACCGTGAAATCAGCAGCGTATCGACCTGCGGCAGCTTTCAGGCCCGCCGGATGAACGCCCGTTTCCGCCTACCCGGCGGCAGGCCCGAATACCTCGCCACCCTCAACGGCTCCGGCCTTGCCGTCGGTCGCTGCCTGATCGCTGTCGTCGAGAACGGCCAGCAGGCCGACGGTTCGGTCACCCTTCCCGCCGTGCTGCACCGCTATCTGGGCGGCAAAACCCGGATCGCCGCGGATGGCAAGCTGGCCTGATTGGCAGGCCAGCGCTGATCAAAAACCCTTCGGCCCGTCCATGTGCTTGCGCAAGCGGCTTGGGGTGTGGAACTTGGGATTCTTGAACGGATTCTTGGCGCCTTGCGAGCGGAAAGTCACCCTGATCGGCACGCCCGGCAAGTCAAAGTGGTCGCGCAACCCATTGACGAGATAGCGTTTATAGCTGTCTGGCATGTCCTCGGGGTGAGAACACATCACGATGAACCCCGGCGGCCTGGTTTTTACCTGCGTCATATAGCGCAACTTGATCCGCCGCCCACCCGGAGCCGGTGGCGGATGCGCCTCGACCATCGCACCCAGCCATGAATTCAGCCGCGCCGTCGGGATGCGGCGGTTCCACACCTCATGCACCTTCAGGACGGCCTCATGCAGCCGGTCCAACCCGCGCCCGGTCTTGCCCGAAACCGTAATCAGCGGCGCGCCGCGCAACTGCGGCAACAGCCGTTCGAACATCTCTTTCAACTCGGCCAGCTTTTCCTGCTTTTCGCCCTCAAGGTCCCATTTGTTGATGGCAAGAACCACGGCGCGACCCTCGGTCTCGGCATAGTCTGCGATGCGAAGGTCTTGAACCTCAAAGGAAATCTCGACATCCAGCAGAACCACGATCACCTCGGCAAAGCGCACGGCGCGCAGACCATCCGACACCGACAGCTTTTCCAGCTTTTCGACCACCTTGGCCTTTTTGCGCATCCCCGCGGTGTCGAACACCCGGATCGGCGTGCCCATCCAACCGGTCCGCACCGAAATGGCATCCCGCGTGATCCCCGGCTCTGGCCCGGTCAGCAAACGGTCATAGCCGAGGATCTTGTTGATCAGCGTCGATTTTCCGGCATTGGGCCGCCCGATGACCGCCATTTGCAGCGGCTTCTTGTCCGAAGGCCGCCAGTCCCATTCGACATCCTCATCGACATCGACCTCGATCTCGGGCGCATTCTCAGCCTCTCGCTCGGAAAACTCGCCCTCCAGAGGCTTGAGAAGACGGTATAAATCGTCCATCCCCTCGCCATGTTCCGCCGACAGCCGCAATGGCTCGCCAAGGCCCAGCGACCAGCCCTCCAACGCGCCCGAATCCCCGGCCTTACCCTCGGCCTTGTTGACGCCAAGGATGACCCGCGCGCCCTTTTTGCGCAGAATCTCGGCAAACGTCTGGTCCGAGGGCGTGACGCCGACCCGGCCGTCGATCAGGAACAGGCTGATATCGGCCATATCCACCGCCCGTTCGGTCAACCGCCGCATCCGGCCCTGCAGGCTGTCGTCGGTGATCTCCTCCAGCCCCGCCGTGTCAATCACGGTAAAGCGCATGTCGAACAATTTGGCGTCACCCTCGCGCAGATCGCGCGTCACACCGGGCTGGTCATCGACCAGCGCCAGTTTCCGGCCGACCAACCGGTTGAACAGCGTCGATTTGCCGACATTGGGTCGGCCCACGATGGCAAGGGTAAAGCTCATTGTTGATTTTCCCGAAAACAAGCGCCTCCCTTACATGGGCGCTGCGCTAACGGAAAGCCAGAAGTTGGCCCTGTGCAGAGATCACCAACAGCATGCCCTGCGCCAACACCGGCCCCGAGGCCGCCCCCCCCGGAATGGCAACCGAGCCGATCAGGGCACCACTGGCCGGATCAAACGACCGCAGCGCGCCGTCGGATGAGGCGATAACCAGCCGCCCGCCCGCAAGAACCGGTCCGAAATGGGTGAAAATCCGCGATTGTTTCTTTGCCTTGGCAGCGATGAAATAGGGCAGATCAACCGCCCAGATCCGCCCCCCCCGAAGCGGCATCCAGCCGCAGCAGACGCGCCGCATCATTCACCACAAAGACCGAGCCGCCCGCCACCACAGGCGGGTTCATCGCGCCCTCCTCAGCGGTCCACAGCTTTTCCCCACTCGCCTCGGCGTAAGCCCCGGTTCGCCCGGCTTGGGTGCCGACATAGACAATTCCGCCCGCCACCACCGGATCGCCGGTGATGTCGCCCGAATTGGCATAGGCCCGCCCCAGCCGGTTGCCGGTGATCGCCGCCTGCCACAACCCGGTGCCGCTATCGCTGCTGACCGCAATCATCATACCCGCCGCAAAGGGAAAGATCACCATGCCACCACTGACCGCAGGCGCCGCCCCGGTATCACTCGCCAGCAGATTTTCCGCCGCAGGCAGCGTCCACAACACCCGGCCCGAGCCTGCATCCAGCGCCCAGCCCATGCCATCCGCGCTCATCGCGTAAACCGCAGCACCGCTGGCCGCAGGCGCTCCCGCCGCAGGTGCGCCCAGCCTGTGCCGCCACCGCACGTCCCCACTGGCCGCATCCAGCGCCACGACCTCGCCGTAACCCGTGGTGATATAGACCCGGCCAGCCTCGGCCGCCAGACCGCCACCCGACTGCGCGCCACCCCGGTCAAACTCCGCCGTCAGATCGGCCTGCCACAGCACCGCCCCGGCCAGCGAAACCGCCGTCACCTGGGCCAAAGCGTCCATGGCAAAGACCACACCGCCCGACACCACCGGCGTGGCCGTGATGCGGTTGCGCCGCGAATTGCCCGCCCCGACATTCACCGCCCAAACCAGTTGCGGCGTAGCCGACAGCACGCCATGCGGCCCGTCATGCCGCGCATTGCCGCCACGCTGGCTCCAGTTCGGGTTGGAAACCATACCCGGCAGGTCAATCGCCCGCACCTGGTTTGTGGGCTGGTCAGCCGCAGCCAGCGGGGCGGGCTGGCCGTCAACCGCAACCGAATCCTCCAGGGGGGTGCGGACGGCAAAGCGCTCGCCCGGCAGAATGGCTTCCCTTTCGCAGGCCACCAGCGCCGAGAAAGCCAGGCAAAGCGCTGTCAGCTTTCGGATCCACACTCCCTGCACGCTCATCCCCTTGCTTCCTGCGGTTCAGCCGGCGTCAGCCGGCAACGTTGCTACCGGCGCCGTTGCTGCCGGTTCCGGCACGGTTCCGCCAAGTGCTACAATCACCAAAGCCAGGCGGCGGCGCATACCTGCCGGGGCTTCCTGATCCTGGATCAGGGCCAGCAACCCGGTCAAAGCCGCGTCTTTCTGGCCCTCCTCGATCAAAAGGTAGACCAGTTGTTCTTCGGCAAGGGTGCGGAACGGGCGGCCCGGAACGGCCACGCCTTGCAGGGCCATGCGGCGGTCAGCCAAGGGTTGATCGCTGCCTGCCAGCGCCACCCGGCGCAGCACCGCCAGATCGCGGTAGACCTGCGGTTGGGAGGCATCGGCCAACAGCGCGTCCAGCGCGGTCAGGCTGGCGGCTTTGTCGCCCTCGGGACTGCCCGACAACAGCAGCGCCTGAATGGCCTTTTGATCTTCATCAGCCGGAATGGCGGCCAGCGCCGCCATCCGTTCGGCCGGATCGGATTTCTCCATTGCCGCCAGCGCCACATCGCCAAAGCTTTCGGCCCGCGCCGCGTTCGCGGCCTTTTGCCATTCGTTAACGGCCGCCCCACCGACGATCAGCACCACCAAAACGACGCCGATCCAGCCGTATTTGCGAAAGGCCGCGAACAGACGATCCCGGCGCAAGGCATCGGTGACTTCGTCCACAAAACTGTCGGTATTGCTCATGAAGGCTCCTGTCCTTGCCCCGTCTTACACGCAAGCACACAACCCAAACAAGCCCCGCATCATGGCCCCGCATCATGGCCCCGCTACTCGGCCCAGCTACTCAGCCGCCAGGTCCTGCTCGTCCGCCGACTGCCTTTCCCACATCGCCAGGTAGCGGCCTCCAAGCGCCAAAAGCTGGTCATGGGTGCCCTGCTCGCGCACGCGGCCATCCTCCAGCACCACGATCAGATCGGCATCGGCAATGGTGGACAGGCGGTGCGCAATCGTGATGACCGAACGGCCCTGCCCGATCTCCAGCAAACTGTCCTGAATGTCGCGCTCGGTCTGGGTGTCCAGCGCCGAGGTGGCCTCGTCCAAAATCAGGATGCGCGGGTTCTTCAGCAGGGTCCGCGCGATGCCGACCCGCTGCTTTTCGCCGCCCGACAGCTTCAACCCGCGCTCGCCGACCTTGGCCTTATAGCCATCGGGCAGGCTGACCACAAAGTCATGGATCTTGGCCGACTTTGCCGCCGCTTCAACTTCTTCACGGCTGGCGTCGGGGTTACCGTAGGCGATGTTGTAGTAAATCGTGTCGTTGAACAGCACGGTATCCTGCGGCACCACGCCAATCGCCTGATGCAGGCTGGTCTGCGTCACGTCGCGGATGTCCTGCCCGTCAATGCGGATCGCACCCTTGTTGATGTCATAGAACCGGAACAACAGCCGCCCGATGGTCGATTTGCCCGAGCCCGAAGGCCCGACCAAAGCAATCCGCTGCCCTGGACCGACGCGGATTGAAACGCCCTTCAGGATTTCCCGGTTAGCCTCATAGGCGAACTCGACAGAATCGAACACCACCTCACCCGCCGTGACCTTCAGCGCCAGCGCACCAGGCCTGTCCTTGATTTCAGCAGGTTGGCCCAGCAGGCCGAACATCTCGCCCATATCGACCAATGCCTGGCGGATTTCGCGGTAAACCGTGCCGAGAAAGCCCAACGGCAGGGTGATCTGCATCATATAGGCGTTTACCATGACGAAATCACCGACCGTGAACTGCCCCTTCTGCACCCCCAGCGCCGACATCGCCATGACGGCGATCAGCCCGGTGGTGATGATGATATTCTGCCCGACATTCAGGATCGACAACGATTGCCCGGAGCTGACGGCAAAGCCCTCATAACCCGCCATCGCCCGGTCGTATCTTGCCGCCTCCCGCCCCTCGGCGTTGAAATACTTGACGGTTTCATAGTTCAGCAGACTGTCGATCGCCTTCTGATTGGCATCGGTATCCTGATCATTCATCTGCCTGCGTATCTGCACCCGCCATTCGGTGATCTTGAAGGTATAGGTCACGTAAATCGCAATCGTCGCCAGCACGACGACCATATATTGCCAGCCGAAATAAAGCGCAAAGATGACCGCGACCATCGACAGCTCAAGTATCAGCGGCCCGATGGAAAACAGCATGAAGCGCAAGAGGAAATCGACGCCCTTGACCCCGCGCTCGATGATCCGGCTCAAGCCGCCGGTCTTGCGGGTGATGTGGTAACGCATCGACAGCCGGTGAATATGGGTGAAGGTCTCCAGCGCCAGTTTGCGCAAGGCACGTTGGCCAACCCGCACGAAAACCCAGTCGCGCATCTCGCCAAAGAACACCGTGCCCATGCGGGCGATTCCGTAAGCCACCGTCAGACCGACCGCCCCCAGCAAGAGAAACCTCGCCGGATCGGCAGGTGTCAGCGTCAGCGCATCAACCGCCTGCTTGTACAGATAGGGTGTTGAAACCGAGACGATCTTGCTGACCAACAGCAGCACCAGCGCCGCGACGACCCGTCGCTTGACCCAAGCCTCGCCCTTGGGCCACAGATAGGGCCCGATCCGCTGCATGGTTTGCCAACCATTGGCCGGGGTTTTGACCAGATCGGCGGTGGTGGCGGTGGTGGTGACTTTGCGCATCTGGACTCTCTTCGCCCGACCCCGAACCATGGTCCGGCAGGCGGGCGTTGCAATCGGCGATTGGATTCAAGCCCATGACAGGTGGGGCAAGCCTGCGCCGTTGTAAACCCCAGCACCCCTATTGCTGGGGAATAGTAAAGACCTGACCGGGATAGATCAGGTCGGGATCGCGGATCTTGTCGCGGTTGGCCTCAAAGACCTGAACATACAGAATACCCCGGCCAAAGCTCCGCCGGGCAATGCCCCAAAGCGTATAGCCGGGCTGCACCGTCACCGTCACCGCAGGCTTGGGTGCTACGGCTTGGGCGCTGGCCGTGCCACTTTCGACCGTGGGTTCAGCCGCCGGGGGTTCGGCAGCCGGGGAGGTTGCCTCGGCCTGCGTGGTGCTGTCCACAGCCGTCGCCACCGCAGGCTCTGCTGCCGCAGGCTCAACCGTCGCAGGCTCAACCGCCGCCGGATCATCCGCACTGACCGTCGCGCCAGCATCCGCAACCGCTGCGTCAACCGCCGCCGTCGCCGCCGCCAGAGCCTCGGGCGTTTCGCGCTTGAAGGGCGTCTCAAACCGCGAGGTTACTTTGCCCGCCCCATCAACCTGATCGACCCGCAGGGTGAACAGCTTCGGCTCGATCCCGGCCAGCGTCACCGTCCAGGCCCCGTCTGCCCCGATTTCGCTCGCTTGGCCAACCGGAACATTGTCCAGATAAAGCCGCACGAAACTGCCCGCTGCACCCTGGCCTGCGAACTGCACCTCGTAGGCCGAGGGATAGGCGATCACCTCAAGACTGACATTCGCTGCCATTTCGGCAGGCACCGCGCTGCCGCTTTGCAGCACCTTGACCCCGTCATCGGTCAGTGCCAGCGCCGTTGTGGCCACCTCAGGTGCAACCTCAGTCGTGGTGGCAGGTGCGGCCTCAGCAGGGGCCGCAGCCTCGGCCACCACCGCAGGTGCTGCAATCGCAGCCACGGCGATCTGACTTGCGCCTGCAACCTCGGTGCCGTCCGGCATTCTGGCCGAAAAAGTCACCAAACGGCCGGCATCGCCCGGCGGCAGGGTGAACATTGCCACGAACTTGCCGTCGGTATCCGCCGTTGCCGAGCCAATCTCGGCCCCCTCGGTCATCAGCGAAATCACCGCCCCGGGGGCGGCCTGCCCGGCGACCAGCGCGGAGCCATCCGCCTCGATCCGGGTGACGTCGATGCTGGGGGCCGAGGGTGCGGCAGGCTCAGGTGCTGCTTCTGCAACAGGTGCGGCTTCAGCAACAGGTGCTGCTTCCGCAACAGGCTCGGCTTCTGCAACAGGTGCGGCCTCTGCAACAGGTGCTGCCACTGCAACAGGTGCGGCTTCAGCAACA
Organism: Paracoccaceae bacterium; assembly: GCA_038921555.1. Classification (GTDB taxonomy): domain Bacteria; phylum Pseudomonadota; class Alphaproteobacteria; order Rhodobacterales; family Rhodobacteraceae; genus Stagnihabitans. The sequence goes on from JBCKXH010000103.1 coordinate 8,822, forward strand.
GGTGCGGCTTCGGCCACAGGTGCTGCTTCTGCAACAGGCGCGGCCTCTGCAACAGGTGCGGCTTCCGCAACAGGCGCGGCTTCCGCAACAGGTGCTGCTTCTGCAACAGGTGCTGCCACTGCAACAGGTGCGGCTTCAGCAACAGGTGCTGCTTCAGCCACAGGTGCTGCTTCTGCAACAGGCGCGGCTTCGGCCACAGGTGCGACTTCCGCAACAGGCGCGGCTTCCGCAACAGGTGCTGCTTCCGCAACAGGTGCGGCTTCCGCAACAGGTGCGGCTTCCGCAACAGGTGCGGCTTCAGCAACAGGCGCGGCCTCTGCAACAGGTGCGGCTTCGGCCACAGGTGCGGCTTCCGCAACAGGTGCGGCTTCCGCAACAGGTGCGGCTTCAGCGACAGGTGCGGCTTCTGCAACAGGCGCGGCCTCTGCAACAGGTGCGGCTTCGGCC
>JBCKXH010000104.1:0-9188 GCA_038921555.1 Paracoccaceae bacterium
TCTAACACCCTTTCCAACTGAACTTGCAACACAATCGGAAAGCAATGGCCAGGCAACGTTCGAAGCTAGCGTAAAGAAGTGCATCGACGAAACCTTAGACGCAATTGATCAGCCGACTATGGACAGCGCCCTCAAGGCTTTCAAAGCAAACCAGCTGAGTGTGCCACCGGAACTAGATCGCCCTACACTAGGGCGGCTCAGATCCTTGTTTAAAAGAGACCTTTCGGATACCGAACGAAAGAACTATCGCGCATTATTTCGCGCTGAGCTATCGAAGATTGGCACCCCATAGCAAGCGCAGGTTGCGCACCCATCGCCCACCCACCCCCCTCGCACGCGATCCCCTCACACCAGCTTCCGGTCCCGCGCGATCATCGCGGCATGGGTGCGGTTCTTCGCCACCAGTTTCCGGCTCATCGTCTTGACATGCAGCTTCACCGTCACCTCTTGCAGCCCGATATCCCGGGCAATCTCCTTGTTCGATTTGCCGGCGCAAATCCCGCGCAACACGTCCAGCTCCCGCCCGCTCAGCAGGCCCTCGGGGCCTCTCTGGATCAGCGACATCGGGGCAAAGACTTCGCCCGCCAGCATGGCTTTCACGGCGGCCACCAGATTGCGCGAGCCCAAGGTCTTGGGGACAAAGCCCGCCGCCCCGATCTCCAGCGCCTGCGCCGCCACCTCGGGCGAGATGGCACCCGAGATCAGCGCGACGGGATGGGGCCGGTTGGCGGCGATCAGGCGGGCAAGGCCGGCCAAGCCGTCCATGCCGGGCATGTCGTAATCGGCCAGGATCAGATCGAAGGGCGCTTTGGCCACCAGTCCCAGCGCGTGATCGACATCCGCAGCCGAAAGCACCTCCTGAAAGCCCTCAGCCTCCAGATAGGCGGCGATCGTCTCGCGGACCAAGGCATGATCGTCGGCGACCAGAATTCGCGCCATGCGGTGCCATCCCTATAGGGCCATCTTTGTGGGGCCAAGTGTCTCGGACGCCAGCGTATCGCAACAAATCCCCTCCGCGCTGGCGGCGAGTCGGGCTGTCGGGGCCAGTGTAGGGCAATCCTATCCTTTCGGGTAGAGTCTTTTCTATCGTTATTCATGTCAGCGGGCTGTTATCAATCGTCTGGGTCCGGGGTCCCGGTGGTTGAGGAAAGTTTGTGATGTATTTGTTTCGCCTTGGCCTTTCGGCCGTGCTGAGCCTTCATCTCTTGGCCGCGCAAGCGCAGGACTTGGCGCTGCCGGAGCTGACCGGGCCGGTGATCCTGACGGTGACCGGGTTGGACCCGCAGGCCTTTGCCGGTGGCAGCATCACGCTGGATGTCGGGCGGCTGCAGGCAATCGGCACCGCTGAGATTGCAACCTCATCGATCTGGACTGAGGGCACCCATCGCTACAAAGGTGTCATGCTGCGCGATCTGCTGGACTTTCTGGCGATCGGGCCGTTCAATTTGCGCTTCCATGCCCTGAATGACTACAGGGTGGAGTTTCCCTCCGTTGAGGCGACTGCGGCGGCACCTATCCTGGCCTATGAGATGGACGGCACGGCGATGACGGTGCGCGACAAGGGCCCGATCTGGGTGATGTATCCTTTTGATGACAGCGCGGAATATCGCACCGACACCACTTATTCGCGCAGTATCTGGCAACTCGACCGGATCGACGTGCTGAGATAGGGTAGGCGGGCCGACCTGACGAGGCCCCACCTGACGAGGCCCCACTTGGCAAGGATTGCGCAGATTGCCCCAGCCGGCCCAGTTCCGACTATTCCTGATGCGCCGTGCCCGCCTGGCACTGGTGGTGGCAGCACTTGTGGCCATCCTAGCCGGGATTTCGTGGCTTGGCATCGATGTGATGCGGCAGATCAATCAGGAAAGCGAATCGCGCTCGGACAATGCGCAATGGGCGCTGTCGCAGATTGAGGCGGAACTGCTCTATCTGATGTTTGCCGCCGATGCGGCGCAACATGGCACGGTTTCGCTGGATACCGTCAGGCTGCGCTATGACATCCTTTACAGCCGGTTGGAGACTCTGCGGGTCGGTCGGGTGTTTGGCGGCTTGCGCGAGACCGCCACATACATCGAGGGCATCGGGCGGCTGGATGCTTTCATGAACCGCCAGTTGCCCTTCATCGACGGGGCGGATGACGCCTTGCGCGCCCATCTGCCGGCGCTGCAATCGGCGGCCCATGCGATGATCGGTGACGCGCGCAGCATTGCCCTGACCGGGGTCCAGGTGATCGCTGCGGCCTCGGACCGCCGCCGCGCCGAGGTTGCCAATTCGCTGATCGTCGCCGGGGCGCTGTCGATCTTTCTGATTGCCGTTCTGGCGGGGTTGCTGGTGCTGCTGTTGCGGCTCTTGCATTTCAACCGGCTGCGGAGCGCGGAGAACCTTGCAACGCTGAAGCACCTTGATGCTGTGGTGGCGACGGCGCAGGATGCGCTGGTGACCGTGGATGCCATGGGCCGGATCGTCGATTTCAACCAGGCGGCCTGCCAGACCTTTGGCCATAGCCGCGCCGAGGCCATCGGTGCCGACATGGCCGATCTGCTGATCGTCCCCGGTCAGTCGCTGTTTGCCCATGGCGCAGCCCCCGACATCGAAGGTCAGGGCCGCTTTCGCATCATGGCCCGCCACCAGGATGGCAGAATCATTCCGGCCGAGGTGTCAATCTCACGGATGACCGCCGGGCGGGAAACGCTGTTCGTGACCTTTCTGCGCGACCTTACCGCCCAACTGGCCGCCGAGGATGCCCTGGTTGCGGCGCGCGACAAGGCGCTGGCCGGTGAAAAGGCCAAGGCCGATCTTCTGGTGGTGATGAGCCACGAGATCCGCACGCCGCTGAACGGCATGATCGGCACCATCGAGCTTTTGGACTCCACCGACCTGCAACCCCAGCAGCGCGACTATCTGCGGATCATGGCGGCGTCGGGCAGACTTTTGATGCACCATGTCAACGACGTTCTGGACGTGGCCCGGCTGGACAGCGGCAAGATGCCCTTCGTGCCGGGGCCGGTCGATCTGGCTGACCTCATGCGCGAGGTGATCGAAAATCAGAGGCCAGCCAGCTTGGCCAATGGCAATGACCTGACCTTCACCCTCCCTGAAGATGGCCGCACCATGGTCGAATGTGATGGGGCGCAACTGCGGCAGGTCTTGCTGAACCTGGTCGGCAATGCCGTCAAATTCACCCACAACGGCAAGATTTCGCTGGAAGTGGCCCATGCCGGCCCCAACGGCCCGACCGAAATTCGGGTCCGCGACAGCGGTATCGGCATTCCTCCGGCCGATCAGGAGCGGATTTTCGACGACTTCGTGACCTTGGACGCTTCCTATGCGCGTAGCACTTCGGGCAGCGGGCTGGGCCTTGGCATCGTCCGCAGGATTGTTCACCAAATGGGCAGCACCCTGGCGCTGGACAGTCAGAAAGACCGCGGCAGCCTGTTCACCATCAGCCTGCCGCTGAGGATATTGGCCAATGCGGCCCCTGCCCTGCCGGACCAGCCCAAGGCGGCCAACAATGCAGGCACAAGCAAACTGGTGGTGCTGGTGGTCGAGGATAATGAGTTCAACCAGTTGATCATGCACGAGATGCTGGTGAGGGATGGCCATGAGGTCACCCAAGCGCGCGACGGCGGCGAGGGCATAGCGCTTGCGCAGGCGCGGCGGTTCGACCTCATTCTGATGGACATCTCGATGCCCGGAATTGACGGATTGCAGGCCGCACATGCCATAAGGTCGGGTCAGGGTGCGTCGCGCCAGACCCCGATCATGGCGATGACCGCTCATGCGCTGGCCGAGGAGGTCGCGCGGTATCGGGCCGCCGGGATGGTGGCGGTTCTCATGAAACCCATCACCCGAGAGGCGTTGAAGGCGGCGATACTGGGGGCGGCGTTCGAGACGGCACTTGCGGAACCGGAGGCTACAAGTGCCATACTTCTTGATCGAAAAGTGCTGGGTGCGCTGATCAGTGATCTGGGCCATGCCAAGTCCCGCAAACTGCTGCACAAGTTCCGCCTGGAGGCGGCGGCGACTGTCGGCAGATTAACCGCCACGCTTGCCGTGGCGCCGCCCGACCAGACCATGATCCGCGATCTGCACCAATTGGCGGGCAGCGCCGGGATGTTTGGCGCCTGCGGGCTGCAAACCTTGTTGGGGCAGGTTGAGACGGCGTGGAAAACCGGCGCGCTGGCAGCAGCGGGCAGCCTGTTGGCCCGGCTGCAAGCAGTCTGGCAAGCCACCGAAACCGCCTATCAGGAGGACGCCGAGGCCTTGGCCCAGCCTTCCAGCTTGCGGTAAAGCGTCGAGGGCGACAGCTCCAGCACCCGCGCCGCCTTGGGCACTGATCCGCCATGGCGCGCCAGTGTCGCGGTGACGATGATGCGTTCAACCTCGGCCAAGGGACGTCCCAGCAGCCCCTCGATCCCCGATTCCAAGCTGTCCTGAAATGGCACCTGCACATGGCTCGGCCGGGGCGTGCCGGCGCTTGCCAGATCTTCTGGCAACATGGCCTCGGTCACCAGACCGCCCTCGTTCAGCACGACCACATTGCGGATCACGTTCAGCACCTGACGCACATTGCCGGGCCACGGCAGCCTGCGAAACAGCTCGGCCACCTCTGGGGACAGGCCATCAAAGGCCCGGCCCTCCTCCTCGGCGAATTGCTTGAGGGCGGCGGACGCGATTTCAACGACGTCATTGCCCCGCTCACGCAGGGGCGGCAGATGGATGGGCACGACGAAAAGCCGGTAATACAGGTCCTCGCGCAGGTGGCCGCGCCGGACCGCCTCCAAGGGGTCGCGGTTGGTGGCGCAGATGATGCGGACATCGACCTTCTGCGGCTTGGTGGCCCCCACCGGAAGAACCGTCGAGGTTTGCAGAAAGCGCAGCAGCTTGGTTTGCAGTGCGGGCGCCATCTCGCAGATTTCGTCCAGAAACAGCGTGCCGCCATCGGCTGCCTTCGCAGCACCGGGTCGGTCCGCAATAGCCCCGGTGAACGAGCCTTTCACATGGCCGAACACCTCGGATTCCAAAAGGTCATGCGGTATGGCACCGCAGTTCAGCGCGATGAACGGCCCCTTGGCGCGCGCCGAACTGCCATGCACCGCCAATGCGCATAACTCTTTGCCAGTGCCGCTTTCGCCGGTGATGAAAACCGTCGCCATCGAATTGGCAACCGAGGTGATTTTGGCGTGGACCCGCCCCATCACATCGGACGAGCCCAGAAACACCCGCGCCGATTGCGCTGCGGCGGCGGGGGAAGCCGAGACGCGGCCAGGCGCTTTGGCGGCCTGCGCGAGGTTCACCGCATTGCTGACCGCCGACAGCAGGTGCCCCTCATCAAAGGGCTTGACCAGAAATTCATGCGCCCCGGCCCGCATCGCCTCAACCGCTTTGTTGATCGAGCCGTTGGCGGTGATCACGATGATGCGGGCCTCTGGCCGCAGGGTCAGCATTTCCTGCATAAGCAGCAATCCATCGCGGTCCGGCAACCCCAGATCCAGCAGAACCACGCTTGCCGACGTTGCGGCAAAGGCCGCCATACCCTCGGTCGCCGATGAGGCCAGCCTGACCTGATAGCCCGCCCCCTGCAACACGCTCCGGTAGATCAGTTGCAGCGAGCGGATGTCCTCGATCAGCAGAATGAAAGCCGGTGCCGCGCGGGAGGCGGGCTTGTTCATGGTCCGGCCAGTTGCGAACGGGCCAACCTGATCCGGGTGATCAGCCGACCCAAGAGGACGTGGATTTCCCCCAAGAGCTCGGCCTGGGGTCCGCTGGCAGGCGTGCGGACCTGAGCATTCAAACGCTCGGACAACAGATACAACCGGTTGGCCCCGATCGTGCCGGCAATCGCCAGCAGCACATGGCTTTGCGCCAAGAGTTGCGGGCGGTCGCCGGCAAGTTCCGCCTGGATCATTGTTTCGGCGACCTGGGTCAGATCCTCATCCAGCCGGGCGGCAAGCTCATGCGCCGTCGCAGGTCCGGCAAGGTCAAGCAGCGCCAGAAACCGCGCCTCGTCGAATTCTTGCACCGGTTCCGCCTGCTCGGACATCCTGACACCGACCCTTCGGACTTGCCGTGCTGCGAGGTTACAGCCACAATTGGCAAAGTCCAGCTTTTCAACCGTAAAGCGAAACCGGCGTCCCGGCGAGGGCCGAGACATTCAACAACCCGCGCGCCGTGATCGAGGGCGTCACGATATGGGCGCGGTTGCCCATGCCCATCAGGATCGGGCCAACCTCCAAACCACCCGCCTTCATTTTCAGCATGTTGCGCGCCGCATTGGCGGCATCGGTATAGCCGAAGATCAGGATGTTGGCGGAGCCTTGCAGGCGCGAATTGGGGAAGATCCGGCTGCGCAGTTCGGCATCAAGGGCGGCATCAAGGCTCATCTCGCCCTCATACTCAAAGTCAACCTCGCGCGCATCGAGAATTTCCATCGCAGCCCGCATCCTGCGCCCAGAATCGCTGTCAAGGTTGCCGAAGTTGGAATGCGAGCACAACGCCAGCTTCGGGGCCACCCCGAAACGCCTTGCATGGCGCACCGCACCAATGGCGCTTTCGGCGATCTGCTCGGGCGTCGGGATCGGGTTGACCTGGGTGTCGGCCACGAACAACGGCCCGTCCTCCAGGATCATCAGCGACAAGGCACCGCGCGGATGCAAGCCACCCCGCGCCAGCACTTGCCGGACATAGTTCATGTGCCACAGAAATTGCCCGAAGGTGCCGCAGATCATGCTGTCGGCATCGCCGCGATGCACCGCCACGGCGGCAATCGCGGTCGCGTTGGTGCGGATGATGGCGCGGGCGGTGTCCGGCGTGACACCCTGACGCTCCAGCAATTCGTGATAGCTGCCCCAATAGTCGCGATACCTGCGGTCGCTTTCCGGGTTGATGATCTCAAAATCGCGGTCAGGCCGGATCGGCAGGCCGGCCCGTTCGCAGCGCGTGGCAATCACCTCGGGGCGGCCGATCAGGATAGGCTTGACCGTCATCTCCTCCAGCATGGCATTGGCAGCGCGCAGCACACGCTCATCCTCACCCTCGGCAAAGATTATCACCCGGGTCGAGGCGCTGGCGGCATCAAAGACCGGGCGCATGATCAGCGCCGATTTGAACACCGAGCCGTCAAGCTGCTGGCGGTAAGCCTCAAGGTCGGCAATCGGCCGTGTGGCAACCCCGGTGTCCATGGCGGCGCGGGCGACGGCGCTGGCGACAATGCCAATCAGGCGCGGGTCAAACGGCTTGGGGATCAGGTAGTCGGCCCCGAAGCTAAGCTGCTCGCCCTTATAGGCGGCGGCGGCCTCGGCGCTGGTGGTGGTGCGGGCAAGGGCCGCGATACAATCGATGCAGGCCAGTTCCATCGCGTCGTTGATCGTGGTCGCGCCGACATCCAGCGCCCCGCGAAAGATGAAGGGGAAACACAGCACGTTGTTGACCTGATTGGGAAAATCGCTGCGCCCGGTGGCGATGATCGCATCGGGCGACACCGCGCGGGCGGCATCGGGCAGAATCTCGGGCATGGGATTGGCAAGGGCAAAGATGATCGGACGTGGCGCCATCTTGGCCACCATCTCTTGGGTCAGAACGCCGGGGCCGGACAGGCCAAGGAACAGATCCGCCCCGCCGATCACATCGGACAGCGTGGCGGGCGCATCCCCTTGGGCATACTCGGCCTTTTGCGAGGTCATCCGCGCCGTGCGCCCGTGGTAAACCAGCCCCTCCATATCGCAAAGCCAGATGTTTTCGCGCTTGGCCCCCAGCTTCACCAGCATGTTCAGACAGGCGATTCCCGCCGCCCCGCCGCCGGCCGAGACGATCCTGATATCGCCAATCGCCTTGCCCGCCACCAAGAGCGCATTGGTCGCCGCCGCCCCCACCACGATGGCCGTGCCGTGCTGATCATCGTGAAAGACCGGAATCTTCATCCGCTCGCGGCACAGACGCTCAACGATGAAACAATCCGGCGCCTTGATATCCTCAAGGTTGATCGCGCCAAAGGTCGGCTCCAACGCGCAGATGATATCGGCCAGTCTGACCGGGTCAGGCTCGTTCAGCTCGATGTCGAAACAGTCGATATTGGCGAATTTCTTGAACAGAACCGCCTTGCCCTCCATCACCGGCTTGGCGGCCAAAGCGCCGATGTTGCCAAGGCCCAGAACCGCCGTGCCGTTGGTCACCACGCCGACCAGATTGCCGCGAATGGTATAGCGGCTGGCGGTGGACGGGTCGGCCTTGATCTCCAGACAGGCTTCGGCGACGCCGGGCGAATAGGCGAGGCTCAGATCGCGGCCATTGGCCAGGGGCTTGGTCGCCCGGATCTCCAGCTTTCCCGGCTTGGGAAACTCGTGGTAATCCAGCGCTGTTTGCCGGGTGTTCTCTGCCCTGGTCTCGGTCATGTTCGGCCCTCTTGATTATAGTTTACCCTTAAACTATCGCCTGTCGGCTGCATAGTTCCGGTTTCACACAGCCGCCTGCGGGTTCACTTGCAAATCAACTCTTAAACCCGCAGTCTGACCGAAACCGAAAGAGATTGCCATGGCAGACCCCGAAACATCGCCCCAAACATCGACCAGGGCAGCAACCCGCGCCGAGATCAGGCTTCCGACCCAGGAATTGCGCGATGACTTGCCGTTTTATACCAAGGTTCTGGGGATGCGGCTGGATATGATCTATCCCGCCGACTACCCGGAAGTGGCGGTTCTGTCGGGCCACGGCCTTCGTATCCGCATCCAGAAGGGTGCTACAGAATCGCCCGGCACCCTGCGTATCCTGACCGACGATCCCGACGGTTTCGCGGGTGGCCAGCGCAGCCTGACCGCCCCCAACGGCACAAGGATTGAGATTGACCAGCTTGATCCCCCGGTCCACCGGCCGCAAACCCAGCATGCCTTTGTGGTGCGCCGGCTGACAGATCAAGCGCCTTGGGTGATTGGCCGCGCCGGAATGCACTACCGTGACCTGGTGCCGTCGCGGCTTGGCGGGGCGATCATCGCCAGCCATATCCGCATACCGGGTGGCGGCCCGGTGCCCGACATGGTGCATTTCCACAAGGTCGGCTTCCAGTTGATCTTTTGCATCAAGGGCTGGGTCGATGTGATCTATGAAGATCAGGGCGGCCCGATCCGCCTGAGTGCCGGCGATTGCTTCATCCAGCCGCCCGAAATTCGCCACCGCGTGCTGATGGCCTCGGA
>JBCKXH010000105.1:0-8820 GCA_038921555.1 Paracoccaceae bacterium
GGGCGTGCCGGTGAAGCCGAAAAGTTGGGCTTGGGGAAAGAACTCCTTGATGGCTTTGTGGTTCTCGCCGAACTGGGAGCGGTGGCACTCGTCGAAGATGAAGACGATGCGTTTGGCGCTCAGCGGTTCTAGCTGTTCTTTGTAGGACTGTTTGCCGTCCTTCTTCTGCTGCTTGTTGCGCTTACTGTTTTCATCCAGCGCGAGGCCGAGTTTCTGGATGGTGCATACGATGACCTTGTCGGCGTAGTTCGTCCGAGAGGAGACGGCGCACGAGGGATGCGGTATTGGTGTTTTCCTCGAAGCAGCCTTCTTGGAATTTATTGAACTCCTCGCGCGTCTGCCGGTCGAGGTCCTTGCGGTCCACGACGAAGATGCATTTCTCGATGTCGATGTTGTCCTTGAGGAGGGTTGAGGCCTTGAAGGAGGTAAGCGTCTTGCCGCTGCCGGTGGTGTGCCAGATGTAGCCGTTGCCGCAGTTCTGGGTGATGCAGTCCACAATGGCCTTGACCGCATAGATTTGATACGGCCGCATCATCAGGAGCTTTTGCTCGCTGGCAATAAGCACCATGTAGCGGCTGATCGTCTGCCCGAGGGTGCATTTGACGAGGAAGGTTTCAGCGAAGCTATCGAGGTGAGTGACCTTTTTATTGTTCACGTCGGCGAACTGATAGACGGGCAAGAAGCGCTCTTCGGCATTGAAGGCGAAGTGGCGGGCGTTGTTGTTGGCGAAATACAAGGTCTCGGTGCGGTTGCTGACGATAAAGAGCTGAAGGAAGCAGAGAAGCGTCTTGGTATAGCCGTTGCCGGGGTCGTTTTTGTAGTCGACGATCTGCTCCATTGCCCGCCGGGGGCTAATCCCAAGCGTTTTTAACTCGATCTGAACGACGGGGACGCCGTTGATCAGGAGTATGACGTCGTAGCGGTGATGGCTGTTATTCGTATTGATGCGGAGCTGATTGATGACCTCGAAGGCGTTCTTGCACCAGTCCTTGATGTTGACGAGGGTGTAGTTGAGCGACGTGCCGTCGTCACGGATGAAGGCTTCCCGGTTTCGGAGGGAGCGAGCGGCTTTGAACACATCCGGTGTGACGATCTCGTCGAGGAGACGTTGGAACTCACCGTCAGTGAGTGTGACACGATTCAGGGCTTCGAACTTTTCCCTGAAGTTCGCTTCAAGCGTGGCTCGATCGCGGATGTCGTGGCGATATTCATATTTGAGGTCCCGCAGTTTGGCTACAAGGGCATCTTCAAGATCGCGCTCAGGTTTGATCATTGCCATTGCGGGGCTCATTGCTTCTTTGCATCTGCTGGACGGGTCAGACTGCCAAGCGTAAAATGCAAACGCGAGCCGAGGGGCTTTTCTGTGCTCCGGCTGTGGGAGGAGACCTGGTTGTCAATGGCTTGGTCCATTATTCTGCCGTCCCTTTCGTGCTTGGGCGGCTATCCAGGTGGTCCATTTCAATACCCTTCAAGCGCTCGTACTCCTCAATCGCCATTACCACTACGGCTGGCCGCCCATGCTTAGCCACCGCCACCGGCTCGGCTCGGGCGAGATTGATCAGCCGTCCGAAGCCGTACTTCGCGTCTTTCGCGCTCAGGGTCTGCATCCGACTCCCCGCTCTTAGCCTTGTACTCTTTTGGCCAATTTGGCCCAATGAAGCAATAGCAGCAGTTGCGCGAGATCTACGAAGGCAGGTGGTCAGGTGAGAGCGAAGGTATTCTTCTGCTCGCTCCAGCTGAGCGGGAACGGCTCCATAAGTCGGGCAAGCGTAACCGCGCCTCCCTGCCGTCCGTCGAGAACCGCCTCGATGAGGTCAGGCTCAAGTTGCGTGAGGCGCAACACGCGGGTCATGTAGGATGGGGCGATCCGTTCGTGCTGGGCCAACTCGGTGATGGTCGAAAACTCGCCGGATTCCAGCATGCGCTTCCACCGGAACGCGCGGGCCAGTGCCTTGATGAGGCTGTCATCGGCTTGGCGACGGGTCTGCGCGCCGGGCGGCAGGATCATCTCCTTTCGCCCGCCGCGCTTCACGAGGCGGAACGGGACGTGGATGGTGATTGAACCGCCCCGGCTTTGCCGGAGGGTGATTTGTTCAACGACTAGGCGACCATATCGATTGTGTTCAGGTTTGCATAGAACGCCTCCTCAGCTTCTGCGGGCGGGATGTATCCGATGGGGGAGAGAAGGCGGCGGTTGTTATACCAATCGACCCATTTCGCTGCGCGGTCCTGCGGTTCAGGGTTTCCCACTCAACCTCACGCATGGATTTCCACGGTGGGGTCTGGTTGATGACCTCGGTCTTGAACATATGGAGGGGACCGTGGCTGCGGGGCAGCCGCGTAAGCCCCGGAATGGATGACACATTCGGCCAGCGCGTTATCATAGGCGTCACCGACGGTTCGCTCCGAGAGGTCGATCTGCGCCTCGGCCAAACGTTCGGTGTATTTTATGGAGAGGTATTGCGATCCACGGTCGGAATGATGGATCAAGCCCTTGTTTATGGGAAGTTTTCTTTTCCAAATCGCCTGCTCCAGGGCATCGAGAACGAACTGGGTCGCCACCTCCGTGGACACGCGCCAGCCGACAATCCGCCGCGCAAACACATCTATCACGAAAGCCACGTAGACCGTCCCGGACCATGTGGGCACATAGGTGAAGTCGGAAACCCAAAGCTGGTTCGGTCGCTCGGCGGTGAATTGGCGGTTCACCTTGTCGTCCGGGCAGGGCTGCGATGCGTCGGGGTTCGTGGTGATGACGCGTCTGCCTCGAACAACCCCTTGCAGGCCCAACCGCTGCATCAGCCGCTCCACCGTGCAGCGCGCCACGTTCTGGCCTTCCCTGCGCAAGGCATGCCAGACCTTCCGCGCTCCGTAGACCTTGCGGTTGTCTTGCCAGACCCGGCCGATCGAGGTGCACATGGCCGCATCAGACTTTGCTCGGGCTGAAGCAAGGTCGGGATCGCGGCCAATTGCGATCTGTGCGTAGTAGGTTGAGGGGGCGATCGGCAGCACTTTGCAGATCGGCTCGACCCCGAATGCCCCCGGCTTTCCTCAATAAAAGCAATCCTTTGCGAAACGGGCGGTCGAGCACCGCCACAGCAGAATACGCCGCCGCTTCTTCAGACTCTCATTGGCCTGACGCACCTCGCGCACCTCACGTTCAAGCTCTTTGATCCGCACCTTCTCGGCACTGGTCTGGCCAGGCCGCTCGCCGCCACCCTGCTGGGCCTGCTGGACCAGCGCGAAGGCTGTCCAGCGAGGCGCCAAGTTTGCCCGCGATCGCCGTCAGCGCCGCAGCTTCGCGCGGGTAGTCGGCGCGGTGTTCCATAAGCAGCCGCACCGCGCGTTCGCGGAACTCGGGTGAATACGGCTTCGATGATTTCTTCTGTTCCATAACGGGCAATCCTCCGAGAGTTTTGCCCTCCGGTAAAGTCGGGGCGGTTCAAAACCTGATACAATCCTCGCCGTATTGGCCCTGGCGGGCCAAGGCGGCCAGTCAGCCGCCAGCCATATGGAGAGCGCTGCTGCCTGGCCGCCCCCTCGTGGCGCGTGTCACACCCAAATCCAAAGTGGCCGACTTTTGCGCCGCCCAGTGGCCGGATTTTACTCCGCCGTTGACAGCAGACCATTGCGGATCACGAAAATGATGCCGCTGATCACCCTGCGGTCATCCACACGCGGCACCCCATGCGAGAGCGGAAAGAAAGGCGAAATCCGCGCCATCTGGGCCTCGGTCAGCAGGAACATATCTGTCATGGCAACACCCCCTTGGTGCCGTCAGTGAATCAGCAGACGAGAGACCCCGCAAGCGATTTAACAGGTCCAGAGCCTAGATCGCGTCCAGCCTCATCAAGCCTGCGACGAGACGCGCTCGGCGCTGTGTTGGAAAAGCAACCCGCGCCTTCCCGATCAACCTATCGCTGGATGATACCACCATCGATCAGCGCATGCAGCGCGGGATGATGCCGTGCAAGCTCGCGCGAATTTCGAAATGGTCTCAACGACGATCCCGAGCCGGGTCAAGCTGCGCATGGCCGAGCGCAGCGCGGTGGAATCCATAGGCTGGCGACTGGTGTCCACGGCAAAGGCACGCACAAGGCGATCCGTCATGCGGCGGAACAAAACCTCGTCGAGCCCTTCGGCAATGAAAAGACGGCGATAATTCCGCAAAGTCTTCTCACGGAAATAGCAATCCGCCTCGACGCGCACAGCAAGCGCGTGATGCCAGGCCATGTTGAACGCCAAGGCTCCGCCGTGGCCGCATCCCTCAAATCGTGCAATTGCTGCAAGAGCAATACGCCAATGACGATGTGCAAATCCCGCGACGGACGCCCTAGGCGATCATCAAAATGCGGCAACAATTCATCAATCGGAAGATCATCAAGAAGGTGGTCCCGGAACACCCCCGCCCAAGAACGATCCAGCAGCAGGCGCCGCTTCTCGCCCATCTCCGACCAGCGATCGAACAAATCACCGGTCCTTCTGTCGCGCAATGTATACATGCCCAATTATAGCCGGTTCTGTGTCCAAGATGAATCGACTTTTTACCGCCCCGTCAACTTTCGGGCATAGCTCTGGGGGTGTGGGCGCCCAGGCATCTGCGCTTTCAAGATAGCTGGCGGGTGCCGGGGGGCCTGGGACTGGCCTGTACAAAAGGCAAGAATGGCACTTGTCCCATTTTCAGGCGGTGCAGGTCGATACCAGCTCTCGCGCCCGCCTGATTTCGGCATTCACCATCTTGGACAGCTCGCGCAGTTCCTGCCGGTGACCGCCGCGCCAGGCGTTGCGTGCGACCCGCTCCTTACCCTCTTGCGACTTGGGCCCGGTGGATTCAGACCACGGTGTCCACTGCCTGATTAACTCTGCTTGCCGCTTGCGCCGCTCCAGTGTCCAGCCGTTGGCCATGATCTGTCTCCAATAGTTTGCTTTGCTCGATCTGAAAATTGCCCGCGTGCGTACCTGATGGCGTACTGATGCCGGTATGCCCTGACGCGCTTGCATTGCCATTGTTGATCTGTTGCGGCCCATTGGCTATGTTGGCTTGCCGGATGTAGGGCATAGGGTTTTTGACCAGCGCCAGCGCCTCTATGGTCGATCTACACTGCGCTTGCGCCTTGAGTGCCAGGGTCATATTGACCTGAAACTGCTTCAGATCAGCGTTGACCGCTGCCCGCCGCGCCAGGTTGGTGAAGATGGTTTGTAACGTCATGGCCTGCCCATACAGCATGGCTTCAGCCGGTTTCATGTCGCCATCCTGAACGACCTTCTCGACCTCATCGTGTATATCATTGACCAGTTGCCCCAGGTTAACCTCGCCCGCGAACTTTCCCCATGAGTAAACGCCGATGGCATTCTGCAAATTGGGCGATGTCAAGCACTCATGCGGCAGCAGGTTCCGGGGTTTCTCTGCCACTGGTGCGACCGCCTTGGTCGGTGCCTTCGGTGTGGCCTTGCCCGCGATCTTTTTGGCAGCCGTTCTTTTCTCAACCATGATGCACTCCTTGAATGGATTGCGTGAGGCACTGAACCCGCAGCCAGGATGCCGCCCCGGTTCCTGCCAGTTTGTCTGCCAAGGTGGTGATGGCCCACTCTTGGCAAGAAGGCTTATTCGTCACATCCCGCAAGGTAGTAAGGCTGTTTCTTGAACAGTTCAGGTTTGAGTTTGTGCCATTCCTTCATCGCCTGCAAGGGCGTCTTGCTGCCCAATGCTGACTACGGCAGCGGGAATCCTTCGGGGCAGGGCGCGGAAGGCTTCGAGGGAAACCCCGGTGAGGGGGATTTGGCGGCGGCTGGCGGCGGTCTTGAGGGTGCGCCCGTCCGGTTCGATGGAGATATAGGGGATGCGGCCGTCAAGGCGGATATGGCGGGCCTGCAAGGATTGGCCTTCGCTCGGGCGTTAGCCGGTGTTGACCATGCCCGGGACGATGCAGCGCGCCTTTAGGTTCAGGCCGTCGAGGGCGCTGGGCGCGCAGATTTTTTTTGATCCACTTTTCGGAGAACGGGGTTCGCGCGACCTTTTCGAGGCCGTTGAAGTTCAGCCCTGTGAAATTGAGGTGGAGCGGTGGTTGCTTTTTCTGGGCGACGAGGCGGAAGGTCGAGGAGATATACACGAAGTCCTTGTTGGCGCTGGACTCATCGAGGCCGCCCTCGGAGACGCGATCCCACCAGCATGCGCGGAAGTCCAGGAGGTCGTCGGGGGTGATTTCGGTGTATTCGAGGTCGCCGATGACGCTGATCCGGTTTCTGAACGCTTTGACCCCAGGGGCTTTCCAGCGGAGGATTTGGTCCTTGGATTTGCCGGTCGGCCGGTCGGCGGCGAGGATCCAGTGGGCATCGAGGATTGCGGAGAGGCGGCTTCTTGACGATTCCGAGGATGGGCGGGGGCAGTTGTGAGGCCGGGGCCGCCTGCGGACTTGGAGACGGCCTCCACGCGGGCGAGCAGGTCGCGGATGGGCAGGGTGCCACGCGGTCGGCGGGCATGAAGCAGAAACCCCTAGGCTGCGCGAGTGCCTTTGCGGCGGCGAAGCGTTCGCCTTCGTCCTAGGCGGTGATCCCGGCCATGGCTTTCCAGCCTTTCATCAGCCTGGCCTATTCGGCGGCGGCGAGGCGTTCGGCTTCGGTGCGGTCGGCGGTGTGGTCCGCAGTGTGGAGGGTGATTTCCATGAAGGTCCGGTCATCTTTTTCGGCAAAGCGGCGGGGAACGCGGCGGCGGGGGTGGAAGGTGTTGGCGCGCTTGACGATTGACATGATTTCCTCGGGCTTTCGGGGCTGGGGCTGCAAAAGTTGAAAAACGGTATGTGTGATGCACAATAGGCTACGGCGTTGGATTGGTTCAGAGTCCACAGAAAGGCACAGGCGGCATTCTCTTGTAAGTGTCGGACAAGCACTCCGACATACCTTTCAAAAAGTTGCAAGATTTACAGCGGGTTACAGGCCGCGACGGGAACCTTTTGTGATGCACAATGTGATGTAAATTCTGACAAGACAACCGGGCGGCGGGCGATGGCGGCTGCGATCAGGACCGGACCGGAAAACGAGCCGTCGAAGAGCGGTTGAGGGGCGGCAATCTTGTGACATCGGGGGGGCACATCCCGGACGTTTGTATTGACGAGCGTCGTCTGCCATTGTTCATCGCGCGGGCAACGCTGCGCGACCTGATTGCGGGGCTGGAGGCCCGTGCAACGGGGGAGACAGCGCGATGATGCTTTCACTGCACAAGAATGCCACGACGACCCCGGCGATCCGGGGACAGATCGCGGCCAGCGACGAGCCTGCTGCGGTTCTGGCGCAGCGCTACGGGGTCACGCTCGACACGATCTATCGCTGGCGGGGGCGGACCAGCTTCGAGGATCGCTCGCACACCGCGCATGACCTGGCGACCACGCTGACGCGCGCACAGGAAGCGGTGGTGGTGGAGTTGCGCCGGATGTTGTTTAGTCCCGACATTTGATGGATCGGGTGTAGGGTGAACCTTTCCGGTTCGATTGTCCATTGTTTGCAGATGAACTCGTAGGGTGTGAGGCCTTTGAGGGTCTTCAACCGACGCCCAAAGTTGTAGGCGCTGATGAAGTTGACGAGGTGGGTTTCGAGCTGGCTGTGGTTGTCGTAGTGGAAGCGTTTGACGGTCGCCTCCTTGATTGTCCGGTTCATGCGCTCGACCTGGCCATTCGTCCAGGGCTGTTCAGTTCTGATGATTTGAGGCTGTCGCTGTGATTGGCCCATAGGGGTTTTGGGCCTCGCATGAGAGGCTATTTTTTGCTGATTTTTGGTGCGGGTGATGCGCAGGGGATTCCCAAACTGACGAAACTGTGAATCAGAGGCAAGCGACTATCAACAGGCATGGGAAGGTTGCTGGAATGAAGTCGTTTGCACCAATATTGAAACGGCTGGCTGCCGTGCCCGATCCCCGCCGGTCTGAAGGCAAGCGTTATGCGCTGACCCATGTTTTGCTGTTCTCGATCCTTGCCATCGTGACGGGGGCTAATTCTTATCGGGGGACCCGGACCTTCATCGGCGTGCACCGCAAGCGGTTGAACCGGGCCTTTGGTCTGAGCTGGAAACGAGCGCCAGCGCGCACCTCGATCCGCTCCATTCTTATTGGCCTTGCCCCCCCGCACGCAGTTGAGGCGGCGGCTCAAACCCATGCTGCCGATCTTGATGGCAAAACGAAGCAAACGGCAGGTTGCCGCGTTCTGGCAATCGACGGAAAAACCTTGCGGGGCAGCTTCGATGCCTTTCACGACAGCGCCGCCAAGCAGGTGCTCAGCGCCTTTGCTGCGGACACGATGCTGATCCTTGCGCATATCGAAATTGACGCAAAATCGAACGAAATCCCCGCCGCACAGCAGCTTTTGGCCGAACTTGATGTCGCCGGGCGGATCGTCACGCTCGACGCCTTGCACGCCCAAAAAAACATTTGAAGCCGCCCGCGCCAAAGGCATCCACCTGATCGTCCAGTTGAAAGCAAACCAGAAATCATTGTGTCGGCAAGTCCATACCGGCTCCATACCGGCGGGGCCACGGCCGCCCCGCTCAGCCAGTGCCAGACCAGTGATGTGGGCCAACGCAACCGCCACGAAACCCGATCCGTCACGGTCCTCATCACCAGCAACATCATCACCAGCACCAGCACCAGCACCGACTGGCGCGGTCTGATCGCCGTCATCATCCGCGTCGAGCGAAGAGTTCAGACATTTCAGCCCACGACCGGCCGCGACCAGGCGTTGTGGAAAAACACACGCGAAACCAGCTTTTACCTGTCCAGCCGACCCATCAACGCCGACCAGGCAGGCCAAGCCATCCGGGGCCACTGGCGCACCC
>JBCKXH010000106.1:0-8638 GCA_038921555.1 Paracoccaceae bacterium
TCCCATATGGTGAACAAGCTGGACCTTGATATCCGGCTGATGCGGACCGAGTTGGCGGGGCTTGGTGCCGAAAGGCTGGCGTTCAGGGCGGAGGCATTCTCCGAGCGGGATCGGGCTGAGCGCAGTGGCGCCCTCTTGCGCCAGGTCGCGGAGCAACTGACGCTGCGCGGCACCGAGCTTGCCGCCAGCGCGCAAGCCCTGCGCCAGCGAGACATTGCGCTGTCGGATCTTGTGGCGCAGTTGGATCGGCAGGAGGCGTCCTACCGCGCCACGCTTGCCGAGACCCAGGCCGTGGCCGAGGAACAGGCCAGACAATCCTTGGCCAGGCAGGAAGCCTACTCCGCCGGACTGCGCGCCGATCTTGATGGCAAAGCGGTCGAGGCGGCGCAGCTTGCCGGACAGATCGCGGAACTGGAGCGCCGCTATAACACGATCACCGAAAGCTCCTCTTGGCGTCTGACCAGCCCCCTGCGCCGGCTGGTGATTGCGCTGCGGTCGCTGACCGGGCGGCAAGGCGTCTGAGGGGTTTGCTGCGGTTCAGATCTGCTGGCGCGGGGATGCTTCCAACTGGGCAAGCGTCTCCAGCACCGCCAGCCTGAGGCGGGCACGCTCGCGCACTATGAGGCGCGGATCGCCGAACAAGGTGGCGAGGGCGGTCTGCGCGGCCGCATAATCGGCGAAGAAGGCTGCATCCCAGACGGTCTCATCCATGGCAGTGGCGGCCGATTGCGGATCCTTGCCCCAAAGGTTCAGCCAAGACCCCTCCGGCAGGCCCAGACCGTGCACGCGGTGGCCGGGGCTGGCCACATAGAGCGGCCGCGATCCGCAGGCGAAAGCGTCGAACAGCTTTTCCGTCAGATAGGCCGGCTGATGGGTGTTCTCTATTCCCGACAGGAACTGTGCCCTGCCGTCCATCCGGACCATCTTGTCCATATGCCAGTCCTGAAGGGCGAAGCGTGACGGCCCGCCTTGCCAGCTTGCGCCGATCCGTTCGACCCGGCCGGTATCATAGGCCTCGGCCAGCCGGGTGCGCCATGCACAGAGGCCGTGCATATCGCCCTGCGCAAAGCTCACGTCATGGAAGGCTTCGGGGCGTCGCTCGGCCATGAAGGCCGCCCGGACGGGGCGGGCCGCAAACCAGTCGCGCCACACCTCGGGGGTAATCAGGGCGTTGCGCCGGAACCTCGCACCATAGCTGGCCGCGAACCGGTGGTTGGTCAGCAGGTAATAGGGAATGTCGGTAAAATCGAAGATATCAGAGGTGTGATGGTTGATCTGCACAAGGCGCAACTCACCAGCCGGACCGGCAGGAAGCCGCAAGGCGGGGGCCAGCGGATCGGGGCTGAAGAGCGAATCCCAGAACGGCTCCTCAGAGAACAGCCCGATCGGGCGTGGCCGGGCGCGCAGGCCGCGCGCAACCTCTGCCCCGAGGTCGGCCACATCGCGCGGATGCGCGAAGACCACGACATCGGCCTCGGCCAGCTGCGTCGGTGCCACATGATCCTGCCACAGCGCTGCCAGCGCCGGGTAGGACAGCGGCATCCGCATGGCATGGGGTCCGATCTGCGCCACGCGCAGCGGTGCGGCCCCGGTGCGGGCCGGGCTTGCCAGCCTGCCGGTGCGGCGACTGTCGAGCAGGGTCTTCTGCGCCGCGGCCGTCTGTGGTGCCTGCAACGCCTGCAACAACCGCGCTGCCGGGTCATCCGCCAGCATTTCCTGCAAACGGGCCTCGGTCGCCACAAGCTGCCAGAGCCTGCGCGCCGGTTCCGCCATTCCGGCCAGCGATCCCGGCAGATGACCGGCGATCAGGCTTGGCAAGTGCCGTAAGACCCAGCGGATGGCGGCGGTGCGTTCGGCCTCGCCCATCTCGGCCACGATCAGATCCGCCGCAGCAGACAGCAGCGCAGGCCCCGCATCGGCCAGCGGCAAAGGGCCTTCCACCAGCGGGCCGGCAATCTGCACAATGCTGCGACCGGGGCGGAGCGACCGCCAGATCAGGGACAGCGTGTCAGGTGCCGGGCCGGTGCTGCGGGAATCGGCAAACAGCACTTCGCGCCGGATCAATGCGCCGAACAGCGATGGCGTGGGGTGCAGGATATCCGGTCCGGGGCCAAAACCCTGTGCTGGCGCGCCCACAACAAGGTCGGCCTTGCCCTGTGCCGCAAGGTTTCTGGCGGCGGCCACCCCGGCAGGATCGGGCATGATCTGCGGGGTCAGAAAAAGCACATAACGCGTCAGCGCCGCCGACGCGGCAATGGTTGCGGCCAGATCATAGCCGCGGCGGTGGCCCGCAGACGGGTCAGGCCCCAGGATGATGCGCCGGGTCTTGCTGGCCTCGCCCCAGCCTGCCATCTCGGTCTGGCGCCCGATCCGGGCGATGGTATCATCCTGCGACCCGTCATCGACGATCACGACCTCATCGCCCTTGGCGGTGCAGGCCGCAATTGCGCGGGCGCAGCGTTCCAGGTCTTGCCCCGCGTTGCGCGACAGCAGCAGGAAGGACAGCGCTGTCATGGTGCCGCTCCCTCCAGCCCGCTGCGCTGCGCGATCCGGGCTGCAAGGCCAGGATGGTCCGGCGCCAGTTGCCCGGCCCAGCCGATCATCCGATCTTGTATGAGACGCTGTTCACCCGCGCGCAGTTGCGGCCAAAGCGCGGGGTCGATGATGCGGTGGTTCCACTCGACAAGGCCCAAGGCGAACTCCGCGAAGGCGGCAAGCCAGAGCGGGCTGACCTGCGCTGTCATGGAGGCTGCAACCTCGTCAAGGGCGGCGAATACCGCCAAGCGGTCCTCACCCGCAAGGTTGGTCAGGTGGCTATCGGTCTGTGACACCTGGTGCCAGGCGCAGATCCGGTTGGAGACCAGGATACGCTGTGCCGCGAGAAAGCCGCACCAGTGCGGCGCCACGTCCTCATGCACAGGGGTGGCACCAAAGGCTAAGCTGTGGTCACGCAGGAACGCAGTGCGATAGATCTTGTTCCACGGGTAGTTCGCAGTCCTTGCCAGGACGTGCCACCCGGCGGCGGGTGCCTCTTCAAGCACTGCCACCGCCACACCAGCCTCGCGCCACAGGCGGTCATCCCAATGAGGCTGCCCCCATCGTTCCTCGCAGGCGCTGCGGCTGTCGGCGTGACGGAACAGGCAAAAGTCGAAGGGCCGCGCCTGCGTCGGCAGATCGCAGGCAAGGTCGTCCAGCAGAAAGACGATATCTTGGGTCAAGAGATCATCCGCATCGAAGAACAGCACATGCCGGGCTGTGACCGCAGCCAGCCCGTAGTTGCGTGCAATACCGGCTCCGCGTGAGGCCGGATGACGCAGCACGACCAGATCCGGCAGGCTGCGGGGCGGCACGATGGGGGCGTCCGATCCGTCGTCAACCACGATAATTTGGCCAAAGCAGCCAAATCCGGCCACCTGATCCAGCAGTCTGGCCAGAACCTCGGCATCATTCCACGCTGGAATTACCAGTGCTATGTCCAACTTCCCTGACACAGGGGGCGGTCGGCGGGCTTGGCGCACGGCCGGGGAGGTGTCAGACAACAAAAAGGCGCAGGTCGATCAGCGCCAGATGCACGCCATGGCTTGGCGGCAGGAACAGGATGAACTCGCGCCAGACGGCCTGAACCGGCAGCAGGGGGCGGCGGTCGGGCGCAATCATCGCCATATAGTCGGATTCTTCCGGCTGGGCCAGGATGTAGCGGTCAAAGAAGCAGTCATGGAAGCTGCCGCCCTCAACCCCCGAGCGCAGGCAGGCCCGGATGGTGACCGGCTGCGCCGAAGCCGTGCGCGCGGCAAAGCCGATGAACCCCGCGCCCGAGATATCGGTCATCGGCAGGCTCAGATGCAGCCCCAGCCAGGCCCCCGGAAGATCGATTCTCGTCTGAACATCAAGAATGCGCCCGCGCGGGCTTGACCAGCGCAGGTTGACCTCCGACGCCGGGTCGCGGTGGATGAAAAGCCCCGGAACAACCTGTCCATCCGCCGCCTCATGTTCGTCCACCTGCATTGCGCGCAATGCGTCCAAGGGCTCATTGAGACCAGCGCCCAGTCTTGTATGCGTCATCATCACTTCCTTGTTGTCCCGGGTCATCTTTGTCCGCTGGTTCCTGATCGGATGCACGCTGCATCAGCCCGCTACAACTGACTGTTCCTTGAGCGACAAGCAGCGCCTCATGTCGCTCCGGCCATTCCGCTGTGCCCGTATATAGCCTCAGACCAGACGCGGGCAATGGCCTGCACCAGAGACACTATGATGGCTTCCACCGTGGTGTAGCTGCCCAACGGCAGCCGGCAGGGTGCAAGCGGGGCGTCGGGCGGCGGCAGCGGATCCTGAAACGGCTGGTCGCAACCAAACTTGCGTGCCGCCAGCCTTGCATTGCCCGGCACATGTTCGGCCATGATTGCCCCGTGTGTTTCGGGGTCAAGATAAAGGTGCTCTGTGGTCCGGTGCGCAGCAAAACACCCTCACCCTCCGTGCCAACAAAAGTGAGACAATCCGGTGGGTGAAGTTTACGCTTGGGGGCGCGGGAGAATGATCGGGTGGCAATGCCCAAACGGCGCATATGTGATCTGCCGCCCTACAAATTCTCTCTGATCAAGACCTCGATGCGGATCTTCTCCTGCGAGGCCAGAATTTCCCGCCTGTCCCACCGCGCCCGCAAGATACGGATCGAGCTACGAACCAGATGGCCGGGGTCCTGGGTGATCAGGGCGTCGATCCGCCTCGACAGCAGTGCGGCCTCGGTGAAGGGGGTGCGTTCATGGGCGATGACCACCGGCTGCCCGGCACCCGCGACTTCTGCCACGACCTCAAGCGGAATGCGCGCCTCGGACCCAAGGATATAGACCCCGGCAAGGCCGGGGTTTCGAGCAAAACTGCCGCGAATGACCCGCCCGGTCCGCTCGGCATCGCCGTAAGTTTCCAGCGACGGCAGCACCGTCAGATGCGGATAATCGGCGTTGATCACCTCATCGAACCCCAGCCGCCGTTCCAGACTGTCGCGCGAGTGCATCGTCTCGGCCACCACCAGAATCCGGCCCGGAACCCGCGCTGCAAACCTTCCCATCAACCGCCCCGCCGTAGCCCCCGCAGCATGGTTGTCGATCCCGACGAAATCATCATGCCCATAGGCCATCTGCCCCGCGATGAAACTGACGGTCGCGACCCCCCTCTCTGCCAACCTCGCCTTGGCATCGCGCACCTGCGGCGACTCGGGCGCCATGATAGCCACGCCGTCGATCTCGTCGGTATCCAGCCCGCCCATCAGGTTGGCAATCTGATGGGGGTCGCTTTGGTTGATCAGCACAACTTCGGCCCGGATCATTTCAGCGGCAAAGGCCAGGTTGGCCTCTTCGATTCGGGTGATGAGCCCGGCCAGAAACTGATCCCCGGTGCGCGGCAACAGGAACAGAAAATGATAGCGTTTGCCGCGCGCCAGATTGGCCGCAACAAGGTTCCGGCTAAATCCCAGCTTTTCAATGGCTTGGTTGACCTTCTTGACGGTGTCCTGATGCACGCCGGAGCGGTCGTTCAAGACCCTGTCCACCGTCGCAAGGCTGACCCCTGCCGCAAGCGCCAAATCCTTCGTCGTCGGTCGCATGACTTTTTCCACACCACTGCCATTGCTTTTCACTGAAATTTCCGCTGCTTTCAACAGTCCTGAGGTGCGCACCTCAAAAAAACGCTTGCCATAAGGCACGCACCACAAATATCGTCACCCCAGCAAAGAGTCGTGGCGTGGAGGCCGTGGCCTGCAACTGGGAGGAAGATTCATGAACAATAAACTGTTGGTTACTTCGGCATCCTTGGCGATCCTGGCGGGCATGAGTGCGCAGGCCGAGGATCTGACCCTGTGCTGGGCCGCTTGGGACCCGGCGAGCGCGCTGATTGAACTCAGCAAGGACTACGAGGCGCAATCCGGCAACACGATGCACTTTGAATTCGTGCCATGGACCAACTTTGCCGACCGCATGCTGAACGAGCTGAACTCGGGCGGCAAGCTGTGCGACCTGATGATCGGCGACAGCCAGTGGATCGGGGGTGCTGCCGAAAACGGCCAGTATATCAAGCTGAACGACTTCTTCGACGCCAATGCCATCACGATGGACGATTTCATCCCCGCAACCGTCGTCGGCTATGCCGAATGGCCCAAGAACACGCCGAACTACTGGGCGCTGCCGGCCTTTGGCGACGTGGTGGGCTGGACCTATCGCAAGGATTGGTTCGCAAGGCCGGAAATTCAGGCCGCTTTCAAGGAAAAGTATGGCCGCGATCTGGCTGTGCCCGCGAGTTTTGCGGAACTGAAGGACATCGCGGAATTCTTCCAGAACCGCGATATCGACGGCAAAACCGTCTATGGTGCCTCGATCTATACTGAGCGCGGCTCGGAAGGCATCACGATGGGCGTGATGGATGTGCTGTACAGCTTTGGCTTCCAATACGACAACCCCGACAGGCCCTATGACATGGAAGGCTTTGTGAACTCGGCAGGTGCCGTGGCGGGGCTGGAATACTACAAGGCGCTGTATGATTGCTGCGTGCCGCCCGGCTCGTCGAACGGCTATATGGGCGAGGGGGTCGATGCCTTCAAATCGGGTCAGGTTGCGTTGCAGATGAACTTTGCCTTCACTTGGCCCGGCTTTGACACCGATGCCAATGTCGGCGGCGACAAGACCGGTTACTTTGCCAACCCGGCAGGCCCGAACGGCGACAAGTTCGCCCAACTGGGCGGGCAGGGGATTTCGGTCGTCTCGGCCTCTGACAAGCAAGAGGCGGCGCTGACCTATATCAAGTGGTTCGCTCAGCCCGAAGTGCAGGCCAAATGGTGGCAGTTGGGCGGCTACTCCGCCCTGCGCGCCGTGGTCGAGGACCCCGGTTTTGCCACCAGCCAGCCCTATGCCCAGACCTTCCTGGACAGCATGGCCATCGTCAAGGACTTCTGGGCTGAACCCAGCTATGCCACCCTGATGCAATCCTCGCAAAAGTGGTTCCATGACTATGTGGTTGCCGGCAACGGCACCGCCCAGGCGGCGCTGGATGGCCTTGTCGTCGATTGGCGCGCGACCTTCGAGGAAGAAGGCAAATACTGACCGATCGCCACCCGCTGCCCATCAAGCAGCGGGTGGCCCCTGCGCGAGGCTCTTGAGGGCCGACCCGGTCTCGCGCATCCTTGCCCAAGTCGCCCTCAGGAAAGCAAAACCGATGTCCGAGCCTTTTGCCCAGCGCGCAGCACATGCCACGCCGCCAAAGCTTGCACATCGTATTCGCGGCTTGTCGGACCGCACGATTGCCTGGCTGTTCGTGGCGCCGACGATCTTTTTGCTGCTGGCGGTCAACATCTTTCCACTGATCTGGACCATCTGGCTGAGCCTGACCAACTTCCGCACCAACCGCCCCAACAACGCGGTCGAGTTCGTCGGGATCGAGAATTACCGCAATATTCTGAACGACCCGGACACTTGGCAATCCTTGCAGGCAACCGCACATTTCCTGTTCTGGACCATCACCTTGCAGGTGCTGATCGGCTTCACCCTCGCCTATCTGATCAACAAGAAGTTCCGCGGCAACGACCTGTGGACCACGCTGATCGTGCTGCCGATGATGCTGTCGCCCGCCGTTGTCGGCAACTTCTGGACCTTTCTCTATCAACCGCAAATCGGCCTGTTCAACTATTTCATCGAATTCGTCTCCGGCATCGATTCCGCCAGCTTTTCGATGATCGGCGAGGTCGCCCTGGCACCCTGGGCCATCGTGATCGTCGATACCTGGATGTGGACGCCCTTTGTGATGCTGATCTGCCTGGCCGGCCTGCGCTCGATCCCCGCCAGCATCTATGAGGCGGCTGAATGTGATCGCGCCAGCAAGTGGCGGCAGTTCTGGACCATCACCCTGCCGCTGGCCTTGCCCTTCCTGATGCTGGCCGTGCTGTTCCGCGGCATCGAGAATTTCAAGATGTTCGACCTCGTCGTGCAACTGACCGGGGGCGGGCCGGGGGCCACCACGCAACTGACCTCGATCGACCTGAAACGCGAGGCGTTCGAGAAGTGGCGCACCGGCTATGCCTCGGCCTATGCGGTTATCCTGTTCGTCACGGTGTTCGGGCTGGCCTCGATCTATGTGAAAGCCCTGAACAAGGTCAAAGACCGATGAGCTATTCGATCACCGAACCCTCCAACCGGCAGAAATGGCTCGCCGGGGCGCTGGTGGTCCTCTATGCCATCCTGACCCTGCTGCCGCTCATTTGGATCATCGCCACCGGCTTCAAAAGCCCAATGGATTCCATCGCTTACCCGCCCAAGGTGCTGTTCAGCCCCTCGCTGGAAGGCTATGTCAACCTGTTCACCACCCGCAGCCGGGTGACGCCCGAGGACCTCGCCGCCCTTGGACCTCCGGCAACTTGGGTTGACGCCATCGTGCGCCAATACGACATGGTGATCACCGGCCCCTCGCGCTATGGCGAGCGGTTTCTGAACTCGGTCATCATCGGCTTTGGCTCGACCTTTCTTTCGGTCTTTCTCGGCACCATCGCCGCCTATGCGTTCAGCCGGTTCAAGGTGCCGCTCAAGGATGATCTTCTGTTCTTCATCCTCTCGACAAGGATGATGCCGCCGATCGCCGTCGCCATCCCGATCTTTCTGAT
>JBCKXH010000107.1:0-8493 GCA_038921555.1 Paracoccaceae bacterium
TATCTCCCGCGCTCTGGGCCCCATCAGCGCCAGCACGGCCCCGCCTGAGGTCACATCGCTCAACTGGCAATCCCCGGTCAGGTTGCGGTTGATCCAGTGGAAATCATGGGCAGCAAAGCCGGTTCCGGTGACGATGTAGAACTCATCCTGCGCCACCCTTGCCACCGTCACATCGGCCTCGATGCCGCCGTGATCGTTCAGCAACTGCGTATAGGTCAGGCTGCCGACCGAACGGTCAACATTGCCCGCCGCGATCCAGTTCAGCGCCTTGGCCGCATCCGGCCCTTTCAGGCGGAACTTGGCGAATGAGGTCTGGTCAATCAGCACCGCCGCAGCCCGCGCCGCCAGATGTTCACGCCGCACCGCGTCCCACCAGCCGGGGCGCAGGTAGGAATAGCGGTCTATCGGCTGCTCACCCGGTCCGGCAAACCAATTCGGCCGCTCCCAGCCCAGCTTCTCGCCAAAGCAGGCCCCGGCGGCCCGCAGATGGCCATAGAGGGGCGAGCGGCGGGTCGGGCGGGCGCTGTGCATCTCCTCGGACGGAAAGGCGATGGTGTAATGCTTGCCATAAGCCTCCAGCGTGCGGGCGCGCACCCAGTCGGTTGAACGGTGGACGCCGCCAAAGCGCCGGATATCGACCGGCCACAGGTCATAGGGTGCCGCCCCCTTGGCCGCCCATTCCGCCAGCGCCATGCCAGCGCCCCCCGCCGAGGCGATGCCAAAGGCGTTGAACCCGGCGCCGACATAGAAATTCGTAAGCTCCGGTGCCTCGCCCAGAATGAAATTGCCGTCCGGGGTGAAGCTTTCCGGCCCGTTCACCAGTTGCTTGACCCCGGCATGTTCCAGCGCGGGCACCCTTGCAATCGCGTTTTCCATGAACTGCGAATAATGGTCATAGTCCGAGGTCAGCAGGTCAAAGTGAAAGCCTTGCGGAATGCCGCTTACCGCCCAGGGCTTGGGGTTGGGTTCATAACCGCCCCAAACGAGGCCGCCGACATCCTCTTTCCAATAGGTCAACCGGTCCGGGTCGCGCAAAGTCGGCAGGTTGGCGGTCACGCCGGGGATCTTTTCGGTGATCATGTATTGGTGCTCAAGCGACACCAAAGGCACATTCACCCCCACGCTGCCCGCCAGACTGCGCGTCCATTGCCCGGCGCAGCAGATGATTTTTTCGCACTCAACGGTGCCGTGCGGCGTCTCCACCCCCCTGATGCGACCGTTTTCCACGATGATGCGGGTGACCGGCGTGTCCTCGAATATCTTCACCCCCGCCATCCGGGCACCGCGGGCCAGGCTTTGGGTGATGTCTGAGGGGTTGGCCTGACCGTCGGTCGGCAAGAAGGCCGCGCCGACCAGATCGTCGATGGTCATCAGCGGCCACAGATCCTGCGCCTCGCGTGGCGTCAAGAGGTGCATCTCAAGGCCAAAGGAATGGGCGGTGGTGGCCTGACGCTTGACCTCGATCCAGCGTTCGGCATTGCAGGCCAGCCGCAAGCCGCCGTTCATCTTCCAGCCGGTCTGCAGGCCCGTCTCCGCCTCAAGCCGTCGGTAAAGATCGACAGAATAGCCCAGAAGCTGGGTGATGTTGGCCGAGGTTCTAAGCTGCCCGACCAGCCCCGCTGCATGGAACGTGGTGCCCGAAGTCAGCTTTTTCCGCTCCAAGAGCACGGTGTCGGTCCAGCCAAGTTTACCCATGTGATAGGCCGTGGAACAGCCGATGATGCCGCCGCCGATGATGACGGCGCGGGCCGTGCTGGGAAGCTCTGGGGTGGGAAGCTCTGCCATGTCTGCCTCAGTTGTTCAGGAAATCGTCAAAGGATGCGTGGTAGGTCGCCAGATTGCTGGCGGTATAGGCGGCATAGTCGAAGTCCAATCTGGAATGAATTTCCGACACCATTGACCACAGCGCCTCGCGCAGCGCCGCCGCCGCCTTCATGGCGCGGTAGGCCGCAAGCAGCGCCGCATCGGGGGCGCGGTCGAAATACAGCGTCAGCAGTTCGTGTTCCTGCGCTGTGGTCAGGCCATTGTTGGCGGCAAACCCGCCCAGATCGAACAGAGGTGAGTTGAAGCCGGCATAGTCCCAGTCGATCAGCCACAGGCGGCTGCCATCATGGATGAAATTGGCGGGCAACAGGTCGTTGTGGCCAAAGACCAGATCAACCGGGCCAACCGCCGCCTCCAGCCGGGCGGCCTCGGTCATGAGGTCGGGAAGCAGGCTGGCGTGGCGGCTGGCCCCCTCCTGCAGGGTGGCTACATAGTCGCGGATGACGTGAAAGGGCCAGAACATCTGCGCCGGGCCGCGCAGATGGAGCGGGATCGTGCGGTGGGCCAGTTTGATCAGCTGGGCCGCCTCGGCGCGCAGGCCCGCGTCCTGAAAATCGACCGCACTCAGGGTGCGGCCTTCGACAAAGGCGATCACCAGCGCGCCGGGCTCGTGATACAGCACCGCGGGCGAAACCCCGGCCTGCGCGGCGGCGCGACTGGCGGACAGTTCGCTGTGGCGCAGGATCTGGTGCAAGGGAATGTCGTCCCCGATGCGCACCACCGCCTTGCGCGTGCCGTCCTGCACCACGAAATTCAGATTGGTGATGCCGCCGACCAAGGCTGCCGCCGTCACCTTGCCCGACCAGCACGGCAGCGCCATCGCCCGCTCAATTGGTGTCATGTTGGCAGCCCCCCCTCCGCATATGGACGGTGAGGCGCGCCCAAGTCAACCGCGCGTCAGCAATCCTTCGGGGCCGAAGTGGCGCGGAAAGAAGGCGCTCGCGCAGGTAAAGATCGTCGCCTGGGCTTCGGCCACGCCGTAAGGCGCTGTCATCGTCATCATATCGAACCAAACCCCCTCGCCCGTGATCCGCAGCACCCGCGCAATGCGACGCATATCGCCGGCATAGCCGCCCTCGGCCATCAGACCGGCGCAGATGTCTTCCAGCCGGGCGTTGTAAAAGTCGTCATTGGCGCTCGCCCGTTCCTGATAGAGCGGCCGCCCCTGCGCCTCGCCCCAGAAGGCCAGCCAGGCGGACAGGCGTGAGGGTGCCGAGATTTTGGGGTCGAGATCGGCCCGCAGCAGGGCATCCAACTGCCCGGCAGGGGTGGGCGGGGCAAGTTCAAGGTAATGCAGCCAGTTCATTCGGTATTCTTCTGCCAGATAAAGCAGCGTCTCGGCCAAGAGCTTGTCCTTGGACTCAAAGTGGAAATTCACCAGGCCATGCGACAGGCCCGCCACCCGCGCCACCTCGGTCATTGTCGTGCTGGCATAGCCGCGCAGCGCCAGGGTTTCGATGGTCGCCTCGATCAGTTGTTGACGCCGGGTCTCGCGGCTCATCTTGCGCTTCGGGGCGTCCGCTTTGGCCGGGGTGGTGTCGGTCATGCTCTGGCTCCTGATCTTGCCCTATCCTCTAATCGAAATTTACAAGAAAAACACCGGGGAAATCAACGCGATTTTGCCTCGGATCGTTTTTGATTGACAACCCAGTCAAAATCTTGCTAGCCCGAGCCCGCAAGAACACAAGGTGCCCCGATGACCAAAATTCCGTCCCGCAAGCTGTCAAACTCCAACGCGCAGTTCCAGCGCGCGGTGAAAAGGCTGCCCTTGGGCGTGTCATCGACCTTCCGCTATTGGGGGGACGAGCGCACGATCTATGTCCACCATGGCAAGGGCGGGCGGGTCTGGGACATCGACGGCAACGCCTATGTCGATTACCGGCTGGCCTATGGTCCGGCGATCCTCGGCTATGCCGACGACCGGGTTGACGCCGCCGCCCGCCGGGGCATGGCGGTCGGCGGGGTCTTTGCCCTGTCAACCGAAAAGGAGCTGGTGGTCGCCGACCGCATCGCCAAGATGGTGCCCGCGGCCGAACTGGTGCGCTTTTCCAATTCCGGCACCGAAGCGGTGATGGCCGCCCTGCGCCTGGCCCGCGCCTATACCGGCCGCGAAAGCTATCTCTTGGTCGAGGGTGGCTATCACGGCCTGTTCGATGCCGCGATGTGGCTGGCGAACCTGAAGGATTGGGACCACACCTCCAACTCCGACCCCGAGATGATCCCCTATGGCAAGGGCGTCCCGAATACCGTCAAGCAGCTTGCCCATCTGGTGCCGATGAACGATTTTCAGCGGCTGGAGGATATGTTCAAACGCCATGGCGACCAGTTGGCGGCCATGCTGATCGAACCGATTCAGGGCAATTGCTGCGCGATCATGGCGCAGGTCGAATATGTGCAACTGGCACGCAGGCTGTGCGACCAATACGGCGTTCTGCTGATCATCGACGAGGTGAAATCCGGCTTTCGGGTCGGCCGCGGCGGCATTCAGGGCATCATGGGCGTCAAGCCCGACCTCACCACATTCGCCAAAGCCGTCGCCAATGGCTATCCGATCGCATTGGTGGCGGGGCGAGAGGATGTCATGCGGCTGTTCCGCTATGGCGGCGCCTCGCATGGCGGCACCTATACCGCCCATTCCGTCTCTCTGGCCGCAGCCGAGGAATGCCTGCGCATTCTGGATGAAACCCCGGCGCTGGAAACTCTTGCGGGCCATGGCAGCGCCCTGATGACCGACATATCGCAGATTCTGAACGCGCGCGGGGTCGTGCATTCCTACACCGGTCACCCCTCGATGTTCGGGCTGTTCTTCGCGGAAAACCCGCCCGACAATTACCGCGACTGGAAGACCTCAGACTACACATTCTATGATACAATGGCTTATTTTCTGCATGATCTGGGGCTGATCATCGAGCCCGACAGCCGCGAGCCGTGGTTCATGTGCGAGGCGCATGGCCTGGATCCGACCTGCCTGACCGACACGTTGAAGGCCGTGGCAACCGCCGTTGACCTGACCTTGGAGCAGTTGGAGCGTGAGGCAAAGCGCAGTGACCTATGACGCCATCATCGTCGGTGCCGGGCACAACGGGCTGGTGACGGCCTGCTATCTTTCCCGCGCTGGCATGAAGGTTTGCGTGGTCGAGAAAAACGACTGGGTCGGTGGGGCCGCCGTCAGCCGCGAGCTGTTCCCCGGCTTCACCTATTCCAACTGTTCCTATGTCAGCAGCCTGTTTCGGCCTGAGATCATGCGCGATCTGGAATTGCCGCGCCATGGGTTGCAAATCCTGCCCTATGAGGGGGGTGCGGTGTTCACCGAGGGCGGTGGCTATCTTGGCATGTTCCGCGACCATGATTCCAACCGCCGCGAATTTGCCCGCCACAGCGCCCATGACGCCGAGGCTTACCTGCGCTATTCCCGCGACATCATGCGTTTTTGCCGCTTTATCCGCCCGATGCTGATGCGCACGCCGCCCGATCCGTCGTCCTTCAAACCGCGCGACCTTGCCGAACTGGTCTGGCTGGGCCGCAAGATGGGCGAGATGTCGGAACGCCAGATCGCCGAGATGGTGCGGTTCTGGACCATGTCGATTGCCGACTTTCTGGATGAGTATTTCGAGAACCCGGTGATCAAGGCCTATCTTGCCGTCTCTTCCATCATCGGCACCGCCCTGGGGCCGATGTCGCCCGGTTCGGCCTATGTCCTTCTGCACCATTATATGGGCGATGTTGATGGCAATGTCGGGGCCTGGGGCTTTGCGCGCGGCGGCATGGGGGCGATCACTCAGGCGCTGGCGCGCTCACTGGCCGCCTCGGGGGGTGAGGTTCGTGCCGGCTGCGGGGTGGAGCGCATTCTGCTGCAAGGCGGGCGTGCCGTCGGTGTGGCGCTGAGCAATGGCGACACTTTGCACGGGCGGCGGGTGATCTCAAACATGGATGTCAAGCGCACCTTCCTGAAACATGTCGATGAAGCGGCCCTGCCGACTGACTTTGTGAAGCGCGTCAAGGCGTTCAAGATCCGTGGCTCCTCGGGCAAGCTCAACATCGCACTTGACGGCGAGCCTGTGTTTCCCGCCCTGCCCGAAGCTGCGCCGAACCTCAAGGGCGACCTGCATTTCACCGACAGCATCGAGCGGATGGAGCGCGCCTATGACGATTGGAAATCCGGCCAGTTCAGCCGCGATCCGTTTCAGGATGTGATGATCCCGACCATGATCGACCCGACCATGGCCCCCCCCGGCAAGCATTTCATGTCGTGTTTCGTCCAGTATGCCCCGCCCCGGATTGCCGGGGGCGAATGGAGCGACGCCGACCGCGATGCCTTTGGTCAGACCTGTCTTGACCAGATCGAGAAATACGCTCCCGGCTTCAAGAACATGGTCTTGCACGTCGAAGTTCGCACCCCGCGCGAGTTGGAGGCCGAAGTTGGCCTGACCGAAGGCAATATCTTTCAGGGTGAGTTGACCTTTGACCAGTTGCTGTTCAACCGCCCCTTGCCCGGTTACGCGCAATACCGCAGCCCGATCCGCGATCTGTGGATTTGCGGCTCCTCAACCCATCCCGGTGGTGGCGTGATGGGAGCGCCCGGTCGCAATGCGGCGGCCGAAGTTCTGCGTGAGGCGAAACTGCCCAATACCATGCGCGACGCCTATGCCGTCCTGTGACGCCATCATCATCGGCGGCGGCACCAACGGCCTCGCCGCCGCCGCCCGACTTGCCGCCACAGGCCGAAGGGTCATGGTGCTGGAGGCCTGCGAGACCACCGGCGGCGGCACCGCCCTCGCCCATACCACGCGCGGCATTGACCGCCGGGTGATGGCGGGCATGGCGCTTGCACGCCACGGCCTCAGCTTCCACCCCGCCCTGACCACCACCCTGCTTGGCCGCGATCCGCTAACCGTCAAACGCGGCGCAACCTCTGGCCCCGACGCGCAGGCCTACGCCGCCCTGCACGCCAAACTGTCCGGTTTTGCCCGCGTGCTGGCCCCGTTCCGCGCCCTGACCCCGCCCCGGCTGACCACCTCGGGCAATGAATGGACCCGCTTGGCGCGCCTTGGCCTTGGCATCCGCGCCCTTGGCCGCGATGATTTCCGCGAGTTTCTG
Source organism: Paracoccaceae bacterium (assembly GCA_038921555.1). Classification (GTDB taxonomy): domain Bacteria; phylum Pseudomonadota; class Alphaproteobacteria; order Rhodobacterales; family Rhodobacteraceae; genus Stagnihabitans. Next base: position 6,922 of record JBCKXH010000107.1, read on the forward strand.
CGGATGATCCTGATCAACGTCGCCGATGTGGCCGAAGATGAGTTGATCGACGACCGCCTGCGCGGCCTCTTGGCCTTTGACGCCACTTTGGGCGCCTGGGCCGGACCGCGCTCGCCCAACACCTTGATCCTGCTTCTCAATCACCTCGCCATCGGAGCCGATATCCTGCTGCCCAAGGGTGGCATGGGGCAGGTTGCGCAAGTGATGGCCAAGGCCGCCCAGGCCGCTGGCGTCACCCTGCGCTGTGGCCAACGTGTTGGCCGCATTCTGGTCGAAGGCGACCGGGCCTGCGGTGTTGAACTGACCACGGGCGAAACCATTGCCGCCCCGACCGTGATCTCAGCCATCTCGCCCCGCACCACGCTGCTAACCCTGGTCGGCCCCCGCCATCTGGACGCGGGCTTTTACCGCCGCACACTCCATATCCGCTCTCGTGGCGGGGCGGCCAAGCTGCATCTGACGCTGAAAGACCTGCCGGATTTCGGCGTTGATCCCAAGTCCCGCATGGTCATCGCGCCATCGGTCGATGCGGTCGAGAACGCTTTCAACCCGGTGAAATACGGCGAAATCCCTGTCCGCCCGGTCATGGAGATCATCCTGCCTTCGGCCCATGAAACCACCCCACACACACTCTCCGCCGTGGTCCAGTTCGCCCCCCATGCCCCGCGCGCCGGCCTTGACGCTGCACGGGCCGCGATGCTGGAGAACACCCTGAGCGTCCTTGAAGCCCACGCCCCCGGCCTGCGCGCCCTGATCAGCCACGCCGAGATGCTGATGCCGCAGGACATCGAGGCGCGCTTCGGCATGGTCGGCGGCAACTGGCATCACGGGGAGTTGGCGGTCGAGCAGATGCTGTTCCTGCGCCCCCTGCGGGAGGCGGCGCAATACTCAACGCCGCTGCCCGGCCTGTATCTTGCCAGCGCCGGCTCGCACCCCGGCGGCGGCATCAATGGCGCGGCAGGCTGGAACGCGGCGGGAAGGGTGTTGGCAGAGTGAGCGAGCTGACCCATTTCACCACCCCGCTGCGCCAGACGCCGTTTCACCCCCGCACCGCCGCGTTGAACCGGCTGAACCGCTGGGGGCCATGGGCCGGCTACCTGACCGCGCTGTGTTACGGCGACACCGCGATGGAGTATACCGCGATCCGCAACGCCGCCTCGCTTTACGACCTGTGCCCGATGATCAAATACCGCATCACCGGGCCGGATGCGGCGGACTACCTCAACCGCCTGACCATCCGCAACGTGGCCAAACTTGCGGTCGGATCGGTCCATTACACCGCCTGGTGTGATGATGAGGGTAAGGTGCTGGACGATGGCACCCTGTTCCGCCACGGTCCGCAAGACTATCTTTTGTGCTGCCAAGAGCGCCACTTGCCATGGCTGTACGCCTCGGCCTTGGGCTATGAGGTCACGCTCGAAGACCAGAGCGACGCCGTGGCCACCCTGTCGCTGCAAGGGCCCTGCGCCGCCTCGGTCTTGCTGGCTGCGGGGTTCGATGTCAGTGCGCTGAAACCCTTTCGGATGCAAACTTTCCCTTTCAACGGCGCTGAACTTACCATCTCGCGCACCG
>JBCKXH010000108.1:0-8303 GCA_038921555.1 Paracoccaceae bacterium
CTGATCTGGCTGGACAAGGACATGGCCTGGCTTGCACCCCATGAGGGGCGGCCCGGTCGTCCTGCGGTGTTCTCGGGTGCCGCGATCCAGTTCTGCCTGTCGATCAAGATTCTGTTCAAACTGCCTTTGAGACAAACCGAGGGCATGGTGGCCAGCCTTTTGCATCTGGCGGGGCTGGACTGGCCGGTGCCCGACTATTCGACCCTGTGCCGCAGGCAGAAGACCCTGGTCGTCCAGATCCCGTATCGACGTGCCGACGGCCCGCTCAGCCTGCTGGTCGACAGCACCGGGATCAAGTTCCTCGGCGATGGCGAATGGCAGGCCCGCAAGCACGGCGTTCAGGGCCGTCGTCAGTCGTTGCCCGGCAGGCGAATGCCGGCATTCGCCGAGAGGGGGCGCAAGGTCCATCTGGCCGTGTGGTTGCCGCCACTTCCGACATCCGCGCCGTGGAATTCACCTCCAGCGACGACGGCGACATCGAGCCGGTAAGCGCCACCGGTTCGAGCGAACCGGCGAGGGTGCTGCCAGGGCTGCTCGACCAGATCCCCGAGGGCGAACAGATCGGAACGGTGACTGGCGATGGTGCCTATGACACCCGCAGGTGCCATGCCGCCATCATCGAGCGCCAGGCCACCGCGATCATTTGGGTCCGCAAGAACGGCCGACCGTGGAAGGAAGACTGCCCGGCGGCGCGCGCCCGAAACGAAACCCTGCGCGCCACCCGCCACTATGGCCGGGCGTTCTGGAAGCGCTGGACCGGATACCACGCGCAAAGTCGGATCGAAGCCAGGATGCGCTGCCTCAAGTCATTCGGAGAACGCATCGCTGCCAGAGACCCCGACCGCCAAACCGCCGAAATCCACATCCGCATCGCCCTCATGAACCGCTTCTCGGCCCTCGGCACCGCCGAGATCGCTCGCGTGGCCTGACGCAAACGGGGAAAGCGGAAGTCACGCCTCACGCGGCAGTTACGCAACAACGCCGATCAGATGGCCAAACTCGAGACCTTCAAAAAAGGTCTGTTGCAGCGGATGTTCGTATAGGGGGTGGGCATGACAGGCGAGGTGATCCTCTATCAGACCGAAGATGGCGCAGCGCAGATCAGCCTGCGGGCGATGGATGGCAAGGGGCGCTGGATCGACAACCGCATGATCGAGCGCCTCTGGCGATCTCTAAAATACGAATGCGTCTATATGCACGCCTTTGAGAGAGGCTCAGAAGCAAAGGCGGGCATCGGAAAGTGGCTGGCCTATTACAACGCCGAATGCCCACACTCCACCCACGGCATCTTGACCCCCGATCAGGCCTATGCCAACAAAACAGAACCAATGAGATTAGCGGCCTGACATGAAACCCTGATCCATCTTAACAAGGCTGCAAAGTGGTCGGAAAACTAGGACCACCTTAGTCCATAAAGGGCCAGCTTGCCGCCGACAAACTGCGCGGTCAGATAGTCGCCCGTCGAAATCAAATAGGCCAGGGAGAACCCGGCCAGTATGCCGCTGCGCGCGCGGGGTATCGTAATGTCCAGAAGGATGCGCCCGGGCCTTGCGCCAAGGTCGCGCGCCGAGTCGATTTCGGCGTCGGTGATCCCGCGCAATGACGCATAGGACGCCAGAATGGTGAAGGGCAAAAGAAAATGGCTCAGACTGAGCACGACTGCGAACGGGCTGTAAAGCAGGCTTTCGATCGGAGTGTCGATGATCCCCAGCGCGATCAGCGCAGAGTTGATTGCCCCATTTCCGCCAAGCATGGTCTTCCATGAGTAGATCTTCATCAGATAGCCGCCGAACAAGGTCAGCAGTGCAATGAACAGCAGGCCGGAGCCGAGGCGACCGGCGCGGAACCGGATGATCCAGGCATAAAGAAAGCCGATAACAGTGGCGGTCAGCGCGACGAGGAAGGCGATCGCCAGCGTGATGAGGAACGGTCTGACATTGACCGTCAGGACCGAGTGATAATTGGCCAAGGTAAATTGCGGCACGATCCGAAAGGATTTGACCGACCAGAAACTCATCGCAAAGAAGTAAATTACGGCAGCCACGAAGAGGCTGCCGTAAACGACAAGGGCCGGAGCCAGCAAGAAAGCGGACTTTCGCAACGGAATGCTCAGGCCGCGAGAACTTCCTGCCACGCCGCCAACCAATCCGGCCAGGCCGCGATCGAACCATCGGTTTCAGTCGGCGTCATCGGAAAGAAGGTGGCCCTTTCCTGGAATTTGGCGATGTCGTGGTATGGATACATCGTCTTCTTGTCGTCGGGCAGGGCCTCGATGGCATCACTGGTCAGAACGGCATAGTTGTTCTTCGTAAGCGTCAGCTGCGCAGGAACCGTCAGCATATGATTGGCCATCGCATGCGCGAGATCGACGTTGGGCGCCGATGCCGGGATCACATAGCTGTCTAGGAAGGCAAAGCAGCCTTCCTCCGGGTAGAGGTAGGCCAGTTTCTTCTTCTCGGCCACGATCGCGGGCAGCCATTCGGCACCGCCAAGGGTCATGACGATCTCGCCGCGTGCCATCGCATCCGCAGCCTCGCCATAAGTCGGGAAGATCGCGCGGAGGTGTTCCTTCTTCAGTTTGATCAGATATTTCTTGACCTCTTCAAGCTGCTTGGGGGTGATCAGCGACGCCACCTTCGCCCCGGACACGATGATGGACGCAGTCAGCATCATGCCGAGCGCCTCATCCATCATACCGATCTTGCCCTTGAATTCCGGCCTCTCCAGGTCGCGCCACGAGGTCGGCTCAACCTCAGCCGGATCATAGACCATCGGTCCGCCGCCCCAAGACAAGGGAACGCCCCACAACTTGCCATCGGCGTTAAGGTTGCTGTCGTTGAGGAAAATCGGCAGGACCTTGTCCAGATTGGGAACCTTTGACTGGTCGATCGCCTGGATCAGGTCCGCTTCGCGCATGTAGGGCACATAGCCCATATATGGGGTCACGATATCGATCGGCGCGCGCGCGGCCAACTTGGTCACGATCTCATCGTTGGATGCAAGGTAGGTCACCGCCAGATCGATCCCGCTGTCGGCCAGGAAAGTCCCTGTTTTGAGCGGGTCGTCGTAGCCCTGCCAACCGAGCCAGTTCACTTGGGTGGCCGCCCGGGCGGTGCCGGGCAGCATCGCCGCGGCACCCATCGCGGTGCTGGCTGCCATGAAAGATCGTCTCGACATGCCGGGCAGGCTTCTATGCGGCACTTTGCAAGACACCCGCTGCGCCCGGCGGTAAAGGCCGGACATCCGAGGTGCCGTTACAAGCCGACGCAGGCCCCGGCCCTGAGCGAATACCAGCACAATCCAAATGTCAATAGGTTTTGATATTGTGAACAGGTTTGTTGGCTTGCACCCATTGCTGACCTATCGTTTAATCCGGGAATTTGTTGATAGAGGTGAAAATGTCTAGCCAGTTGGAAGGTCGGTCCGATTGTCAGTAGGCCCGAGCATTCCGGATGTGACCAGATTCTCCCCCGAGCGGCGGCCCACCAACATGGTGTTTCAAAGCTATGGTCTGTTTCCCCATATGAGCGTCCGTCAGAACGTCGCCTATGGGCTTCGGATTCAGAAGCGGTCGCGTCAGGACATCGCCAATGCGGTGGACGAGATGCTGGATCTTGTGCATCTGACCGACTACGCCGACAGATCCGTCCTGAAACTTTCCGGGGGTCAACAGCAGCGCGTGGCCCTGGCGCGCGCACTGATCATGCGCCCGGCGGTTCTGCTGCTGGACGAGCCGCTGGCGGCGCTTGACTTCAAACTGCGCAAGGAAATGCAGGAAGAACTGCGCAGGCTTCACCGTGCGGTGAAGGGCACCTTTGTCTTCGTCACCCACGATCAGGGCGAGGCGCTTGGGCTTGCAAACCGGATTGCGGTCATGTCGGAGGGGCGCTTTGTGCAGATGGGCGGGCCGCGCGACATCTACCTTCGGCCCGCAACCCGCTTTGTGTCAACCTTCATCGGTGACGCAAATGTCTATCAAAGCAAGCGGATAGGCGGCAAGGTTCGGCTTCCTTGGGGCGCGCTTCTCGATTCGCCAGGCAGCGACGGCGTGGTTTCGCTTTCAATCCGCCCCGAAAACCTTGGCCTCGACATCTCGGGCGAACCTGCCGGGACTGTGCGCGATATCGTGTTCATGGGGCCGGTGGTCGCCGTGACTGTCGCCCTGCCAAATGGCGAGAAACTAATGGTAAATCTTCCTGAGGGTCAGCTTTCCAGCCTGCTAGAGATCGGCCAACCGGTTGCGGTATGCTGGAGTCCGAACAGTATTCTGACCTATGAAGAGTGACGGCTGGGCCGCCAAATTCATATTGCGGCACCTCTGGCTGGCAAAACCTGACACAAGCTGGGCAATTTCCGGGGCATTCCGCTGTTTTGATCCTGGTCGTGATTATCCGGAACGCGCGATCCTTCCATTCACTTCATTGATCCAGGCCAGTTGATGATCAACAGCCTTTCGACTGGTTGCGCAAATTCCCACCGCTTCCATGAAGCCATGAACCCCGTCCTCGATCAATGCCACGTCAATGGGAACGCCTGCCTTCCGGGCGCTCATGGCAAAGGCAAGGTTCTCGTCTCGCAATATGTCCAGCCCGGCAATCGTTAGCTGTATTGGGGGCATTCCGGAAAGATCGGCACGAAGCGGGGCTGCAAGGGGGTTGGTGCGAACAGCCGGACCTTGCGCATAATTGTTCCAGAACCATGCCATTTTCTGCGCCGTCAACAGGTAGCGGTCGCCATCATACTCGAGGTAGGACGGGCGCGATGGGTCGGAATCGAAACAGCCGTAGGCCAACAACGCGGCAACGGGCAATGGGGCACCCATATCGCGGGCGGCCAGGCAGACTGCGACGGCAAGGTTTGCGCCGGCGGAATCCCCCCCGACGGCAATGCGCCGGCCGTCGATTCCCAGTGTCTCGGCGTTGCGGCGCAGCCATGACAGCGCCGTCAGGCCTTGGATCAGCGCGCCGGGAAAAGTCACTTCGGGCGCCAATACATAGTCGAGGGCGATGACAAGCAGATCGGAATTGCCGGCATAATATTCAAGAAGTGGGCGATGGGTCTCGGCAGAGCCCAAAGTCCAGCCACCACCGTGGAAATAGACCAGCGCCGGGGCAGGGAGCGAAGCTGGGGTGTCACCGCGAAAGGTGGTCGCCACCAGATTGCCCCAGGCTGTCGGTATGACAAATGTTTGTCGTGTCACTCCTGAAGCGCCGCCACGGGCAATTCTGGCCCGCGTTCTGGCATAGGCCTGTCGAAATTCCGCCATGTCCGACGGTGGATCAAACGGCCCGCCGACACCCAGCAAATCAAGGAAACTCTGCATATCGTCGATCATGGCCTGTTCTCCTGTTCCGGGACGACGCGCGGCCATCCCTTTGGCGCGCCCCAGCTTACGCGACAGCCGCCTTGCGCGCCCGAAATCGCACCCGCCGTGGCCATCAGATAGCGATTGACCTATTCGCATATAGCACAGCTATGCCCATTCTGTCTTGACTTGAATCCACTCGTGTTGTCTGCTTTTCCAAGGTGGCCATGGCGGGATTGCGATGAAAGTATTGATCATTGGCGCGGGCATATCCGGAATCATGACGGCCTACTTTCTGAAGCGGGCCGGCTGCGACGTCACGGTTGTCGAGCGCGAATCCGGTGCCGCCGATTCGACAAGTTTTGCCAACGGCGGCGTTATGGGCTGCACTCAGGTCGATCCCTGGGCGCAACCTGGCCTGCCGCTGAAGCTTCTGGCCTGGCTGGGCAAAGAGAATGCCCCGGTGCTGGTCCGTTTGCGCCAGATCCCGCATGTGCTGGGGTGGGGAACCCGCTTTTTGGCACGCTGCAACGCCCGCGACGCGCAGCAGGCAATGGCCGCCAATCTGCGCTTGACCCTTTTCAGCATGGCACAATTTGCCGATCTGCGGATGCGCGAAGGTATGACCGGTGCCGAATACGATCTGGGGCGCAAGGGAGCCTATAAGCTGTTCTTTACCAAAGCGGACCTGCAACATGCGCGCGAGGCGGCGGCCGTGCTTTCGGCGCTGGGTGCGCCGGTGGAGGTGCTGGATGCCAGCGCGGCGGCAGAACGCGAAGCGGCATTGGGACCGTTGACCGACCGGCTTGCCGGCGTGCTGGCGTTTGCGCAGGAAGAGACCGGAGATTGCAGAAAATTCACCCGATGGCTCGCGGACAGGCTGAGGTCCGAAGGTGTGCGGTATCATTATGGAACCGAGGTCGGCGGGTTTCGCATGGAGGGCGGCCGGATCCGGGCGGTGACCACCAATGCGGGCGACCTGGAAGCCGAAGCCTATCTGGTGGTGCAGGCCAGCCAAAGCCCGCTTTTGTTGCGCCGGTTGGGGGTGAAGCTGCCGATCATCCCGGTCAAAGGCGTGTCGGTGACCGTTCCGGCAGCTCCTTGGCAGGGTGCGCTGGAATCTGCGGTGATGGATCATTCGCGTCTGTTCGGGCTGATCCGTATTGGCGACAGACTTCGCCTGTCTGGATCGGCCGAGGTGACAGGCTATGATACGGTGCCATCCAAGGCGCGTTGTCAGGCCTTGATCGACAGCGTTCTGGAGATTTTTCCGCAGGTCGCCGATTGCCTAGATGCGGCACCACCGCTGCTGTGGGCGGGACTGCGCGGCAACTCACCCGACGGCGTGCCAATCCTTGGCAAGACCGCGATCCGAAACCTGTTTCTCAATGCCGGGCACGGCCCCGAAGGTTGGCCCACCGCCTGCGGAGCGGGCAACCTGGTTGCGGCGGCAATGACCGGCCAGACCCCGGCAATTGACATGGCAGAGTTTGAACAGCGCCGCTTTCACTGATCGATGAAACTGGATCTTAGCACGGGTCATAGGTCGTCTCATCATGCCCTCTCAATACCCGCGACCGGTGATTGGCCAGAGCGCCACCAGCCGGCCATCCTCCACGACGTGGAACACATCATAAAGATTGACCGTCGGGTCGCAGTGCGGCGCCTGAAACTCGACCAGCGCACCAAGCGCCGGTCTGGAGCCATCGTCGGCAACGTCGATCGCGCTGTGCTCGTCTCCCATGAACCGACAAGTCGCAGGGCCGGAAACGCCCCGCCAGATGACAGGCGCGCCCTGATCCGTCGCCATCGCCTTGAAGCCCGCATCGGCAATGGCCCGGCGGGGTTGTTCGACACTGACGATCCTTGCGGCCACGGTCAGGGCGGTGACAAACCGCTGTTCCGCCGTCGGGGTCAACTCGACCTTGTCATACTGGCTGTCCATGAAAACGTAAGAGCCCGCCTGGATCTCGGTAAAAGGACTGTCGCCAAGATCAAGCGCATGGGTGCCGGTCCCGCCACCGCTGATGATGTCCAGCTTCAAGCCCGCATCGGCAAAAGCGGCAAGGTAGCGGGCGATGACCTGCCATTGTTCCTTGACCCTTGCCTGCCGGTCCGCATGGCTTTGCACGCCCTGCAGTTGCCCGTAATAGGCCTGCACCCCGCGAAACCTTAACGCAGGGTGGTCGCAGGCCTTGCGCGCCAAAAGCACCGCCCGCGCCGGATCGGTAACGCCGGTTCTGTTTTGGCCCACGTTGATCTCGACAAGAACGCCGATCGGACGGTCGGTTGATGCGGCATTGGCGATGCATTCCACGCCGGTTTCGTGGTCCACCACCACCATGACCGACGGCACCAGGTGGTGCGCCGCGGCGATGCGCCGGGCCGTCTCAGGCGTGGCAAAGGGCGCGGTCAAAAGGACATTCCCGATATCCGCGGCGGTCATCGCCTCGAGCTCTTTGACGGTCGCGCAACACACACCGCAGGCACCTGCCACGATCTGCAATTTTGCGATGTCGGGGCATTTGTGCGACTTGACATGCGGGCGCAACTGCCGCCCTCCCGCTGTGCAAAGCCGGGCCATTGCCGCAATGTTTGCCAGAAGTTTCGTGCGATCCAGCAAAAGCGCCGGCGTTTGAAAGCGCGCATCCAGTGCTTCACCATGAAATGGGGCGTTTACCGAAATCACGGCTGTCTTTCCAATAGGATGTGGGCGGTGCCGAAACTGTCGAGGTTCAAAGCACCGGTTGGGGTCAAAGACATGCGATCCATGAAGGCGGCATCGCGGGTTGCTGCCTGCATTGATGCCGCGTCCAGAACCGCCATGCGCGCAGTCTTCAGACCCGGCAGGTCAAGGTCGATCTTCAGCGGGCCAGCCGTCAGATTGGCAAGCCAGATATGGGCAAGCTTGCCGTCAATCCAGCCCAATGCCCTGACACGCGCCGGATCGAACGACCGCACCACGATCCCCGGCCTTCCCGCGCCTTTCGCGATGCCT
>JBCKXH010000109.1:0-8130 GCA_038921555.1 Paracoccaceae bacterium
TGGTTAAACAGGGGCAACAACGGGGGCACTGCCATGCTCGGACGTTCGATCTGTTCCGCCGCACAGGTGCGGCTGGCACGCAAGGAATTTGCCGAACTTGCCGCCGGATGGCGGATGATTGTGGCTGCTGGGCTGGGGGTGAGGTCGGACGGGCGGTTCCCCGAGGACAAGACGATCAGGTGGCGGCCTGACGCCTCGGTCACCGGGTACCGCGTGGGCTACCGGATTGCGCTGAGCGAAGAAGTGTTTTCGCGGCTGGCGGCGGTGTTTCTGGACGGGATTTCCAAGCGGTTTGCCGAGTGATTGGGGAAAGGCCGGGGCGCTGCCCCGGACCCCGGGATATTTATGAAAAGATGAAATTAGCCGAGTTCGCCTGAGAAAAAGGCTTCGGGGTCGTCGACTTCGGTCAGGCGTTTCTTGTCGATCAGCCAGAAGCGTGAGCCGACATTGCGCACAAAGCTGCGGTCGTGGCTGACCAGAAGGCAGGTGGCGCCTTGGCTGAGCAGTTCAGCCTCCAGCGCCTCTTGCCCCTCGATGTCGAGGTGGTTGGTGGGTTCGTCGAGCAGGTAGAAGTTGGGCTGTTGCAGGCGGAGGAGCAACATGGCGAGGCGGGCCTTTTGGCCGCCGGACAGCGGGGCGAGGGGCTTGCTCTGGGCGTCTTGCCTTATGCCGGCACCGGCCAGAAGGCTGCGAGCGGCGGCGTCGCCGGTTTTGAAGGCGGTGACGAGGTCGAAGGGCGTGGCCTTGGGCGGCAGTTGGGCGAGGGCCTGGTCTGAATGACCGAGGGCGAGGGTCGGGGTGGATTTTATCGTTGCATGGCCTTGGGTTATGGCGTGCAAGAGGGCGGTGATCATTTGGGTTTTGCCGGCACCATTGCGGCCCAGAAGGACGACACGGTCGCCTTTCCCGATCCACTTCTGACCGGTTTTGAACAGGGGGCGGAGGTCGGGGGTGGTGATTTCGGTGTCGTTGTTGGTCAGGAGGGCCTTGGCATGGGTGCCGGAATTGGTCAGGCGGATCGCGCCGGCGGAGGGGTCTTTGTGGGCGGGGCGGGCGGCGGCCTCGATCCTTTCGGCGCGGGTTTTCAGCTGTTTGGTCTTGGTGATCAAGAGGTCAGAGCCGGAGTTGATGCCGATGTTCTTCAGCTTGGCGGCCTGGCGGCGCAGTTGGTCGGCCTTGGCGATGTCGGCTCCAAACTGGCGGTCTTGCGCAAGGTCGGCTTCGGCCAGGGCGGCGCGGGCTGCGCTGTAGGGCCGCGCGAAGGTGCGGGAGTTCTGGGCGCGCAGGAACAGGCTGCGGCTGGTCACGGCGTCAAGGAAGGCGCGGTCGTGCGAGGCGGTGGTGACGGCATCGCGCAGGGACAGCGCCAGCAGGGCGGCGGTTGCGTCCTGTTCGACCAGCGCCACGGTGGCGCCACGGGCGCGGGTGATGTCGCCCGATGTGGGGTCAAGCTGGCCCGCAAGGCAGCGCAAGAGCGAGGATTTGCCGCGACCGTTGGCGGCGATCAGGCCAAGGCGGTCGCCGGGGGCGAGGGTGAAGGAGAGGCCCTGAACCAAAGGCAGGCCAAGGGTGACGGACAGGGATTTGACGGAAAGCAGGGACATTTGCGCCTCGAAATGGGAAGAATACGCTTCGGGGCGGGTCTTTGGTGCCAGAGGTGCAACCGGGGCCGCCCTGGCAAGTCAGCAGGGCAGAGACCGGGCCGAAGGTGACTGGACCCACGCGGCGGGGCTTTGAATGGCGGGTTTTCATTGCGGCAGTCTGGCGAATTGGCGGCGCGCGTCATCCCCGTTGCAGCTTGACCGGCTCGCTTCTGCCCAGCCGCAAGAAATGCGCTATGAAGGGTTTGGCGGCGTCATCGTCGCGGGTGGCGGCGAACAGGCGTTTGGTGATCGAGCCGTCGCCAAGCGGGCGGGTGATGTAGTCTGCGTTGGATTTCACGCCGCGGATCACCCAGTCGGGCAGCACGGCGACGCCGCGGTTAGAGCCGACCAGCATCAGGATCACGGCGGTCAGTTCGGCGGTGCGCTGGGCGCGGGGCTCGACTTTGGCCGAGGTCAGAAACTCGGTGAAGACGTCCAGTTTGTCGCGGGCAACCGGGTAGGTGATCAGAGTTTGGTCGCGGAAATCTTCCGGCTCGATCCTCGGCTTATGGGCGAGGGGGTTTTGCGAGGAGGCGATGAAGGTTGGATGATAGTCGAACAGCGCATTGAAGGTGATGCCGGGCAAGGGCTCGGGGTTGGAGGAGATCACGAGGTCGACCTCTTCGCGCAGCAGGGCGGGGAAGGCGTCAAAGGCGAGGCCGGCGCGGATGTCAACGTCAACCTCAGGCCAGGCGTGGCGGAACCGCTCAAGGACCACAAAGAGCCAGTCAAAACAGGCGTGGCACTGGATGGCGATGTGCAGGCGGCCGGTTTTGCCGGCAGACAGCGCGCGAAATTCTTCCTCCAGCGCCGCGATCTCGGGCAGGATGCGTTCGGCGACCCGCAGCATGCGGATTCCGGCTGCGGTCAGGCGCATCGGTTTGGAGCGGCGCACGAACAGCGCCATGCCGGCCTGATCCTCGATCCCGGCGACCTGGTGCGACAGGGCAGATTGCGTGGTGTTGAGGAGGTCAGCGGCGCGGGCGAGGCCACCGGCCTGTTGGATGGCGCGCAGGGTGCGGAAGTGGCGGAGTTCCAGATACATGTGGCAAGACTCATGTAGATGATGAAAATTATGAACTGGATTCATTATTGCGACTCTGGCACAAGGGGGCAAGTCAAAAGGAGCCGTCAAATGTCCCGCCCGAGCATTTCGTTTGAATTTTTCCCGCCGCAGACCCTGGAAGCCTCGTTCCGGTTGTTCGAGGCAGTGCAGGTGCTGGCACCGCTGGCACCGTCTTATGTTTCGGTCACTTACGGCGCGGGTGGTGCGACGCGCAAGCTGACCCATGAGGCGGTCGCGACGATCGGCAAGCATTACGGGCTGAACGTGGCGGCGCATCTGACTTGCATTGATGCCAGCCGGGTCGAGACGCTGGAGATTGCCGAAAGCTATGTAGCACTGGGCGTGACCGAGATCGTGGCGCTGCGCGGCGATCCGCCGAAGGGGACGCAGGGGTTCGTGCCGCATCCGCAGGGGTTCAAGGACACGGTGGAACTGGTCGAGGCGCTGGCCGCGATGGGGAAATTCAAGATACATGTCGCAGCCTATCCCGAACCGCACCCCGAGGCCGCGCATCTTTACGCCGATATTCAATGGCTTAAGCGCAAGGTCGCGGCCGGGGCGTCAAGCGCGATCACCCAGTTCTTCTTTGAGGCCGACATGTTCTTGCGGTTTCGCGATGCCTGTGTGAAGGCGGGGATCACTCAGGTGCCGATCACGCCGGGCATCCTGCCCATTCAAAGCTGGGAGGGTGCCAAAAGATTCGCGGCGCGTTGTGGCGCCTTCGTGCCGCCGCGGCTGGATGAAAGCTTCCACTATGCGATCCGTGATGGGCGCGAGGAGTTGCTGGCGCTGACGCAATGCACGACGTTGTGTGACCGGCTGATCAGCGAAGGGGTGCAGGATTTGCATTTCTATACGCTCAACCGGCCCGGTCTGACGCGGGACGTGGTGCGCGTCCTCGGGTTGGCGCCGGATGTGGCTTTGGAAAAAGTGGCGTGAGGGTCGGAGTATCAGGGGCCTGGGTGAGTTTTTCATTGCGCGATGCGGCTGACGAGGAAGGCAGCGATCAAGCGGCCCGAACTGGGCGGTTTCACCGAGATGATTGATCATTAGCTGAAGGAAGATCTGAGCCGGAACCGCAAGCAGCGGCACCCGGCCAGGCGCATTTTCGAGCGGCTTCGTGACGAGCATGGCTTCCCGGGCGGTTTTTTGAGCGCATGGCTTTGACTATGGCAAGTGACAGGATGATGCCCCTTCCCATGCGCCTGTCGCCGCAGTATGACCTGCGACTTGCAGCTACCGGTCGCAGCCTACCCGGACAAAACAAGGACGCTTGGATGAAAACCATCGTCATCTGCTCCGGCGGATTGGATTCTGTATCGCTGGCGCACAGGGTGGCGGCTGAGCATGATCTGCTCGGGCTGCTGTCATTCGATTACGGCCAGCGCCACCGCAAGGAGCTGGATTTTGCGGCGGCCTGCGCCACGCGCCTGAAGGTGCCGCATCAGACCATTGACATTCGCGACATTGGCCGAAGCCTGTCCGGCTCGGCCTTGACCGATGATCTGGCGGTGCCGGACGGGCATTACGCCGAGCAAACCATGCGCCTCACCGTGGTGCCGAACCGCAATGCCATCATGTTGGCCGTAGCCTTTGGGATCGCTGCGGCGCGTGGAGCGGGTGCCGTCGCCACCGCAGTGCATGGCGGCGATCATTTCATCTACCCCGACTGCCGTCCCGGCTTCATCGCCGCGTTCCAGACCATGCAGCGCCATGCGCTGGAGGGCTATGCCGATATCGCGCTGCTGGCGCCCTATGTGAATGTGCCGAAATCGGCCATCGTGACGGATGGCGCAAAGCACGGCACGCCCTTCGCGCAGACCTGGTCCTGTTACAAGGGCGGTGAGGTGCATTGCGGGCGCTGCGGCACCTGTGTCGAGCGGCGCGAAGCCTTCGATCTGGCGGGGATTGCTGATCCCACGCAATACGCGGATGCGGATTTCTGGCGGCAAGCGGTCAGGCGGGGGGCGGTCTGGCGGGGGGCGGTCTGATGTTCCGCATCACCAAGGAGTTTCACTTTTCTGCCTCACATCAGCTTTGCCAACTGCCTGCGGATCATCAATGCGCCCGGCTGCACGGGCATAATTACATCGTGGTGGTGGAACTTGCTGCGGCGGAACTGAACGCTTTTGGTTTCGTGCGCGATTACCACGATCTGGCCCCGCTCAAACGCTACATCGACGAATGTTTTGACCATCGCCACCTCAATGATGTGCTGGGCCATGATGCGGTCACCGCGGAATGTCTGGCGCGACATTTCCATGACTGGTGCAAGCAGCACTGGCCGGAAACCGTCGCGGTCCGTATCAGCGAGACGCCGAAGACCTGGGCAGAATACCGGCCATGACTCATGCCGCGCCAGACGAAATTCGCATATCCGAGATCTTTGGGCCGACGATTCAGGGCGAAGGCGCCTTGATTGGTCAGCCGACGGTGTTCGTGCGCACCGGGGGCTGCGATTATCGCTGTGTGTGGTGCGACAGTCTGCACGCGGTGGACAGCCGCTTTCGCGCGGATTGGCGCGCGATGACCACTGCCGAGGTGCTGGACCGGGTGCGCGCGCTGTCGGGCGGCACGCCGCTGATGGTATCCCTGTCGGGCGGCAATCCGGCGATCCAGCCACTGGGGCGGCTGATCCGGCAGGGCCAGGCTGCGGGTTACCGCTTTGCGCTGGAAACGCAAGGGTCGGTCAGTCGTGACTGTTTTGCCGATCTTGATGTGCTGGTGTTAAGCCCCAAGCCGCCCTCCAGCACGATGACAACCGACTGGGATATGCTGCGCGCCTGCGTGGCTGCTGCCGCATCGGGGCCGCGTATCGTGCTGAAATTCGTGGTGTTCGATGCGGCGGATTATGGCTATGCCCGCGCCGCTGCCGCGCGGTTTCCCGGTCTGGCGGTCTATCTGCAACCGGGCAATCACACCCCGCCGGGGCCGGACGACGACGACGCCTTTATCGACACCGATGGTATTTTGCAGCGCATGGGCTGGCTGGTGGACCAAGTGATTGCCGACCGTTGGTTTGCAGCACATGTTCTGCCACAACTTCACGTGCTACTTTGGGGCAACAAGCGCGGCGTCTGACCGCGACGGAGACCGACATGACCGATATCTACAAAGACCTCAAACAGCTTGGCAGTGCCAACGCGCTGCCGCAAAGCCCCGGGGACGCGGTGCTGGAGAAGGTGGCGAACCCGCAGGAGGGCACCGCCTATTGCGTCCGCTTTACCGCACCCGAGTTCACCTCGCTGTGCCCGATGACCGGTCAGCCCGACTTTGCCCATCTGGTGATCGACTATGTGCCGCAGCACTGGCTGGTGGAAAGCAAGTCGCTGAAGCTCTATCTGGGGTCTTTCCGCAACCATGGCGCGTTTCACGAGGATTGCACGATCGCGATCGGCAAGCGGTTGGTCGCACTGCTGGACCCCGAATGGCTGCGCATCGGCGGCTATTGGTATCCGCGCGGCGGCATTCCGATTGATGTCTTCTACCAGACCGGCCCAGCGCCGCTAAGCGTCTGGATCCCTGATCAAGGCGTGCCACCTTACCGCGGGCGTGGCTGAGCGGTGCGGATCAGGTCGTCATCCGATAGGGTTCGGCCGGCATTCGGTAACACTGGCGCGGCGAAATGAGGCGAGATGCAGTTTTCCCGAATACAGGCCGAGGCCCTGAACGACATCCTTCGCTGGCGGAGGGACATGCGTCACTTTCGCGCCGATCCCATTCCGGAACCGGTCCTCGACCGGCTGAGCGCCGCGATGGATATGGCGCCGTCGGTAGCTGTCGCGTCCCGGACGATTACGCGGTGATTTGACGAACAGGTGCGGGTGGGATTTGTGCCAGTCCTTCATGGCCTGCATCGGGGTTCGGCTCCTCAGGGCTGACTGTGGCAGCTGTGTGTTGTATGAGCCGTGAACGCCATTGGTTCGAGAGAACGGCGAACGACATAGCGCATCAGGGTCTGCTCTAGGTCAGGGGCAGAGTCGAAGCGGTTGGTTTTCAGCACATCGTTAATGCAAATGAGACCCTCACCCCGCCAGATGCCGCAGCCCCTGGGTCACATCGGTGCGCACCGCCAGCCGCAGGCCCGGCTCATCCCCGGCGCGCAGGGCGGCCAATATCATCCGGTGGTGTTGCGGCACCTCGCGGCGGCGCAGCCTGTCGTATAGGGCGCGCATGGTGGGGCCGAGTTGCAGCCAGACCGTCTCACATATCGCCAGCATGGCGGGGGCCTGGGCGCGCAGATAGAGGGTGCGGTGAAACTCGAGGTTGGTGCGCACGTAAGCAACCGCGTTGCGGGCCATCGCGGCCTCTTGATTGAGGGTGTTGATCGCGGTCAGGCGGTCAATCAGGGCGAAATGGGCGCGGGGCAGGGCGCGCGAGGCCATCTCGGGCTCCAGCAGGGCGCGGATGGCGGCAAGTTCTTCGATGCGCTCGGGGCTAAGTTCGGGGGTCGAGACGCGGTGCGAGGAGGAGATGGTCAGCCCGCCCTCGGCGGCAAGGCGGCGGACGGCTTCGCGGGCCGGGGTCATCGAGACATTGTGCTGGGCTGCAAGGCCGCGCAGGGTGATGGCATGACCGGGCGGCAGTTCGCCGTGCATGACCTGTTGGCGCAGCGCGCGATACAGCCGCTCATGTGCTGCGGCGTTGGGATCGGCAAGGCGCGGGATGATCGGCATGGTTCAGCCAAGCACCCGGCGGCGCTGCGGTCAATCCCCGCTGAAGCGGTAAGCGTGCAGGCGCGGGCCTTGGGCACGCAGCCAGTTGCGCTCGGTCTGCCAGCCGGGATAGAGGTGGGTGACCACAGCCCAAAAGGCGGCGGAGTGGTTCATCTGGACCATATGGGCGACCTCATGGGCGGCGACATAGCGCAGCACGGCGGGCGGCGCCATGATCAGGCGCCAGGAATACATCAGCGCGCCATCCTGGGCGCAGGAGCCCCAGCGCGAGCCTGTGTCGCGCAGGGTGATGCGGGTGACTTTGCGGTTGATCCGATCGGCATAGTGGTCAGAAGCGGCGGCAAGGCGGTCGCGGGCCATGAGTCTGAGAAAAGCTGCCGCGCGGTTGGCGGCATGGCCGGGGTCGCCGGGCAGTAAAAGCTGATCGCCCTCGATGCGCGGGCTGCGACCGGAGCCGGGGGACAGGGTGAGCAAGCGACCCTCGACCGGGATCTGGTCGCCGATCGCCAGCGTGCTGTGGGCGGGCCTGCGGGCGAGGGCGGCACGCAGCCAGGATTCGTGGGCGCGGGCGAAATCCATCGCCTCGCCTTCGCGGGCGCGCAGCGGCATCGACAGGGTCACGCGGCCGTCAAGCTGCGACACCCGCAGGGAAAACCGCCGCGACCGGGCCGAGCGGCGCAGGGTGATCTCGATGGGAATCGGGCCGGAAAGCAGGGGCATGGGGCCTCGGGGGTTGGCAGGTCAG
>JBCKXH010000110.1:0-8118 GCA_038921555.1 Paracoccaceae bacterium
CCCCAGCTGGCGCAATCTTTCAAGTCGCGATTTAGCCAAAGGCGGCTGAAACGGTAACCTTGTTCCCCACCGTCAGCGTTCATTTCGCGCTTTTCCTCGAAGCTCCTGTTACCAAGCTTTCCGTTGTTGCCCGAAAGCGTCAGGTTTCCAATTGTGTTCAGGTACTTTTCCGCCAATTCTTTATATTCTTGGGGTGTCAGGGACTTTTTCCAAACCATATCGGGGTTTTGGGGAAATATATGCTCGACGGTAATTGTAGATGCGCCAACATCGACAAATTCCTTGTTATTGTGATTTTCTATGCGATCAAAGAAATAAGTCCGCGTCCGCGATTTGGTGTTGTACATGTCCTTGTCTTTAAGGTTTGAAATAACCTCTGCATCGCGCGGAAACCTTTGGCCGCCGCTGCGCTGCATCAGGAATCGCTCGAGTGAGCCCAGATAGTCCGCCAATTCAACCCGGTCGTAGAGTGTCATAAATATCTTGTTCAAGGCACTCGTCGGCAAGCCCACGATGAATCGCCGCCAGACGAAACTCTGCGTAAGCTGAAAAACTGCAAGCAGGGTTGCCTTGTCTATCAGGGTTTCGACAAAATCCTGATAGACCCGCATCAGGAACGGAAATGCAACATTGATTTCAAGGGTATTGATATAGCCAACCTCGCGCCGAATTTCGATGTCGGACTCAAGCGAAGGATTCAAAAGTTTCTTGTATACCTCAGAAAGGGTGCGGATTTCCTCTAGGGCGATTTTCAGGTCGTCCGAGTTGGGCCCCGGAAAGCGTTTCTTGAACCTCTCATAGACCGCACCTTTGTTTGGAATGTCCTTTTCCTTCAAGGTCAGGTAGTCGCGGATGAAGTCGGACACCTTGCTTTCGTTCAGCGTTTGGTTTTTCGCGTTTGCTTCGATGGGCTCCCAAAACTTCTTGAACAGATGCTCCTGCTCCGGGCGGGGCAAACCCATCAGGATGTAGTTGCGAATCAGGTCAGCCTGCGAAAGCGCAAGTCCGGTTGAGTTCAGGCTTTCAAAGATACGTTGCGGGTTGTCCTTCTGCCGGTCCAAGGCAATATCAACAAAGATCAGCTTCGCCAGTCCATGCTGGACCGTTTCCAGATTATCCGCATTGATCATGTCTTGGAACAGTCGAAAATTTTCGATCAGACGAGAGAATTCTGTAACCTTGTTCGTCTCTTGCGGGTCAAGGATTTGTGTCAGCGCCAGCTTGTTATTGTCGGTCGGCTTGAGCTTCAGTTTTTCTGTATCATTGGAGAACGCGTTGATCAGGTACGTCTTGAACAGCTCCTCGGCAAGAGCGTTGTTGCCCGATGCCAAGGCAAAGCGATAGATGGCGGCATACAGGAGTGTCAGGGTCGTCAGCCGTTGCTGGCCGTCGATTATGGTCAGTTCCGTCAAGCGTGAGGCCGTGTAAACGTCATCGTGCACATAGACGATACTGCCAATGAAGTGTGTGCTTTTGGGGTCAGCGCCGCCGACGGCCAGGATGTCCTTGAACAGCTGTAGGCATTGAATCTTGGTCCAGTCGTAGTTGCGCTGATAGACCGGGATGGCGAACGTGGTTTTGCTCGATGCCAGAAATTTGTCTAAGCGGGTTTCGGTGGCTTTCATGTGGGCGGCTCTTTCCAAGGCGAGCAATGTGTGTCGCGACGTTGCTCGCGATCACGCAAGAATGCAACGGGGGATCGGGCTTGGCGATACTAGGCGGATTCAAGTTTCAAGTGCAACGGTTGATCTGAAGGCCTGCCGCGTTCTTCGGCCATGGCTTCTTCGGGGGTATTCCAACCGAGGGTCTTGCAGGGGCGCGCTTTCATCAGGCGCGCCACGCCAGCCAAAACCTTAACAATTTTCACCTTGTAACAATATCAACCCCTTACCACCCCTCTCACGCGTGAGAGCCCCCTTTCACCCCAACCCACTTTCACCTAGGCACAAATACTCATCTTATCTTCTTCCACCCCCTCACCCCGGCATCCGCGCCTCGACCATTCCGGCATACCAGCTTGCCCCGAAAGGAATGACATTGTCGTCAAAGTTGTAAGACGGATGATGCACCATCGCCGTATCGCCATTGCCGACGAAAATATAGGCGCCAGGTCGCTCCAGCAGCATGAACGAAAAATCCTCGGCCCCCATCACGGGTGCGGTGTCGGTATCGACCTTGCCACTGATCGCACGCGCCACTTCAGCGGCGAACCTTGTGTTTTCCTCGGCATTCACCGTCACCGGATAGCCGCGCTCATATCTGACCTCAGCCCGCCCGCCCAAAGCCTGCGCGGTCCCCTCGGCGATCTCACGCAGCCGGCGTTCGACGTAATCCTGCACCGTGGCGTCCATCGTCCGCACCGTGCCCTTCAGCACCACGACCTGAGGGATCACATTATGCGCCGTCGAATCGGTCACTACCGTGCAAATCGACACCACGACCTGCTTCAACGGGTCCACCCCGCGCGAAGCAATGGTCTGCAAGGCCACGATGATATGGGCCGCCAGAACTATCGTATCAATGCAATCATGCGGCTTGGCGGCGTGACCGCCCTTGCCGGTCACCGTGATCTCGACCGTGTCCGCCGCCGCCATTATCGCCCCCGGCCGGATCGCGAACTCTCCCACCGGGATTCCGGGCATGTTGTGCATGCCGTAAACCTCCTGGATGCCCCAGCGGTCCATCATGCCGTCCTGAACCATCTCCCGCCCCCCGCCGCCACCCTCTTCGGCGGGTTGAAAGATGCAGACCGCGGTGCCGTCGAAATTCCGCGTCTCGGCCAGATATTTGGCCGCACCCAGCAGCATCGAGGTATGGCCGTCATGGCCGCAGGCATGCATCTTGCCGGCCACCGTTGAGGCATAATCGACCCCGGTCTGCTCCTTGATCGGCAAGGCGTCCATATCGGCGCGCAAGCCGATCACCCGGCCAGAGGCGTTGCTTTTGCCCCGGATCACCGCCACCACGCCGGTCCGGCCAATGCCCTCGACCACCTCATCGCAACCAAAGGCGCGGCACAGTTCGGCCACCCGCGCCGCCGTGCGATGGACATCGAACAAAAGCTCGGGATGGGCATGGAAATCGTGCCGCCATGCGGTGATCTCGGGCAACAGGTCGGCGATGCGGTTCTTGACGGCCATGGAGTGTCTCCTTCTCTGGCAGTTTCGCCCATACGGGCGCCTCAGGCAAGGGCGACCCGCACGCCATGGCGCGCCGCCAGATCGCAAAAGAACTGCCACGCCACCCGCCCCGACCTAGCACCCCTTGTGGCCTGCCACTCGATGGCCTCGGCCCACAGCTGATCCTCGGGCAGGCTTACCCCATTGGCCGCCATATAGCCGCGGATCATCGCCAGATAATCGTCCTGGCTACAGGGATGAAAGCCCAGCCACAGCCCGAAGCGGTCCGACAGAGAGACCTTTTCCTCGACCGCATCACCGGGGTTGATCCCGCTCTGGCGTTCATTGTCGATCATCTCGCGCGGCATAAGATGGCGGCGGTTCGAGGTGGCATAGAACAGCACATTCCCCGGCCGCCCCACAATGCCGCCATCCAGAACGGCTTTCAGCGATTTGTAATGCTGGTCATCCTGGGCAAACGACAGGTCATCGCAGAACAAGATGAACCGCGCCGCCGAGCGCCGCAAAGTCGCCAGCAAGCGTTGGACCGAAGGCAGATCCTCGCGGCTCAACTCGACGATTTTCAGATCATGCCCCTCGGCCCGCACCGCGGCATGCACCGCCTTGACCAGCGACGACTTGCCCATGCCGCGCGCGCCCCACAACAGCGCATTATTGGCAGGCAGGCCCGCCGCGAAATGCCGCGTGTTGGCCAGCAGGGTGTCGCGCGCGCGGTCCACCCCGATCAAAAGCCCGATATCTACCCGCGCCACCTGGCTGACCGGCTCCAGCCGGTCGGGGGCGGTGTGCCAGACAAAGGCCTCGCCGCTCAGATCCGGAGTGGCCAACGGCGCCGGGGCCAGCCGCTCCAGCGCATCCGCTATGCGCAGCAAAGCGTCCCTCATGCCGCGTCTTCATCCTCGACCCACAGCCCTTCAGCCCGCAGCCGCGCCTCGCGGGTCCGCTCGAACCGCACGATGATCCAGATCGACATTTCATACAGCGGATAGATCGCCGCGAACAGGATCAGCATCGAGACCACATCCGGCGGCGTGACTATCGAACACAGGATCAGAATGCCGACCACCGCATATTTGCGGGTGGCGCGCAGCCCCTTGGACGAGATGATTCCGGCCCGGCCCAGCAGCGTCAACAGCACTGGCAGTTGAAAGCTCAGCCCGAAGGCCATCAGGAAGGACATGGTCAGTGAAACGAGCGCCTCGACCGAGCCGCTGTAAACCACGCCGGACGGGGTAGCGTTGACCAGCGCATCCTGCCCGATTTGCAGCGAAGCGGTCAGCGAGTCCTGAAAGGCCAGGAAAAAGTCGAAGACCCTCGGCAGCGCCACAAAATAGGCGAAAGCCGCCCCGAGGGTGAACATGATGGGCGAGGCCAGCAGGAACGGCAGAAACGCCATCTTTTCATTCTTGAACAGGCCGGGTGCGATGAACCGCCACACCTGATAGGCGATGAACGGAAATGCCATGGCAAAGCCCGCCCAGATCGCGATTTTCAGGGTGACAAAAAAGCCCTCTTGCGGCTTGATCAGCACCACCTGGCATTCCTGACCACGCTCTCGCAGCGCCTCGCACACCGGATGCGACAGGAAAGCAAAGAAATAGTCCCACAGATAATAGCCGACGCAAAAGAACACCACAAAGGCACCCAGCGACATCAGGATGCGGTTGCGCAACTCCTTCAAATGCTCAATCAGCGGGGCCGCCGAGCCGTCCAAATCCTCCGCGCTGTTCATGGCGTCTCTGCCTTCCTGGCTGTCTTGCGCGATTTCGGCGCGGGCTTGGCCACCGAGGCGGCGCTGGGCTTGGCCCTGGTAACGCCGGCGGAGCTGGTTGATTCCGAAGCAGTCGGCGGCAGGATCGCAGGCTCGGGCTTATAGGTGCCGGCCTCGATCGCCTTCAGCTTGGCGGTCTGCTCGGCCACAACCCGCACCCTCAGCGCCTGTTTGTCGTGCAGCGCCTGGGTCGCCGGTCCTTTGGCCACCAGTCCCCCGGCCACCAGTCCTTTGGCCTCCGGCTCGTCATGCGCCGCCAGATCGTCTTCAGCCTCCGCCATGTCGTCCATAATAACAGGCTTCGGCCCCACCTGATTCGGCGAAGCGGGCATTGGCGGCGGCACCAGCGGCTTGGCCCCTGCGGCCGCCGACCCCAAAGCTGCGGGTCCAACCGGCTTGGCGGCGTTCTTGATCGGGTCCCATTTCTCGAACCTGTCAGCCGCCGACTTGACGGCATCCAGCCCCAGTGACTTGGCCGAGGTCGTGGCCTTCAGATCGCGCACGACATCCTTGACGCCGCTATCCTTGGCCGCCTGTTCCATCGCCCGCGAAAACTCGCGGCTCATCCTGCGCAGCTTGGCGGTAAAGCGGCCCAGCTGGCGGAACATGTCCGGCAGGTCCTCGGGGCCGATCACGATCAACGCGACGATTCCGATGACCAATAGTTCGGCCCAGCCAAAGTCCAGCATGGATTACAGCCCTTCCGAAGCGTGACGAGGAAATCTGGTCACCGGTTTTTCTCAATAATCACGCAGCCCCTATGAAACGGCGTTCAGGCCTGATCTTTTTCGATCGGCGTCACGTCCTTGGCAACCGTGATCGCAACCGTGGTCGCAGCCTCGGTCGCAGCCTCGGCCGCCGCCTTGTCCGCTTCGGCCTGCCCGTCTCCGATGCCCTTCTTGAAGGCGGAGATACCCTTGCCAACCTCACCCATCAGCGCACTGACCTTGCCCCTGCCGAACAACACAAGCACCACCGCGGCGATGACGATAAGCTGAAGCGGTCCCATTGAACCCATGACGTTCTCCTTGCCGGGCCCCAGCGGCCCTTTGCCAAGCCTTAGGCCGCCTTGGCCACCAATCAAAGAACCATTCGCGCGTGCCCTGCTGAAAAGTCCAATAATTCACGCTTCAACTGTCAGGTATTTGTCAGTAAGTTCAAACCAGCCACCCAAGGTCCGTTCCCCCATGCGCCGCACCGACCGCCTGTTCGACCTGATCCAGATCCTGCGCGACGGCAGGTTGCACAGGGCCTGCGAAATGGCGGTCGTGTTTCAGGTGTCGGACCGCACGATCTGGCGCGACATGGCGACGCTGATGGCCTCCGGCATGCCGGTCGAGGGCGAGCGTGGCGTCGGCTACATCCTGCGCGCCCCCATCACCCTGCCGCCGATGATCCTGACCTCGGCCGAGCTTGCGGCGTTTCGCCTCGGCGTCCGGCTGGTTGCGGGCGGTGCCGATCCCGGCCTCGCCCGCGCCGCCCGCAGCCTGGCCACCAAGATCGGCGCCGTCACCCCCGCCCCGCCTGAGCCCGACGACGATGGAATTTTCGTCTTTACCGGGCGCGAAGCGACCCGTGCCGCGCCCCACATGCCGATGCTGCGCGGCGCGATCCGCAACCATGAGCGGCTTGCCATCAGCTATTTCGATGAAAGCGGCCTCGACAGCCACCGCGACATCCGCCCCTTGCAGCTGGAATTCTGGGGAAGGGTCTGGACCCTCGCCGCCTGGTGCGAGGCGCGTCAGGATTTCCGCTCATTCCGGGTTGACCGCATCCGCGCCATCACCCCCACCGGCGAAACCTTTCCCGACGAGCCGGGCCGCGACCTCGCCACCTACCGTGCGCGCGTCACAGCCTCCGAACCCACAAAGACTGACCCACCAAGGTCCTGAAAGTCAGCCTGAAACTGCATTTCATCTTTTCATAAATATCCCACTAGGGGGTCCGGGGGATGTGAAATCCCCCCGGCCTCTCAACCAAACCACACGCCGGGAACACAAAACAGCGGTCCCGCCGGATCATCAGCCACAGCGCCGTGCCGACTTTCGGCACGAACACCCCCGGCACCGAGGCGATCAGCACCGAGCCGTCGAAATCCATGCGAAAATCCACCAGCGACTCGCGCCCCAGATAGCGCGCGCGCTGCACCGTGCCGCGCGCCGGGGTGCCATCGGCCGCCGTCGGATTTGGCCCCCGCCCGGCGCGGTCAAAGTCGATCTTCAGGTGCTGCGGCCGGATCACGATATCGACCGCCGCCCCATCGGACTGTCCCGGCGTCAGAAATGCGCCAAAGGGTGTTTGCGTCAGCGCCCCTTTGGAGGTGCCGCGGATCACATTGACATCACTGAAGAAAGCCGCCGCCTGCCGGTCAACCGGCGCGTTATAGATGTTATAGGGCGCGCCCTGCTGCACGATGCGCCCGTCGCGCATCAGGGCGATTTCATCGGCCATCCGCATCGCCTCATCCGGCTCATGGGTTACCAGCAAAACCGCGGTGCCTTCGGCCTTCAACACCTCCAGCGTGGTGTCGCGGATGCCGTCGCGCAACCGGTGGTCGAGGCCGGAAAACGGCTCGTCCATCAGCAGGACGCGCGGGCGCGGGGCCAGCGCACGCGCCAGGGCCACGCGCTGCTGCTCGCCGCCTGACAGCTCATGCGGATGCTTGACCTCGAACCCGGAAAGGCTTACTTTTTCAAGAAGTTCCGCGACCCTCTTCATGCGAGATTCACGCTCTCCGGTCAGGCCGAAGGCCACATTGCCCGCCACTGTCAGATGCGGAAACAGGGCAAAGTCCTGAAACATCAGCCCAACGCCGCGCCCCTCGGGCGGCACGTTCAAACCGGGGCCAAAGACCGCCACGCCGTCAATGGCGATCCGCCCCTGATCGGGCCGCTCGACCCCCGCGATCATTCGCAAAGTGGTGGATTTGCCGCAACCTGACGGTCCCAGCAAACAGGTCACCTGCCCCGCCGCGACCGACAGCGCCACATCCGATACCACCGCCCGCCCGTCGAAACGGCGGGTCAGGGCCTCAACCATCAAACGCGCAGCGGTCATGGGAACCTGAGTAATTTCCTAAGGTTTCCCTAGCAGCCCGCAGCCCACCCGACAAGCCCCGGCTAGAGCGCGTCGCCTTTGATTGGGTTCACCTACCCGATGTGACGACGGATTTCGCTTGCTCAGGCTGCTTTCCAGGTCGGCACCATA
>JBCKXH010000111.1:0-7929 GCA_038921555.1 Paracoccaceae bacterium
CTGGACGTGGACTTTGCCGAGTTGAAGGGCGAGATGGCGAAATTCATGCCGCTGGGCCTGTTGGTCGGCGTGGTGATCCTCATGCAACTGGCGCTGGGGGTCGGCGCATGGGTGCAGGCCGATGGAGCGACAAACCTGCGCGGGGCGGTGACGCCGGATGCGGGTCAAGTCGAGAATACCAAGGCGCTGGGGCTGCTGATTTATGACAAGTATCTGTTGTTGTTCCAGCTTTCGGGCCTGATCCTGCTGGTTGCCATGATTGGTGCCATCGTGCTGACCCTGCGCCACCGCAAGGATATCAAACGCCAGAACGTGCTGCACCAGATGTGGCGCGACCCGGCCAAGGCGCTGGAACTGGTCGATGTCAAACCGGGGCAGGGGTTGTGAGTTAACCAAGGTGCGTGGAACCACGCACCCTAGGGAATGAAACGGGCCAAGACCCGGAAGGACGAAGATGATCGGACTGGAACATTATCTGATTGTGGCGGCGGCGCTGTTCGTCATCGGGATTTTTGGCATCTTTCTGAACCGCAAGAATGTCATCGTCATTCTGATGTCGATCGAACTGATGCTGCTGGCGGTCAACATCAACTTCGTCGCTTTCTCCTCGATGTCGGGCGATCTGGTGGGGCAGGTCTTCACCATGTTCGTACTGACGGTCGCGGCGGCCGAGGCGGCAATCGGGCTTGCCATTCTGGTGGTGTTCTTTCGCACGCGCGGCACCATCGAAGTTGAAGATGCGAATGTGATGAAGGGCTGAAGCTGTGGAAAAGGGTTATTCAACTCAGGTCGGCTTCGTAAATCCGAGAGGCCAGACCGTCCTGCGGGACACTGGCCTAGACGGTACGGACCATGTCCAGCGTGTTTACGAGCTAAAATGCAATGACTGTGGCCACATCTACGGCGCGAACGGTTCCGACTGCCATCATCGAAAGTGCCCAAAATGCCAGGGCGGAATGCCTGGGCTGGAGACCAACTGATGGTAACCATCATCCTCTTTGCGCCGCTGGTTGGCGCGCTGATCTGCGGGTTCTTCTGGTCCCTTCTGGGCGAGAAGGTCGGGCTGGTCATCTCGACCTTGCTGTTGTTTCTGGCGGCGGTTCTCAGCTGGTATGTGTTCCTGACTTTTGACGGGCCGACCCGGCACATCAGCCTTATGCGCTGGATTGAGAGTGGGTCGCTGTCAACCGACTGGGGCATCAGGCTGGACCGCTTGACGGCGATCATGCTGGTGGTGGTCACCAGTGTTTCGGCCTTGGTGCATCTCTATTCCTTTGGCTACATGGCGCATGACGAAAACTGGACCCATGACGAGCCGTATCGGGCGCGGTTCTTTGCCTATCTGTCGTTCTTTACCTTTGCCATGCTGATGCTGGTGACCGCGGACAACCTGGTGCAGATGTTCTTTGGTTGGGAGGGGGTCGGTGTCGCCTCATACCTGCTGATCGGGTTCTATTACCGCAAGCCAAGCGCCAATGCGGCGGCGATCAAGGCATTCGTGGTCAACCGGGTTGGCGATGTCGGCTTTGCACTGGGGATTTTCGGGCTGTTCTACTTGACGGACTCGATCCGGCTGGACGATGTTTTTGCGAGCGTTGAGGAGCTGTCCAAGACCAACCTGCATTTCCTGTGGCGCGACTGGAATGCGGCCAACCTGTTGGGGGTGCTGCTGTTCATCGGGGCTTGCGGTAAATCGGCGCAATTGTTCCTGCACACCTGGTTGCCCGATGCGATGGAAGGCCCGACGCCGGTGTCGGCGCTGATCCATGCCGCGACCATGGTCACCGCCGGGGTGTTTCTGGTCTGCCGGATGTCGCCTTTGTATGAGTTCGCGCCGGAGGCCAAGCAGTTTATCGTGATCATCGGCGCCTCGACCGCGTTCTTTGCCGCGACGGTCGCTCTGGTGCAGAACGATATCAAGCGGGTCATCGCCTATTCGACCTGTTCGCAACTGGGCTATATGTTCGTGGCGGCGGGTTCGGGCGTTTACGGCGTGGCGATGTTTCATCTGTTCACCCACGCATTCTTCAAGGCGCTGCTGTTTCTGGGGGCGGGTTCGGTCATCACCGCGATGCACCACGAGCAGGACATGCGCAATTACGGCAATCTGCGCGCCAAGCTGCCGTTCACTTTCTGGATGATGATGATCGGCACGCTGGCCATCACCGGGGTCGGCATTCCCTTCACCCATTTCGGCTTTGCGGGCTTTTTGTCGAAAGATGCGGTCATCGAAAGCGCCTTTGCCGGCGGGCCGATCTATGGTTTTGCCTTGCTGGTGGTTTCGGCCTGTTTCACCAGCTTCTATTCGTGGCGGCTGATGTTCCTGACCTTTTATGGCCGCGAAAAGGGTGATCCCCATAGGCATGACCACGCCCATGAAAGCTCGCTGACCATGCTGATCCCGCTGGGAGTGCTGGCGCTGGGTGCGGTATTTGTCGGGAGGATCTGGGTCAACAGCTTTTTTGGCAGCCATGAGGAGGTGAATGCCTTCTTCAACCTTGCGGAAGGGGCGGCACCGGGGCTGGGTGGCATCTATATGGGCGAGCAGAACCATGTGATGGCGCTGGCCCATGAAAGCCCGGCTCTGGTCAGGCTGGCACCATTCATCGCCATGCTGCTCGGTCTGGCCGTGGCCTATCTGTTCTACATCCGCCGCCCCGACCTGCCCGGAAAATTGGCCACCCAACAGGCGCCGCTGTATCGCTTTTTGTTGAACAAGTGGTATTTCGACGAGGTTTACGACGTGATCTTCGTGCGATCGGCCAAATGGCTGGGCAATTTCCTGTGGAAGCGCGGCGATGGCACCGTCATTGACGGCACGCTGAACGGTGTCGCCATGGGGATCATCCCGTTCTTCACCCGGCTCGCGGGCCGGGTTCAATCGGGCTACATCTTTACCTATGCTTTCGCGATGGTGATCGGGATCGCCATTCTGATCACCTGGATGACGCTCTCGGGAGGTGCTCGCTGATGAGCAACCTTCTCTCGATCATCACCTTCATTCCGGCACTGGCGGCGGTCATTCTGGCGCTGTTCCTGCGCGGCAACGATGCAGCCACCGCGCGCAATGCCAAATGGGTGGCGCTGTTTGCCAGCACGCTGAGCCTGGTGATCTCGCTTCTGCTGCTCAAGGACTTTGACCCAGCCAACACCGGGTTCCAGTTCGTCGAGGATCGCCAGTGGATCCTGGGCCTGCGCTACAAGATGGGGGTCGATGGCATTTCGGTGCTGTTCGTGATGCTGACCACCTTCCTGATGCCGATCACCATTGCGGCGTGTTGGAATGTCGAGGTCCGCGTCAAGGATTACATGATCGCCTTCCTGCTGTTGGAGACGCTGATGCTGGGCGTGTTCATGGCGCTGGATCTGGTGCTGTTCTATGTGTTCTTCGAGGCCGGCCTGATCCCGATGTTCCTGATCATCGGCATCTGGGGCGGCAAGGATCGCATCTATGCGGCGTTCAAGTTCTTTCTTTACACCTTCTTAGGCTCGGTCCTGATGCTGGTGGCCATGGTGGTGATGTATATGGCGGCGCAGACCACCGACATCCCGACGCTGATGGGCTTCGACTTCGCCCATGCGCCGATGTGGGTTCTGGGTCTGCATGTCGCGGGAGGCTTGCAGACCCTGCTGTTTGTGGCCTTCTTTGCCAGCTTTGCCGTCAAGCTGCCGATGTGGCCGGTGCATACTTGGTTGCCGGACGCCCATGTTCAGGCCCCGACGGCGGGGTCGGTCGTGCTGGCGGCGATCCTGCTGAAGATGGGCGGTTACGGCTTTCTGCGCTTCAGCCTGCCGATGTTTCCGGTGGCAGCCGAGCTTTGGGCACCGGTGGTGCTATGGTTAAGCGCCATTGCGATTGTCTATACCTCGCTGGTCGCTCTGGCGCAGCAGGACATGAAAAAGCTGATCGCCTATTCCTCGGTAGCGCATATGGGCTATGTGACGATGGGGATATTCACCGTCAATCAGCAGGGGGTCGAGGGCGCGATTTTCCAGATGCTGTCGCATGGGTTTATCTCGGGCGCCTTGTTCCTGTGCGTCGGCGTGATCTATGACCGGATGCACACCCGCGACATTGATGCCTATGGCGGCTTGGTCAACCGGATGCCGGCCTATGCTTTGGTGTTCATGTTCTTCACCATGGCCAATGTCGGACTGCCGGGCACCAGTGGGTTCATCGGGGAGTTTCTGGTGCTGGTGGGGATTTTTCAGGTCAACACTTTTGTCGCTTTAGTGGCCACCAGTGGCGTGATCCTGTCAGCGGCCTATGCGTTGTGGCTCTATCGCCGGGTCGCCTTTGGCCCGCTGGTCAAAGCCGCTTTGCAGACCATTCAGGACATGTCGCGGCGCGAGCGGGCGATCTTTGCCCCGCTTGTCGTGATGACGCTGCTGCTGGGGGTCTATCCGGCTGTGGTGACCGATATTACCGGTGCGTCGGTTGGCGCGCTGATTGCCGAATTCCGTGCCTCGGTTCCGGCGGAAGCTGAGTGAAGGACTTGATGATGTCTGACTTCGCGATCTTCATGCCAGAGCTGATCCTGTCGCTTTATGCGATGGCTGCGCTGTTGTTCGCCGTCTACACCGGCAAGGATGCGCTGACCGATGCGCTGACCTGGGCCACGGCGGGGCTGATGGTGGCGCTGGCTTTGTGGATCGGCTTGGGGCAAAGCGGCACGCAGACCGCCTTTGGCGGCATGTTGACCGACGATGCCTTTGCGCGCTTTGCCAAGGTCATCATTCTGGCCTCGGCTGCCGCAGTTCTGGTGGTGTCGCGCGATTTCATGGCGCGGCGCGGGCTGGGGCGGTTCGAGTATCCGTTGTTGGTGGCGCTGTCGGTCGTGGGCATGATGGTCATGGTCTCGGCGGGCGATCTGATGGCGCTGTATATGGGGTTGGAGTTGCAGTCGCTGGCGCTCTACGTTATGGCCAGCATTCAGCGTGATGACAAAAGATCGACCGAAGCGGGGCTGAAATATTTCGTGCTGGGTGCTTTGTCGTCGGGCCTGCTGCTCTATGGCGCGTCGCTGGTTTACGGCTTTGCCGGGACCACGCTGTTCTCGGGCATCCTAGCGACGGTCAGCCAGGGTGTGCCGCTGGGCCTGCTGTTCGGGCTGGTATTCATGCTGTCCGGGCTGGCGTTCAAAGTATCCGCAGCACCCTTCCACATGTGGACGCCCGACGTCTATGAAGGTGCGCCCACTCCGGTCACCGCGTTTTTGGCCACGGCCCCCAAAGTGGCCGCCATGGCGCTGATTGCGCGGCTGGTGCATGACGCGTTTGGCGGCGTTGTCGGGCAATGGAGCCAGGTTCTGGCGGCACTGTCGGTGGCATCGATGTTTCTGGGGGCGATTGCCGCCATCGGGCAGAGCGATATCAAGCGCCTGATGGCCTATTCCTCGATCACCCATATGGGGTTTGCGCTGATGGGACTGGCGGCTGGCGGGGCCGGGGGTGTGCAGGCCATGCTGATCTATATGGCGATCTATGTCACCATGAACGTCGGCACCTTTGCCTTCATCCTGTCGATGGAAAAGCACGGCAAGCCGGTCACCGAGATCGGCAGCCTGAACCAGTTTTCCAAACGCGAGCCGCTGAAGGCGCTGGCCATGCTGGTCTTGCTGTTCAGCTTGGCCGGAGTGCCGCCGATGCTGGGCTTTTTCGGCAAGTTCTATGTGCTGAAGGCGGCGGTGGATGCCGATATGGCATGGCTGGCGCTAGCCGGGGCGATAGCCTCGGTGATCGCGGCGTTCTATTATCTGCGCATCGTGTTCTATATGTATTTCGGCGCTGCGGTTGATGGTGCCGATAGCCGGATGGTGCCGGTGCAATGGCTGGTATTGGTTGCGGTTTCGGCCAGCATGTTGTTGGGCATCGTGAACCTGTTCGGCATTGGATCGGTCGCGGCTGCCGCCGCGAAATCGCTTGTCGGCTAAGGGGCCCTGGCCCGAGAATGTGGCGCGTCACATTCTCGACAGCACGGACAGCACCAACGCGCATGGACTGCGGCTGGCCGCAACCCTGACGGGGCCAGCGTGGTATCTCGCCCATGAGCAGACGGCGGGGCGCGGGCGGCGGGCCCGGGCCTGGGCCAGTCAACGCGGCAATTTCCATGCGACGCTGATCTTGCAGCCGCGTGAGGCGGCGAGGGTGGTGGCCTTGCGCAGCTTTGCCGCCGCCTTGGCCCTGCGCGATGCTTTGGTGGGTTTGACCGGGATGCCCGATCAATTCACCTTGAAATGGCCCAACGACGTGCTGCTGAACCATGGCAAATTGGCCGGGATATTGCTGGAATCTGTTGCAACTGGGCGCGATGTCGCCCATCTGGCGATCGGAATCGGGGTCAATCTGATCGCCGCCCCTGACCCGACCTTGCTGGAGCCGGGCGCACTGCCTGCGGTGACACTGCAAGGTGAAACCGGGTTGCGGGTGACGCCCGAGGAGCTGCTGGATCACCTCGCCCCGGCCTATGCGCGGTGGGAGGCGGTCTTTGCAGCACAGGGCTTTGCCCCGTTGCGGCAGGAATGGCTGGCCCATGCCGCGCGGTTGGGGCAAGTGATTCGGGCGCGGACCGGCACCCAAAGCCGTGAGGGCCGCTTTGAGACGGTGGACGGATCGGGCGCGCTGATCCTGGGAACTGCTGACGGCCCGGTTGCCATTGCGGCGGCTGAAGTGTTTTTCTGAGGGGGGGCGAACATGCTTCTGGCAATTGACTGCGGCAACACCAATACGGTGTTTTCGATCTGGGACGGCGCGAAGTTTCTGGCGACCTTCAGGATCGCCACCGATCACCAGCGCACGGCAGATGAGTATTTCGTCTGGCTGTCCGCGCTGATGGCGCTGACCAAGGTCGAGGCGGCAATCACCGAGGCGATCATCTCGTCCACCGTGCCGCGCGTGGTGTTCAATCTGCGGGTGCTGTGCGGGCGCTATTTCGGTTGCAGACCCCTGGTCGTGGGCAAGCCCGAATGCCGGCTGCCGGTGCCGCCGCGGGTCGATCAGGGCACGATTGTCGGCCCGGACCGCTTGGCCAACACGGTGGCCGGGTTTGACCGGCATGGCGGTGACCTGATCGTGGTCGATTTCGGCACCGCCACCACCTTTGACGTGGTGGATACTGACGGCGCCTATGTCGGCGGGGTGATTGCCCCCGGCGTCAATCCGAGCCTTGAGGCGCTGCATATGGCCGCCGCTGCCCTGCCACATGTCGATGTCACCAAACCGGCCAAGGTCATCGGCACGAATACGGTGGCCTGCATGCAGTCGGGCGTGTATTGGGGCTACATCGGCCTGATCGAAGGCATTGTGCGTGAAGTGCGGAGGGAACGCGAAAACCCGATGCGGGTGATTGCGACCGGGGGGCTTGCGTCGTTGTTTGCCCAAGGGACAGAGCTATTTCACAGCGTCGAAGACGACCTGACGATGCACGGTCTGGTTCTGATCAACGGTTACAACAAAGAGAACTCCGATGGCCGGTGAGCGACTGATCTATCTTCCCCTTGGCGGTGCCGGTGAAATCGGCATGAACGCCTATGTCTATGGCTATGGCCCCAAGGGCCGCGAGAGGCTGATCCTGGTCGATCTGGGCGTGGCCTTCCCGGATATGGACACTTCGCCCGGCGTTGATCTGATCATGCCCGACATCAAGTGGCTGGTCGAACGGCAGGACCGGCTTGAGGCGATCTTCATCACCCATGCCCATGAAGACCACATCGGCGCTTTGGCGCATCTGTGGCCGCAATTGAAAAAGCCGGTCTATGCCCGGCGCTTCACCGCAAGCATCGGCAGGATGAAGTTCGAAGAGGCCGGACTGGCCTCCGATGTCATCAAGGTGGTCGAGGCGCGGCCCCAAACGGTGACGGCCGGGCCCTTTACGGTGCAATTCGTGCCGGTCAGCCACTCGATCCCCGAAAGTGCCGCCTTGGTCATCGA
>JBCKXH010000112.1:0-7631 GCA_038921555.1 Paracoccaceae bacterium
TAGTCCAGCCCCGCCAGATGCAACAGGCTGGCCACGATGCCCTCGGCTTGTCGGAACGGCAGCTTGAACAGAACCTTGATCGTCAGGCAGAACTGGATCCCGGCACCCGAGAACACCGCAGGACGACCGGGCCGCCCCTCATGGGGTGCAAGCTTGGCCATGTCCTTGTCCAGCCAGATCAGCAACGAGCCGCGCTTTCGAATCGCAGTCCTCGCCATTGGGATCGAACCAATGGCACCTCAATGGCTCGATAGCTGGACCAGTTCGTCGTGCGATAGCGGGCGGCCGAGGGCTTCATCATGACGCCCTTCTAAGCTCATGGGTTCACGTTGTGAATCCTCCACGGGCAGAGTTGTGCAGCAAATTAGGCTCAAGTTTCAAGTGCAACACCCACCGGATTACCTCACTCTTGTTGGCACGGAGGGTCCGGCATGAACGCATGGCCGCGCCTCGAAGCCGCTATGGCAGCCAGTTCGGATGCTGCCAGGTGGAAGACCTTCTCAGGCTTGCCCCCATGAACCAGATCAGGCGAGCAGAGCATGGCTTCGAGGCCGGCCAGCATGGCTGCTGTATCACTGAAAGCCGCGATGGGCGCAGTAGGAGACATGTATTGCCCCTCGCCTGTATCGGCCGCCACGATCCAGCCGCCATTACCCGCCCGGACAAGGTTCAGCCGGGTCGGCAGGCGTTCGATCGGGGGCGCTCGGTTGTCAGAAGTTTTCAAGATAGGGCTCCTTGGGTTGGGTGAAACGTCATTGCCGTGGAGAAGCGCCATATCTCAGCGCAAATTCGTGAGTTGCGGTGAGTCCTAAGTGACGGAAGGCGGCGCAGCGCCTCAGCAGCAAGCCCATAAAGAAAAGGCTCACGCCGGAAGGTGATATGGCTGTTTCTTGAACAGCTTGGGTTTGAGCTTGCACCATTCTTTCATCGCCGGCAAGGGCGTCTTGCTGTCCAAGCCTGACTACGGAAGTTGCTGATTGTAGAGCAGCACATAGCGGTGCAGCGTGGCTTCCAGTTCCTCGCCCGAGCGGAAGTGGTGGCTTTGCAGCGCCTCCTCATTCCGTCTGTTGAATCGCTCGGCCATGCCGTTGGTTTGCGGGTGCCGCGGCGGGGCCAGGCGATGGTCGATCCTGACCGGGGCCTGCTACAGGAGATCGTCGAGGTCGACGAGGCCGAGATGCCCTTCCGGCGCAAGGCAGACCCCCTCGAGCGCCCGGCGGGAGAACCGGGTTCTTCGAAGAAAATCAGGATAGTTGGGGCTGTCGAGATCTCGGAGGACCGTCATCCCAGGCGCATCCGGCTGGAACAGATTTTCGACAGGTCGTCGAAGACTCTGCATGGCTTCGTCGGCCGAATGGTCGAGCCCGCGCGCCCAGGTCATCACCGACGGCCTGATCAGCTACGAGAACATGCCGAACAACACCCACGAGACCAAGGTTGTCTCCGGCCGAAAGGCACACGAGATCCTTCACTGGGTGCATCGCGTATTCTCAAACCTCAAGCGGTGGGCGAATGGCGTGTTCCACGGCTTTCGCCAGAAGCACATCCAACGCTGCCTCGACGAGTTCGTCTTCCACTGGAACCGCCGGCGCCATCTGCGAACGGCATTCGACCGGCTCCTCGGGATCGGTGTCGGTCTCGCGCCGGCCACCTATCGCGACATTGTCGAGCATCGCGCCTGACCCGGCCAGCAGAGGCCTGGCGGCGCCTCTGCAACACTGAACCAAGCCACATGCCCCCCTCCAAGCCCGAGTTCGCGCAGCCTCTCCGGTCCGACGAGACATCAAGATGCTGTAGCGACCGGAGCCAAAGGGATAAGCCTTGGACGCGACATTTAGAAGGGCACCTCTAAAAATTGCCCTGACCTTTGCGCTGCGGTATGATGGGATCATGAACCGGCACTGGGGGTGGGCTGATGGCGCAGATGGGTTTTTTCGATCTTTCGGACCGTTACGCGAGCCTAGACGCCAAGAAGGACCCTTTGGTCGAGATCGACGCTGTTGTGCCGTGGGAGGAGTTTCGCCCGGCTCTTGAGCGGGTCTGGCGCAAGCCGGATGCGGATCGCAAGTCCCGCGCCGGACGCAAGCCGATGGACGCGGTTCTGATGTTCAAAACGCTGGTCCTGAGCGCGCTCTATAACCTGTCGGATGACCAGATCGAGTATCAGGTCCGCGACCGGCTTTCCTTCATGCGGTTTCTGGGGCTTGGACTCGGGGACCGGGTGCCCGATGCCAAGACGGTGTGGCTGTATCGCGATGCGCTGGCGCAGGCGGGCAAGGTAGAGGAGTTGTTCGGGTTGTTTGACGGTCATCTGGCGCGGCAAGGCTACATTGCGCGCGGCGGTCAGATCCTCGACGCCTCCATCGTGCCGGTGCCGCGCAATCACAACACACGCGACGAGAACGCGGCGATCAAGAAGGGCGAGGTGCCCCAGGATTGGGAAAACAAGCCCGCAAAGCGATGCCAGAAAGACCTGGACGCGCGCTGGACGAAGAAGCATGGAAAGTCGCATTACGGCTACAAGAACCACGTGAATGTGGACCGCATGCACAAGCTGGTGCGGCGCTACTACGTCAGCGATGCCGCTCTGCATGACAGCCAGGCGGTGGATCACCTGCTGATGCAGGGCAATACCGGTTCTGGCGTGTGGGCGGATGCGGCTTATCGGTCCGAAGAGATGGAGGCCAAGCTGCGCGACCGGAAGCTGAAAAGCCACATCCACCGCAAGGGCACGCGCGGCAAGCCGCTGAGCGCACAGGCCAAGGGCAGCAACCGGACCAAGTCCAGCGTGCGGGTTCGCGTCGAACACGTCTTCGGTGCGCAGACCAACGACATGGGCGGCACCCTGGTGCGGACTATTGGCCTGGTGCGGGCCAAGGCCAAGATCGGGATGAAGAACCTCGCCTACAACATGCGCCGCCTCTGCCAGTTGCGCCGCATCAACCCATATCCGGCGTGAAAGAACGGTCAGCCAAAGACGCAGATCATGCTGCGCATCACGAAAAACGACCCTGAAATGCGCAACGCATCATCAAACCAGACGCAACAACCCGTCAGCTGACGGTCTCCCATGCGCTTCAGGCGGCACCAACTGCTCCATGGTCGAGAAAACAGTCAAAAATCGAGGTGCCCAGAAATCATTCAGTAACTAAATATTCATAATTTCGGTGCGAAGTGATTAGAATCTGATTCTATTTTGAAAGGCGGTGGATGAAAATGGTTAGCAGGCACGACTGGATGATCGGTATATTCTGTGAGTTGGAGGACTACGCGAAGGAGAACAATTTGAGAAAATGCGTTTCAGCAATATCAAGCGTTCTGGATGTCGTGACGCAGGAGGTGAACGAAGCGGAGGCTGTTGCCAGCAACGTCATTAGACTTTCTGACTTTCGAAGTCGCGTGGTTTCGCCTCAAATCGAGAGCACTATAGCAATGTGGAACGATAACAAGTGACTAGGTGTCGCGTCCCGGACGATTGCGGGGCGTTTTGACGAAATTGTGCGGGTGGGATTGGTGCCAGACCTTCATGGCCTGCATCGGGGTTCGGCTCATCAGGGCTGACTGCGGCAGTTGCGTGTTGTAGAGATGGACCTAACGCATCAGGGTCTGCGGCGTTGTCGCACAACTCCACCCGTGGAGGATTCACAACGTGAATCCATGAGCTTAGAAGGGCGGCATGACAAAGCCCTCACCCGCCCGCTATCGCACGACGAACTGGCCCAGTTATCGAGCCATTGAGGCGAGCCCAATGGCGAGGGCCGCGCTGAGGAAGCGCGGCTCGCTGCTGATCTGGCTGGACAAGGAGATGGCTTGGCTTGCGCCGCATGACGGCCGACCGGGGCGTCCTGCGGTGCTCTCCGATGCCGCGATCCAGTTCTGCCTGACGATCAAGGTCCTGTTCAAGCTGCCGTTGAGACAAGCCGAAGGCATGGTGGCCAACCCGCTGCGGCTGGCGGGGCTGGACTGGCCCGTGCCGGACTACTCGACCCTGTGCCGCAGGCAGAAGACCCCGGTCGTCCAGATCCCCGAGGGCGAGCAGATCGGCACGGTGACCGCCGATGGAGCCTACGACACCCGCCGCTGCCACACCGCCATCATCGAGCGCCAGGCCACAGCGATCATACCGATCCGCAAGAACGGCCGACCGTGGAAGGAAGACTGCCCGGCGGCGCGCGCCCGAAACGAAACCCTGCGCGCCACCCGCCACTATGGCCGGGCGTTCTGGAAGCAGTGGACCGGATACCATGACCGAGGTCGGATCGAGGCCAAGACGCGGTGCCTCAAAGCTTTCGAAGAACGCATCGCCGCGAGAGACCCTGACCGCCAGACCACCGAAATCCACATCCGCATCGCCCTCATGAACCGCTTCTCGGCCCTCAGCACCGCCGAGACCGTTCGCGTGGTCTGAAGACATCGGGGAAAGGGGAAGGGCGGATTCAAATTGCAAGTGCAACGGCTTCATTGAAGGCGGCCATTTCTTCGGCATGGCTTCGGCGGGTGTTTTCCAGCCCAGGGTCTTTCTGGGGCGGTTGTTCATCAGGGCGACGACGTCGTTCAGCCAGGTCTGGCTTGCATCGCTCAGGTCGGCTCCCTTTGGCATGAACTGGCGCAGCCGACCGTTGGTGTTTTCGTTGCTACCGCGCTGCCAGTGCGCGTGAGGATCGCAGAACCAGATGTCGATCTTCAGGCGGCAGGCCATTTCCGATCCACGATCATAGGTCATGCTCTTGCGGAGTGCTGCGGGCAGCCGCTTCATCTGCCGGGTGAAGCTGTCGAGAACCGCCTCGGCCCCATTTCCATTCATTTTGCATAATGCAAGCGTCAAGCGATTGATCCGGGGGATCAATCGTAGCGCCGCATGACGAAGCGGGTCTTGCGCTCGACCAAAGTGCCCGCCGAGGAACGATTGAAGGCGCCCTTGATCAGATCGCCTTCCCAGTGACCGGGCACCAATCGGGCCTCGATCTCTTCGGGGCGGTGGATGATCCTCAACGATTCCGGGGCGATAGAGCCGCCCGCCAGCGTCGTGCGCCGTAGTCCCCGCGCGGGTTTGTGTTGTCGCAGGGCGGCGATCATCTCGGCTTTCAGCCCACCCCTCGGCCGCGCGTAGATCGCGGCATAGATGGTCTCATGGCTGATCAGGCGCGTCGGATCCTCGGGGTGCATGGCCTTCAGCTTGCACGCAATCTGCTCGGGAGACCAGCGCAGTTGGACCAGTTTGCCCTGCACAAAGCCGTGCAACCAACTGTCGACGACCAGCTTGCGCCGCCGTCCGCACCGCTTGCGGCGCGCCCGATACCCAGCACCGCCAAGTTGCGCGCAATAAGGCTGGGCGGGATCACCCTCCGGACGGCAGGGCAATCGCGTTTGGCCTAAGTTCGCGCTAACTGATTGAGAAGGTTGAGAAGAAACGCATCGCTCCAACCCGCCCGCTTCAGTTTGATCGAGAGCGACCCCTTGGATGTGTCTCGGCGGGCGATGTCGAGGGCGCGGCGACGCAGGATGGCGATGTTGGCGGGACCGTTATCCTTGCGGTTGCGCGCGGCGTCCTCGCGGAACGAGACATCCAGTTGCCAGTGCAGCGCGTTCTCGATCTCCCAATGGGCGCGGACGGTGGCCATGAAAACCTCGGGCGCGGGCATCCATGACAGCGCGAAATGGCGGGTTTCGGTCTGTATGGTGCCGTCCGTCTCGCATAGCTCCTCGATGCGGCCGAATGCCTTCGGTCCGGGGAAATCATGGTGTTCGGCCAAACCCTTGGCGGAAACCACCGTGCCGGTCCTGGTCTCCTTGCGGCCATGGCCTTTCTCCTCCTGACGCGCGACCGGGTGGTCTGGCGACAGCTTGCCGAAGCAGGACCTGGCGTCGGACAGCAGCGAGTCCTGGTTGGCCTTCAGCGCCAGGCAATAATCGCCGCCGCCCTGCGTGATCGCTGCAACCGTACGGCGATTGCAGTGCAGCGCATCGGCGGTCACGACCTTGCCCTTGAGAGCGATCAGGCCAAGCACTTCGATCGCCGCCTCCAGTTCGCCACCATGGTCGGCGGCCACCGTGGCCAGCGTCAGGCGCAGGCGCGTGGCATAGGCCGAGACCATCATCCGGGTCCGCGCGCCTTGTCCCTTGTCGCGCGCGCCGCGCAGTGCCTTGCCGTCAATGGCGATGACATCGCCGTCGCCGAGCAGTGCCGCGATCTCGGCCAGCACCCGCCCGAAGGCCGCATCCAGCACCTTCGGATCAATCATCCGGAACACCGTCGAGAAGGTGTCATGCGACGGGATCGCATGCCTGAGCTTTAAGAAGTCCTTGAAAACATGCTGTTTTGCCCTGCCGAAGGCTGCCATCTCGGCGCAGTTGGTTGCTCCGCAGAGCACGGCGACGAATGCCACGACAAGCAGTTCGCAAAGGTCGTGACGCGCGTTGTCGGCCCGGGGATCGGGGACGTCGTCGAAGGCGGCGAGAAAGATGTCCATGCGGGGAACGGGCTCCAAAAGGGCGATCCCCACCCAAGAATCCATCTCCGCCAGAACAGCAATACCCCCTC
This sequence comes from Paracoccaceae bacterium, assembly GCA_038921555.1. Classification (GTDB taxonomy): domain Bacteria; phylum Pseudomonadota; class Alphaproteobacteria; order Rhodobacterales; family Rhodobacteraceae; genus Stagnihabitans. Next base: position 6,542 of record JBCKXH010000112.1, read on the forward strand.
AGATCAGGTCAAATCCCAAACGCGATTCCCCTGTCCCGGACGTTTGCATTGATGGGCGTCGTCTGCCATTGCTCATCGCGCGAGCCGCTGGCGTGCTTGGCCCCGACCATGTGCGGATTGAGGTGAGGGTGGAGCTGGCGCAGCCTACGGGGACGCGCGTGCAGGCGATCTTGCCTTTGGGCGGGGTCAGCATCATTATCGAGCTGGGTGCGCATGAGGTCAGCGCGCCGGCGGAGCGGAGCCAGACCGATCTTGACATGACCCACGCCGTTCTGATTGATCCGGCGACGGAACAGGTAATTTGAGGAGGCAGGCTTGGCAGGAACTTTGCTGGTAACCGGCGCCAGTCGTGGGATCGGCGCGGCAACGGCCCTGGTTGGGGCGCAGGCCGGCTACCGCGTGGCGGTGCATTACGGCGTGCATGGCGATGAGGCTGAGGCGGTATGCGCCCAGATCCGGGGCGCGGGCGGCACGGCTGTAGCGGTGCAGGCCGATATGGGGATCGAGGCCGATATTGTGCGGCTATTTCAATCGGTTGATGCCGCGCTGGGTCCGGTGACGACACTGGTGAACAATGCCGGTGGCATTTTTGGGGTGCGGGCGATTGCCGACACCGATGCGGCATTGGTTGAGCGGACTTTGGCCGTCAATCTGGCCGGGCCGATCTATTGCTGCCGTGAGGCGGTCCGGCGCATGTCAACGGCGCGGGGCGGTGGTGGGGGGCGATTGTCAATAAATCTTCAATGGCGGCCGTGCTGGGCGGGCTGCCGGAAGAAGTGCCCTATGCTGCCTCAAAGGGCGGTGTGGATTCGCTGACCATAGGCCTGGCGCGTGAGGTGGCCATGCAGGGCATCCGGGTCAATGCGATAAGGCCGGGCGTGATCGACACGCCGATTCACGACTGGCACGGCGCGGGTTTTGCCGCGCAGTTTGCGGTGAACCTGCCGATGCGGCGGGCGGGCACCGCCGCAGAAGTGGCGAATGCAACGATCTGGTTGTTGTCGGATGCGGCCTCCTATATCACCGGATCGATCCTGAACGTCTCGGGCGGGCGCTGAGCCTATGCACCCGCCGACTGCAAGCAGGCAGA
>JBCKXH010000113.1:0-7628 GCA_038921555.1 Paracoccaceae bacterium
GCGCACCTGCGAACCCAAAGTGCGCACCCAAGGCGCGAACCCAGAAAAAATGTTTGACGCTAGAGGCTTAACGCGCCTCTGCCCCCCCGCATACACCCAAAGCCCGGGTGGAACCGGGGGCCGGGGGGCATCGCGGGAGGCGCGGGGAGAGCGCCCGAAATGGCGGTGAAGCCAGGCGATCTGTCGCCCATATGTTCCACCAGCCTATCGCTTTTATGCCTCATAACCGGAAGAAATGTCTCGCCTGAAGTTCAACGTGTTTTGCGGGTTATCCTGCGTGTTCACCACGCTTTCGCGCGGTATTGCGCCGGGTTTTGAGACGGGAGGCTCCGGAACCTTCAGCTTGCGCTTTGTTTTCGTTTGAGAATTCAGCTTTTTCGCGACCGTCAGAAGTGCGGCCGCCCAGCGCCGCCAGGCGTTCGATCGCACAACACCGGCGCGGATGCAGACCTGCCGCCAGCGCATGCCGTCCGCCCGGAGCCAGACGATGCGGGCATCCTGAGGGTCGATCAGCATCAGCCAGTCAAAGCATTCCTCCATCCGGCTGATCGCGGCAGCGCTGGGGATCACCCGCATCGGGGCCTCGGGCGTGTAGCCGTAAGCGTGCTTGGCCTCCTGCACCACGGGCGGCCAGGATGAGCCATAGCCACGGGGGCGGTCCTTCTCGGGCAGGCGGCGCAGGGTGTAGGCGGCCTCCTCAAAGCGATCCTCGATGTCGCGGGGTGTCAGTGTCATTCGGTCCTCCAATCTGGTCAATAAATCTGGTGGGCGCGCAGGCTGGCCTCGGTCACCAGCCCGGCCCGCAGCAGCGCGTCGCGCATCACGTTGGACACCGCGCTGGGGGGCACGTAGCGGCCCGAGTTGATCCATGCGGCGGTGCGCTGCAGGATATCCTGTGTGCTGATTGGCGCGCTGGCCGTGGCCGCGTTTCCCGTTTCCCCAGCACTTGCTGCCCTTGCCGCCAGCGCTGCCCTCTGGGCATGGCGCTTGGAGATTGCCGGGGTGAAATACGCCCAAGTCCGGATCGGGCTATCGCGCTTGTGCCGCGTGCGGGCTTGCAGCACCGGCAGGATTTCGGCGTCGAGATCGTAACCTGCCGACAGCCAGCCTTCGATCACCGGCGCGGTTGCCTGGATCACCGCCCTTGCCTCGGGGCAAAGGCCTTCACCACAGGCCGCGAGGCAAGCCGCTTCGGGATGTCTTGCGATCACAGCGGAGTGGTCAAGACCGGATGCGTGGGCGTCCCTCGCGGGCACGTCACGCGCAGTAGTAGTAATCTTTAGTATCAGTGAAGTATCAAGGGCGGCCACTGTGGCCGGGGGGTCCGGGTCTGGTGGCCGGTTGTCAAGCGGCCGCATTGGCCGGTTGTCGCCAATGGCCGGTTGGTCCGGAGGGCCGGATTCGACCTCATCCGGCCCATCTTCCAGCCGGTCGTCCAGCATGCCGGGAGGGGCCGGTTTGCGACCCTCGAAGGCTGTCAGCAGGATCATGTCCGACTGGCGGCTGCCATTGCCGCGGCGGCGGGGGATGCGGCGGATCACGCCACGGGTGTCCATGTCTGCCAGCACCCGGCGCACGGTGCGCTCGCCCAGCGCGGTCTGATCGGCGAGGGTCTTTTGCGACGGCCAGCTGAAGCCGTATTCGTTGGCATAGTTTGCCAGCACGAGCAGGATTACCTTTTCGGTGACGCCGCTCGCGGCATAATCCAGCGCCCAGGTGATGGCCTGAACGCTCATAGCGCGGCCGTCACGGTCAGGCGCCTGACAATCGCCTGCATCAGGGCGATACGCCTGTCGGCATCAATCTGACGCATCGTGCCTGTCCGGACGCTGGCCCAGTAGACCTGCCGACGCAGATCCAACTCGCGCTGGGCTTCGGCGATCAGCGCGGTGACCGGGATGGTGCCTGTGGGGGTGGTGATTTGTGCCATGATCACCCCCTCAGCGCCGCGCCACTACAGCACGGCTGGTCAGCGCCTTTCGGGCCTCCTGCTCGCGCAGCCAGTCCCGCACGGCCTCCATGCGGTAAATCACCTTGCGCCCCACCCGAACGCAGGGTGGGCCCATGCGGCGGGTCTCCCAGCGCTGCAAGGTATCGACCGACAGGGTCAGTTCCCGCGCAAGGTCGGCCCGGTCCAGCCAGCCAGTCAGAAGGCCGGTGTCCACTTCTGGCACCGCGTCGGCAATTTCCTTCAAGCCAATCTTTTTCATGTCTTTTCTCCATGCCCAGCGCTCCCCGATTGGCGCGCTGAAATCAGTGAGTCGAGACAAGCACGGGCAGGGCACCGGCAAAGAGGCAGAAACCGGCAGAAACGAACCGGCAATTCTGCCGGTCCTTTTATCCACCGTTTTCGGAGGGGCGCCCTCGGATTTCATTTTGAACAAACGCGGAACTCTGACAACTTCGGGGAGAGCAGTTCACAACCAGAATCGCCAGATGGTCACCCCTGCCGAAAGGTTGGGGGCGGGTTTCGTGCGTTACGAAGCCACGGTCATATTGGGGGTCGTAACAGGAGGCAGGCATGGCGTTTCCGGCGCAGTATTTCTATTCGATTCTTAATGTTGCAGGTCGGTGGGGGTGCTCCCAGACCGAGGTGATCAACTATGCGATGTCCGACGAAATCAATCTCGTCGCAGGGTTCTCCGCAGTCAAATTCGGCACGGAATGTGCGTCCGGTCTGATGCACGTCCCAGGCAGCGAAGTGCGGGCGTTGTTCCGTCCCTATGGCAAGGGGGCGAAGAGAATCTATGTGACGCAAGTGCGCCAGTCGCCGGGCGAGGACTGGAAGACCATCACCGAACCGGCGCGCGGTTTGCGGCTGACTGCGGCGGACATCATGATCACCGCCCGCGAAATCGATCGTTTCGAGGAAGCGCATGGGATTGGCCGGACCCGCAACGCAGGGCCGGGGGCACCGGGGAGATACGACTGGGAGGGCTTTCACATGGCCCTGTTCAAACGGGTCTACACGGGTGGATTTCCTGCGCAACAGCGTGACTTAGTCGTTGAGATGCAGGAATGGTTCATCGCCAATTCCGCCGATGGCGAGGCCCCGGACGAGAGCACGATCCGTCGCCGGATAAAGGCGATCTGGCAGGAGTTGAACCCGGGCTAAACCTGATTCTGCCGAGGCCGCAAAACCAGCGGCAGAATTGCCGGTTTGTTTCTGCCGGTTTCCGCCTCTCTGCCGGACCCTTGCGTGGAGCAGGTTGCTCTTTGCCGATTCTCTTTGCTCAGTCGGCCTGAAATGGAGGAACCGAATGGGAACGCACCTGACCGAACGAGTTGTAAAGGCTGCTGAAATCGGCACGCGGAAGTATGTGGTGTTCGACGAGGATTGCGCAGGCTTCGGCCTCTGCGTGTTCCTGTCGGGTCGCAAGGGGTTCATCCTGATCTACCGCGCCGCCGGGCGGCAGCGCCGTATGACGATCGGCACATGGCCCAGTTGGTCGGTGGTCGCCGCGCGTGAAGAAGCCAAGCGCCTCAAACGCGACATCGATCGTGGCGAAGATCCGATGGATATGCGGCAAGGTGCCCGCCACGCGCCCACCATCAAGGATCTGGCCGAGCGCTTCATCGACGAGCATCTGCCCAAGCTGGCCAAAACAAACGCCAGCGATCAGAAGAGCATGATGACCACGCTTGTTCTGCCGGTCTGGCGCAGCCGGAAGGTGACCGACATCACTTCGACCGACGTTGACCGCCTGCTGACCAGCATCGCCGAGGGGCGACCCCGGCCTTCAAAGCCACAGCCGAAGGCCAAACGCAAAGGGCCGCTGAAACCGCCGACGCCCACACCGATCCGCGCCAACCGTGTCGGCGAGGTGCTGCGCAAGATGTTCACCCTCGCCGTCGCGTGGAAAATGCGCACCGACAATCCCGCCACCAGCTTCCGCAAGCGCCCAGAAACGGCCCGCGAGCGCTTCCTGTCCTTCGATGAAATCCAGCGCCTCGCAGACGCCCTCTGCGCCGACGCTGATCAGCGTGCCGCCGGGATCATCCGCCTCTGCATGCTGACCGGCGCCCGCTGCGGCGAGGCCCGCACCGCGACCTTCGATCAATTCAACCTTGATCTGGCAATTTGGATCAAGCAGGCCGCCTACACCAAGCAACGCCGTGTCCACCGCGTGCCGATCTCGCATGAAGCCGTCGCCCTGATCCGGCTGCGCGGCGATGCCGTGCCAAAGGGCTGCCCGTTTCTGTTCCCCGGCGATGTGCCTCGTCAGCCGGTGGTCGATCTCAAACGCTTCTGGGAGCGGATGCGCGTGCAAGCCGACATCCCCGACGTTCGCATCCACGACCTTCGCCACACCTTCGCATCGCTGCTGGTCTCTGGCGGGGCTTCGCGGGAAATGATCGGACGGCTGCTCGGCCACACCCAGATCGGCACCACCCAGCGCTACGCCCACCTGATAGACTCGCCGCTGAGGGCCGGGGTGAATGCGGTGGGTGAGATGCTGAAGCCGAGGTTGCGGGTGGTGGGGGCTGACGGCGGGGTGATACTCGCGCACGATCAAGCGCGCTTGCTGGCCACCCGCTACCCGGGGCTTCGATTTCTGCAAGACCAATCCGCGTTACTCCTTGAACTTGAAATCGAACCAAGTAGGGTCACGACGGAGAACAAAAAGTCTCACGCATCGCAGCCTAAGCAGCTTTGCCCCCAATTTTGGAGCAAAAAGCGCAAGAATCGAGCCAAACGGAATGACACCATCCATCACCTCCCCAATGCATGGGATTCGAGACAATCACTCAAGGGGTTCTGTCGCAGATTTCCTGAAAATACGCGTCTCCGAGGGAAGTATTTTGTCCGTTGTGTCGGCCTACTTTACGATTCACGCCTACCAGGCACTTAGGTCAAACCTAGATGGCATCGAAAGCCTCAGATTCTTGTTCGGCGAACCGCGCTTCATCGGGTCGCTTGACCCGGAGAAAACCGAACGCAAGAGGTTTTCGATCGAGGAAGATGGATTGGAGCTTGCCAATAGGCTTCGCCAGGGGCAAGTCGCTTTTGATTGTGCTCAGTGGATCAAGGGAAAAGTCGAGATTCGATCAGTTCTTGATGCGAATTTTGTTCATGGGAAAATGTATCACGTCGACGATGGTAGGAGAGAACATGCGATCGTAGGCAGCTCAAACTTCACTCGGCGCGGTTTGGGAATTTCTACTACACCCAACATCGAGCTAAATCTCATCGTTGATAGTGATCGGGACCGATCTGATCTGAAGGTTTGGTTGACGCCATTTGGAACGACGAACAGCTCGTTTCTGACGTAAAGGACGAAGTTCTTCGCTATCTTGAGCAACTATATGTTAATCATCCGCCGGAGTTTGTCTATTTTAAGACGTTATATCATGTCTTTGAACGTTTTATATCGGGGCAGGACGCCGATGCGGCGCTGTTTGAGCAGACAGCCATTGTCGATACCGAAATTTGGAAGGCCTTGTTTGACTTCCAAAAAGATGGTGTGAAGGGCGCAATTCACAAAATTAACGCTCACAACGGTTGCATACTTGCCGATAGCGTAGGGCTTGGGAAAACTTATTCAGCACTTGCCGTCATCAAATACTTTGAGCTTCGAAACCATCGCGTTCTCGTGCTTTGCCCAAAGAGGCTCAGGGACAACTGGACCGTTTTCCTTGCCCAAAACAACAGCGACCTGAATCCGTTTCTAAGGGATCGCTTCAGCTATACGGTTCTGTCACACATGGATCTATCAAGAGAAACCGGCAGGGTGGATGGAATTGACCTGTCGACGATAAACTGGAGTAACTACGACCTCATTGTGATCGATGAATCTCACAACTTCAGAAACAACACGAAAGGCAAGCGAGACGAAGATGGAAACACCATTCGCAAGAGCCGTTACGAGCGGCTCATGGATGATGTGATCAAGAAGGGCGTTAAAACCAAAGTCCTTCTGCTATCGGCAACCCCGGTCAACAACGACCTTCGTGACTTGCGAAACCAAATCTATTTTGTAACCGAGGGGCGCGATTCTGCGTTTTCAACCGACCTTGCGATCAACAGCATCAAGGATACGCTCGCGACTGCGCAAAAGACTTTCATGGAATGGGCCCGGCGCAGTGGTGAACGCGACGCCCGTGACTTGATGGACCGTTTGCCTGCGTCCTTTTTCACCCTCCTCGATGAGTTGACAATCGCAAGATCACGAAACCACATCAAAAAATACTATAGGTCCTCTCTGGAAAAGATCGGAAACTTCCCGAAACGTCGGAAGCCAATTTCGATTTTCTCGGAAATTGATCTCAAGGGAAGATTTTTGTCTTACGATCGGTTGAATGACGAACTTTCGAAGTATGAGCTCTCACTGTTCAACCCATCGCGCTATGTTTTTGCGGGCTATGTGGCCCAATATGAAGAACGCAAGATTTTGAACTTTTCGCAGGCTAACCGTGAAAAGTTCCTAATTGGCATGATCAAGGTGAACTTTCTGAAGCGCCTTGAAAGCTCGGTCCATGCATTCGCTATCACGATGGAAAGGACCGTTCAGAAGATTGAAAGCCTCGAGAAGCGCCTGCTGGATTACAAAGCACACGCCAAAACAGCGATGGGCGACCTGCAGCCAGATCTGTTCCACGCCGTTGATGAGGATGATGACGAACTGACAGAAGCCTTCCAGGTTGGAACGAAGCTCAAGTTCGAGATGGCGCACCTCGATGTTGATCGTTGGTTGAAGGATCTCGCCACCGACAAGCAACAATTGTCTCTGCTGTCCAACGCCGCAAAGTCGGTGGATGTTTCAAGCGATGCAAAACTGGCAGAAATCAAGAGGTTGATCGAACGCAAGGTTAGGAATCCCGAGAAAAATACGCGGGGCGAAGACAATCGCAAAGTCATCGTATTCAGTGCCTTCGCCGATACCGCAGCCTATCTATACGAAGCGCTGGAGGACTGGGCCCAAAAGGTTCTTGGGGTGCACATCGCGCTGGTTTCCGGTGGCGCAAGGCCGAACCGAACAACCTTCGGCAAGCCAGACTTCTCGCATATCTTGACGAACTTTTCGCCCAGGGCAAAGCAACGGGCCAAAATGAAATCCATGCCGCAAGACGGTGAGATCGACATCATGATCGCCACCGACTGCATTTCTGAGGGTCAAAACCTTCAAGACTGTGATTATTTGATCAACTACGACATTCACTGGAACCCGGTGCGGATCATTCAGCGCTTCGGTCGAATTGATCGAATTGGAAGCCTTAACAACCACATACAGCTCGTGAACTTTTGGCCGACGCCAGACTTGAACAAGTATATCAACCTCAAGAATCGGGTCGAGGCCCGGATGGCACTCGTCGATATTTCGGCGACCGCAGAGGACAATATTCTTGAAACTGCAGATATCGAAGACCTGATCCAGAACGATCTACGTTACCGGGACAAGCAGCTCCTTCGGCTTAAAGACGAAGTTCTTGATCTTGAGGATTTCAACGAAACGGTTGCCCTGAATGAATTCACGCTCGATGATTTCCGGGTTGAGTTGATGGGTTACATCGAAGCGAACCGGGAGCAACTCGAAAACGCTCCTTTGGGCCTCTACGCTGTGGTGCCGCCGCACCCCGATTATCCGGCTATTCAGCCAGGAACGATCTACTGCCTCAAACAGCGGGTT
>JBCKXH010000114.1:0-7409 GCA_038921555.1 Paracoccaceae bacterium
CGCTTGGCGACGGCCAGGCGCTTGGCCCGCCCCACGGCGGGCGCGTTTCGCACCCGCCCGGGCAGGCGCTTATCTCTGCAGCTTGTGGTTGGGAAAGGCTGGATACGCCGCCGCCACCGTCCCACCCCTAGGCAGGCCACGCCGAATGCACTGCCCGCCCGGCCAGCAGCGTCAGCAGCACCTTGGTGTCGCCGATGTCATAGGGGTTGCAGCCATAGATGTCGCGATCAAGCAGGATCGCATCGGCGAACTTGCCGACCGAGAGCGAGCCGGTCTCATTCAGCCGCCACCCTGCCTGGGCCGCGCGCAGCGTATAGGCCTCGACGCATTCCGGCACCGTCATCCGTTGTTCGGGCAGGAACACCGGCCCCTTGCCTTCCTTCTTCGGCGGCTGCCGGGTGACGGCGGTTTCGATGATCTTGAAAGGGTTCAGCGTCGAGACGGTCCAGTCGCTGGACATCGTCATCAGCGCGCCCGCGTCCCAGAGCGAGCGGAAGGCATAGATCCATTTGCCCCGCGCCTCGCCCACCATCGGCAAGGCGATGTCGGTGACCGAGGGTTCGTGCCGCGCCCAAAGCGGTTGGACGTTGGCGACAACCCCCAGTTCGGCAAAGCGCGGCAGGTCGGCGGGGTCGAGGAACTGGATATGGGCGATATGGTGCAGGCTGGGCCACGGCGCATTGGCGCGGCGCGCCTGCTCCATGCCGTTCAGCGCGGCATGGGTCGCCAGATCGCCGATGGCATGGACATGGATCTGGAAGCGCGCGGCGTCAAAGGCTACGAACATCTCGTTGATCTGGGCTTGGGTGAACATCAGCGGCGCACTGCCACCCAAGGCGTCGGAATAGTCCTCGATCATCGCGGCGGTGCGGTTCTCGATCACGCCATCGAGAAAAAACTTGGCCGAATGGATGCGGAACATCGGATATTGTGCTGCGGCGCGCAGCGCGCTGACCCGGGCCAGCGCGGCTTCGGTGGTCTCGGACGGATCGACGCGGGCGGTTGCCAGCACCCGCACCGTCAGGGCGTCACGCTCGGCCAGGGAGCGGTAGACCCTTGCGTGCCGCTCGCCCACCGAAGCATCCAGAACGCCGGTGATGCCGTGGGCATTGGCGTGGCGTTGGGCAAAAAGCACGCCCTCGGCATATTCGGTATCATCGGGTTTGGGCATCCGATCCGCGACCCAGGTCGTGGCGCGCTCGTGCAACAGGCCGGTGGGCCGCCCCGCCGCGTCATGAACGAAATGGCCGGTCGGCGGGTCTTGCGTCTCGGCGCTCAGTCCGATCATCTCGCAGGCGCGCGAGTTGATGCAGCCGGTGTGGGCGTCCGAGGCCAGGATGTAGCAGGGCCGGTCCGGCACGGCGGCATCCAGCACCTCGCGCGTCAGGTTGTGCTCGGCGAAGACGCCCGAATAGTAAAAGCCGCCATAGACCCAAAGCCGGTCGTGGCTGGCGGCGAAGGCGCGCAATATCGCCTGCAGTTCGGCCACCGTCCGCGCCCCGGACAGGTCGGCGCTGGAGATGAAGCGGTGGCCGCCGTCCTGCACATGCAGATGGGTGTCGTGGAACCCCGGCAGAACCAGCCGCCCGCCGCAGTCGATGACCTCCGTTCCGCTGTCCGCCATGGCCCGGATCGTCGCATCATCGCCAAGTGCCGCCACTCGTCCGCCGCGAATGGCAAGGGCGCGGGCGCGCGGCACATTTGGGTCCATGGTGCGGATATCGGCGTTGACCAGCAGGGTTTCGGGCGCGGACATTGGTTTGCTCCATGAAAGTCTTGCCCGACTTTCGAGCCGAAAGCCCATTTTGACAAGGCTCAAGTCGGGCTGTGTCGGATTTGACTGGATGAACAGTCAGTTATTTTTGCCCCAAGCGGTTATTTCGGCTATGCAGGGGCGCAATCATCGCTAGACTTATGTAAAACTTAGCAACCGGAGGATCCCCGATGCAACGAATCAAATTCATCGACAAGATGGCGCAGGGCAAGGTCACACGCCGCGACATGCTGAAATCGGCGGGCGCGTTTGGTGTCGGCGCGCTGGCGCTGCCGAACTTCGCCTATGGCGCCGAGCCGCTGACGGTCATGGAATGGGCGGGCTACGACGATGCGACCTATTACAAGCCCTTTGCCGACAAGCAAGGCACGCCGAACTTTTCACTCTTCGCGAGCGAGGAAGAAGCCTTGGCCAAGATCCTTGCCGGCTATGCCGCCGACATCATGCACCCCTGCAGCTACTCGGTCGGTCGCTTCGTCAGCGCCGGTCTGGTGACGCCGCTGGACACTGCACGGCTGTCGAACTGGAACGACATCTTTCCGATCCTGCAGACCGCCGAGGGTGTGCTGGACAACGGCAATATCGTGATGGCGCCGGCCGACTGGGGCAACTCTTCGATCGCCTACCGCCCGGATCTGGTGTCGGAGGCCTTCAAGGCCGATCCAAGCTGGTCGATCTTCTTTGACGACAGCTACAAGGGCAGGGTCTCGTTGCTGGACAACGAGTTGGCAATCATCATCGGGCTGATGGTGTCGGGCAAGACCTATGACGAGGTCTACAATATCTCGGGCGACGCGCTGGCGGCGGCGGCCAAGGAATGGGGCACCAAGGCGATCGACAACAGTCGCTTCATGTGGACCTCGGCTTCCGAGGTGCAGCAGGCCTTGGCCTCGGGCGAGATCGTTGCCGCCTATGCCTGGAACGACCTGGTGAAGAACCTGCGCGCCGACGGCATTCCGGTCGAATATGCCCGGCCGAAGGAGGGCATCTTTACCTGGTTCTGCGGGCTGACCCTGCTGAACTCGGGCAAGGGCGATCAGGCGGCGGCCTATGACTTCATCGACGCCTGGCTGTCACCGGAGACCGGTAAAGCCCTGATCGAAGGCTCGGGCTATGGCCATGCCAACCAGAAGTCCTTTGAGGCGGCCGATCCGGCAGCGGTTGCGGCCATGGGCATCACCGATCCCACCGCCATGATGGCAAACTCGATCGTCTTCCGGACCGTCTCGGACGAGGTGCAGGTTGAACAAGCCCGGGTCTGGGGCGAGACCAAGGCATTGAAGCTCTGACCTGATCGTGAGCGGCAAAGTCACGGCAAAAGTGTGATCATCGCTAGGCTGACGCCAATATTCATCAACCGGAGGATCCCCGATGCAACGAATCAAATTCATCGACAAGATGGCGCAGGGCAAGGTCTCACGCCGCGACATGCTGAAATCGGCGGGGGCGTTTGGTGTCGGCGCGCTGGCGCTGCCGAACTTCGCCTATGGCGCCGAGCCGCTGACGGTCATGGAATGGGCGGGCTACGACGATGCGACCTATTACAAGCCCTTTGCCGACAAGCAAGGCACGCCGAACTTCTCGATCTTCTCGAGCGAGGAAGAGGCCTTGGCCAAGATCCTTGCCGGCTATGCCGCCGACATCATGCACCCCTGCAACGACACGGTCGGCCGCTTTGTCAGCGCCGGTCTGGTGACGCCGCTGGACACCGCACGGCTGTCGCACTGGAACGACATCTTCCCGATCCTGAAGACCATCGAGGGTGTGCTGGACAACGGCAATATCGTGATGGCACCGGCCGACTGGGGCAACTCGTCGATCGCCTACCGCCCTGACCTGGTGTCAGAGGCCTTCAAGGCCGATCCAAGCTGGTCGATCTTCTTTGATGACAGCTACAAGGGCCGGGTCTCGATGCAGGACAACGCATTTGCGATAATCATCGGGCTGATGGTGTCGGGCAAGACCTATGACGAGGTCTACAACATCTCGGGCGACGCGCTGGCGGCGGCGGCAAAGGAATGGGGCGTCAAGGCGATCGACAACAGCCGCTTCATGTGGACCTCGGCTTCCGAGGTGCAGCAGGCCTTGGCCTCGGGCGAGATCGTTGCCGCCTATGCCTGGAACGACCTGGTGAAGAACCTGCACGCCGACGGCGTTCCGGTTGAATATGCCCGGCCGAAGGAGGGCCTCTTCACCTGGTTCTGCGGGCTGACGCTGCTGAATTCGGGCAAGGGCGATCAGGCGGCGGCCTATGACTTCATCGACGCCTGGCTGTCGCCGGAGACCGGCAAATACCTGATCGAAAGCTTGGGCTATGGCCATGCCAACCAGAAGTCCTTCGCAGCGGCCGATCCGGCAGCGGTTGCGGCCATGGGCATCACCGATCCCATCAGCATGATGGAAAGCTCGATCGTCTTCCGGCCCCTCTCGGACGAGGTGCAGGTTGAACAAGCCCGGGTCTGGGGCGAGACCAAGGCATTGAAGCTCTGACCCGATCGTGAGCTACAAAACCACGGCAAAGGCGGGGCCCCGGCGGGACCTCGCCATTTTGCGAAAGCGGCTGGCAGGCTATGGCCTGTTGTCGCCGGCGCTGATCTTGATGATCACCATGCTGGCGCTGCCGATAATGGCGCTGGTGACGCTGAGTTTCTGGACCCAGAACGGCTTTGAGCTGGACCGCAGCTTTACCTTGGCGAACTACTGGAAGATGATCAAGCCGTCAGCCGATCCGACGGTCTGGTTCGGCATTCCCTTCTATCTCGACTATCCGGTCCCGGCGATCCTGATGATCAAATCGCTGACAATGTCGCTGGTGGCGACGATTGCGGTCATCACGCTGGCCTATCCGATGGCCTATTTCCTCGCCTTCCGGGTGACGCGCAACAAGGCCGCCTGGATCATCCTGATGACGATTCCGTTCTGGACCAGCTACCTTTTGCGGGTGTTCTCGTGGAAGATCATGCTGGGCTTCAACGGCGCCATCAACTCGGGACTGATCTATGTCGGGCTGATCGACGCGCCGCTGGAATTCCTGCTCTATAACCCGACGGCAGTGACGATCACGCTGGCCCATGCTTGGGTTGCCTTCGCGGTGCTGCCGATCTATGTCTCGCTGGAAAAGATCGACCGTTCGCTCTTGGAGGCCGCCTCGGACCTTGGCGACAGCCGCTGGCGGCGGTTCCGGCGGATCACGCTGCCCTTGTCGATGCCGGGCACGCTGGCCGCCTCGCTCTTGGTCTTCATCCCGACGGTGGGCGACTATGTGACGCCGGAACTTGTCGGCGGCACCGGCGGCACGATGATCGGCTCGCTGGTGCAAAAGATGTTCATGAGCCTCAACAACGCACCGATGGGGGCTGCGATCTCGATCACCATGATGGCGGTCATCACGCTGCTGGTCCTGATCTTCCTGACGCTGGTCGGCTATTGGCGCATGCGCGCCCGGAGGGCGTAATGATGCGGCACATCGACGCACTTTGGGTCTATGCGGTGCTGTTCGTGGCCTTCCTGTATGGCCCGGTGATGCTGCTGCCGCTGTTCAGCGTCAATGACGGCAACTTTGCCACCTTTCCGCTGAGGGGCTTCACCCTGCGCCATTATGCCTCGATGTGGGACAACGGCGCGATGATGTCTGCGCTGGCCAACAGCACCCGGATCGCGATCATCGTCGCGGTGACCTCGACGGCGCTGGCGATTTCGGCGGCGCTGGCGATCACCCGCTACCGGCTGCCGGGGGCGGCGCCGATCGTCGGCTTCATGATGCTGCCGCTGGTCATCCCCTCGATCGTCATTTCGGTGGCGCTTCTGGTCATCATCATCCGCTTCCTCGGCATCCCGCTGTCGCTCTGGACGGTGACGGCCGGGCATATCCTGATCTGCCTGCCGTTCTCGTTGAGCGTCCTCATGGCGCGGATGGAGGGGTTTGACCCCTCGCTCGAAGAAGCCTCGCGCGATCTTGGTTGCAGTGCCTGGAAAACCTTCTGGCGGGTGACATTTCCGCTGGCGATGCCCGGCGTGATCTCAAGCCTGCTCCTCGGCTTCATCATCTCCTTCGACGAGTTCGTCATCGCCTTCTTCCTGACCGGCACCGAAAGCACGCTGCCGGTGTTCCTGTTCAGCCAGTTGCGCTTTCCGAACAAACTGCCCGGCACCTTGGCGCTGGGCTCGCTGATCTTGGTCGGCTCGACGCTGCTGGTGATCCTTGCCGAAGTGATCCGCCGCCGCGGCGTGCAGTCCAACAACCCCGGAGATATCTGAGCCGTGACCGCAGAGCCGCTTATCACCCTGACCGACATCACCAAACGCTTTGGCACGCTGACCGTGCTGCATGACATCAGCTTTGACATCGGCCGGGGCGAGTTCTTCTCGCTCTTGGGTGCCTCGGGCTGTGGCAAGACGACGCTCTTGCGCATCCTTGCCGGGATCGAGCCGCCGAGCGCCGGGCAGTTGCGCATCGACGGCCAGCCGATGGCAGGGGTTCCGGCGCACAAGCGGCCGACCAACATGGTGTTTCAAAGCTATGCGATCTTTCCGCATCTGAATGTCGAAGAGAACATCGGCTATGGGCTGCGGAACCTGAAAATCAGCCGGGCCGAGGCGGTGGGACGGGTGGCCGAAGCGATCGAACTGGTGAAGCTGTACGGGCTGGCCAAGCGCAATGCGCATCAGCTTTCGGGCGGGCAGCGCCAACGGGTGGCGCTGGCGCGGGCGCTGGTGATGCGGCCCAAGGTGCTGCTGCTGGACGAGCCGCTGTCGGCGCTGGACAAAAAGCTGCGCCAAGAGATGCAACTGGAGTTACGCGCGTTGCAGCGCAGCGTCGGCATCACTTTCGTCTTCGTGACGCACGACCAGGAAGAGGCGCTGACGCTGTCGGACCGCATTGCCGTCATGTCGGGCGGGCGGATCCTGCAGATCGACACGCCGCGCGGGCTTTATGACCGCCCGACCAGCATCGAGGTGGCCGAGTTCGTCGGCACGATGAACCTCATGCCCTGCACCGTCAGGTCCAGCACCGCCGATCTGGTCAGCCTTGATGCCGGTGCGGCTGGTGCCCTGACCGGGGTTTGCCCGGGGGTGGCGCCGGCCAACGGCACCGCGGCCTTTCTGGCGCTGCGCCCCGAAAAGGTGCGGCTGGTGACCAGGGTCGGCAAGGATGATGCCAACAGCCTGCAGGGCACGATCCGCGAAGTGGCCTATCTTGGCGACCGCATCCATTATCAGGTCGCGATCGCCGGGGTCGAGAAGCCCTTTGTGATTTTCTCCAATGCCGCCGAAGCGTCGCAGGAACTTGCGGCAGGGGCGGCGGTGGCTTTGACCTGGCCGCGCGACGCGGGGCTGGTTCTCTGCCGCTAACGGCAGCTACCGAACCAAAGCAATTGCCCCGGCCGGACCGGTGTTAGACGGCGTTGTTGCATAACTCTGCCCGTGGAGGATTCACGGCGCGAATCCATGAGCTTGAAATGGCGGCATGACAAAGCCCTCAGCCGCCCGCTACCCGCAGGACGACCTAGCCCAGCTATCGAGCCATTGAGGTGCCATTGGTTCGAGCCCAATGGCGATGGCCGCGCTGAGGAAGTGCTGCTCGCCGCTGATCTGGCTGGACAAGGAGATAACTTGGCTGGCACCCTTCGCAAGA